>JBPBQX010000142.1:0-5011 GCA_050955025.1 Janthinobacterium lividum
AGTGCGAGGTCCTCCTTGAGCATCTTGACGTAGTAGGCGGTCTGCTCGCGCGCGGTGTAGGCGTTGATGTGCCCGCCCACGTTCTCCACGGCTTCCGCGATCTCGGCCGCGTTGCGGCGCGCGGTGCCCTTGAACGCCATGTGCTCGAGGAAGTGCGACACCCCGTTCTCCGCCGCCTCCTCGTTGCGCGTGCCGGTGGCGACGTACGCCCCGAAGCTCACCGTCTCGACGCGCTCCATGCGCTCGCTCACCACGGTGAGCCCCGACGGCAGCCGCGTGACGCGCACGGCGTCGGACGCGCCGGGCATGGCGCCGGGAGCGGGCATCGGGTTCTCGGCGGCGGCGTCGGTCATGCGGCATTCCTTCGGACTGAGGCGCGCACCAGCGCCTCGACGGCTGCGAGGTCGGCGGGCGCGCGGGAGAAACGTTCCTCGCGCTCATATAGGTCGGCCATGCGCGGCGGCAGCGGGGGCCGGCGCCCCACCGCGCGCTCCACCGCGTCCGGGAACTTCGCCCCGTGCGCCGTGGCCAGCGCGATCGTCGGCATCCCCGGCGCCGGGAACGCGCGCGCTGCGGCGATCCCGATCGCGCTGTGCGGGTCCGCGGCATAGCCGCACTCCGCGTCCAGCCTGCGCATCTCCGCGATCGTGCCCTCGTCGTCGAGCCGGAAGCCGCGGAACAGCTCTCCTGCCCGCCGCCAAGCCGCGTCCGGCACCGGCATCACGCCCTGCGCCCGGAACGCCGCCATCGAGCGCGCCGTGGCCTCCGGGTCGCGGTCGAGCAGCTCGAACAGCAGCCGCTCGAAGTTGGAGCTGACCTGGATGTCCATGGACGGCGACAGCGACGGCTCCACGCCCTGCGCGCTCATGTCGTTGTCGCGCAGGAAGCGCACCAGGATGTCGTTGCGGTTGCTCCCCACGACCAGCCGCCCGACCGGCAGCCCCATGCGCCGCGCCGCCCACGCCGCGAACACGTTGCCGAAGTTGCCGCTGGGCACGGCGAACGCCACCTCGCGCTCCGGCGCCCCCAGCGCCAGCGCGGAATAGACATAGTACGGGATCTGCGCCGCGATCCGCGCCCAGTTGATCGAGTTGATCGCCGACAGCCGCATCTCGCGCCGGAACGGCTGGTCGGCGAACATCGCCTTCACCAGGTCTTGGCAGTCGTCGAAGGTGCCGTCGATGCCGATGTTGCCGATGTTGGGCGCGTGCACCGTGGTCATCTGCCGCCGCTGCACCTCGCTGGTGCGCCCCTCGGGGTGCAGCACCACGACGTCGATGCGCCGGCGGTCCCGGCACGCCTCGATCGCCGCCGACCCGGTGTCGCCGGACGTGGCGCCCACGATCGTCACCCGCTCGTCGCGCTCGGACAGCACGTAATCGAACAGCCGCCCGAGCAGCTGCATCGCCATGTCCTTGAACGCCAGCGTCGGCCCGTGGAACAGCTCCAGCGACCACAGCGCCGGCCCGAGCTGCACCAGCGGCGCCACCGCCGGGTGCCCGAACCCCGCGCCGTACGCCTCGCGGCACATCCCCTGCAGCACGTCGAACGGCACGCTCTCGCCCACGAAAGGCGCGATCACCCGCGCCGCCACCTCCGCGTACGGCAGGCCGCGCATCGCACGCAGCTCGTCGGCGGACAGGCTCGGCCAGGTCTCGGGCACGAACAGGCCGCCATCCTCGGCCAGCCCCGAGAGGAGCACGCCGGCGAAGTCGCGCGCGGGGGCATGCCCGCGTGTGGAAATGTAGCGCATGGCCGGCACACTACGGCGGGCGGCGGCGGGAAGGAAGCAAGGCCGGGCTCTGCCCGGACCCGCCAGGGCGAGCCGCCCTGGACTGGCCTCACTCAAGGGAGGCGTTCCAAGGGCGCAGCCTTTGGCGGAGTTTGAGGCGGAGCCTCAACCTTCCTTTCTCAGGCCCGCCCCCCGTGCAGCACGTGCACCATGGCCGCGACCCCGATCACCGGCACCAGCAGGTTGAGCCCCGGCACCGCCGACGCCGCCGCGAGCGCCGCGCCCTGCAGCAGCACCGCGCCCCGCCGCCGCGCGTAGGCCTGGCGCGCGGCCTCGCGCCCCATGCGGCGCATGGCGACCGCGACGAACAGCCCGCGCCCGATCGCCCAGGCCGCGACCGCCCAGCCGAGCAGCAGGCCCACGCCCGGCAGCAGCAGCGCCAGCCCCAGCGCCACGACGTTGAGCGCCAGCACCGTGCCGCCGATCGCCAGCCCGTCCCAGGCCTGCACCGCGAGCGAGGCGCCCTTCGGCTCCGGCAGGGCGGGGTACCAGGCGCGGTCCACGGCGCGCGCGACGCGCTCCAGGTAGAGGGTTGCGATCACCACCGCGACCGGCTGGAACAGGAACAGCGCGGCGGCGCCCGCGAGCACCGTGGCCGCGGCCCCGCCGAGCCAGGCCCAGGCGCCGTGCCAGGCGCCCCCGTGCGCCGCGAGCCAGTGGTGCGCGCCCCACGCGCCGCCCCAGCACAGCAGGGCGAACCCTGCCGCCGACCACAGCACCGAGCGGAGCAGCACGCCCGCGAACACCGGATCGTCGAGCTGGCGCAGCGCGCGCAGCAGCGCCGTCACCGCACCGTCACGTACAGGTGCATCTTGGGGTGGATGGCGCAGCGCACGGTGAAGGTCCCGGGCACGGTGAAGCGGATCTCGGTGCGGTTGCCCGGGAGCTGCTCGCCGGAGTCGAAGCTGAACTCGGGGGTCGACACGTAGGCGTGGTGCAGCAGCGGCCCGTCGTCGTTGACCATCTCCACCAGGTCGCCGCGCTCCAGGACGAGCGCGCCCGGCTGGAACATCCGGTCCTTCTGCGACACCTCCACGGTGCGGGCGGCGCGCAGCGCGGCGATGCCGCCCGCCGAGACGGCCAGGGCCACCACGGCGGGCAGCGCCAGGTCGCGCCACACGCTGCGCGGGAACACGATCGTCTCCATGGCGCCGACCATGCCCGCTGCCTCCGGAACCGACAAGCGCGCGCGGCGTCCGGCAGGCCCGCGCCGCCGCGACGCCCCGGATCATGCGAGAGGCCGGGCGACAAGGCCGGGGCGGCAGGCCGGCGTTGTGGCGAAGGCAGCCCTGCGATAACTCGGTGGCGAGCCGGCAGGCCGCGGGCTCCAGGGAGCGACCCATCCATCGTGGACCACAGCCAAGTCCCCGATGCCGCGCGGCCCAGGCGCAGCGGCAGGCTGCCCCTCCGCCGCCTCGCGCCACGCGGCCCGGGGCGCGCCGGGCGCCCCGGGCCGCGCACGATCCGCAGCAGCATCCTGGCCGCGTTCCTGTGCATGACGCTGATCACGGCCGCGCTGGGCTGGTTCTCGTTCCGCGCCATCCGGCACGCGGGCGGGCTGGTGGTCGAGACCTACGACCTGTCGCTGCAGTCCATCAGCTACGCCCGGGCCGCCGCGGTCGACTTCGCGGGGATGCAGGCGGCGCTGCTGCGTCGCGGCGTGCCCGACGCCACGCCGAACGACAGGCCGGACGACGCGCCGTACCGCGGCGGGACCGGCAGCCGCGCGGCCGAGCTGCAGCGCTCGCTGCACGAGGACCTCGACATCGCCGCCAGCCGCGCCCGCTCGCCCGAGGCGATGAAGGCCGCGCAGGCCGCGGAGCAGGCGCTCGGCCGCTGCGACGTGCTGCGCCCGCCCCTGCCCGCCGCTGCGCCCGCCGCCGCCGAGGCGCCCGCGGGCGCGCCCGACGCCGCGGCCCCGCGCACGGACCCCGGGGCCGAGGCCGCCAGGCCGCGGCCGTGGCCGCCGGCGCCGGCGCCGCTGCCGGCGCTTGCGGGCGAGATGGACTGGCAGGCGCTCGACCGCTGCGTGCAGGACGTCGAGGGCCACCTCGAGACGCTGGTGGAGGTCACCGCCGGCGACGGGTTCCTCTACCGGCAGAAGGCATTGCGCACGATCGACACCAGCCTCGGGCTGGACGCGCTCGCGGTGCTGGCCGCCGTGTCGCTGTCCGGACTGCTGACCTGGCTGCTGACGCGGCGCATCGTGGGCCCGGTGCGCGCCGCCGCCGCCGCCGCCGCGCGCATCGCCGAGGGCGAGCTGGAGACCGCGATCCCGCAGGGCCGCGAGGACGAGCTGGGCGGCCTGCTCGCGGCCATGGCGGTGATGCGCGACAACATCCGCGCGATGATGGAGTCCGAGGTCACGCAGCGCCGCTCGGCGCAGTCGCTGCTGGTGGACGCGGTGGAGAGCACCAGCGAGGGCGTCGTGCTGGTGGACCGCCACGGCCGCATCGCGCTCGCCAACACCCAGGCGGCGGAGTTCTTCCCCCACGCCGGCGCCCTGCTGCGCGCGGGCACGCCGTTCGCGAGCCTGGTCGGCCCTGACCTCGCGCCCGACCCTGCCGCGCCCGACCTCTCCACGCCCGATGCCGGCACGCCCGACCTCCCCGCGCCCACCTCCGCCGCGCCCGATGCCGACACGCCCGACGCCTACACCGGCGAGTGGCGCCTCGCCGACGGCCGCTGGCTGCGCGTGAGCCGGAGCCGCACGCGCGCCGGCGGCTTCGTCGAGATCTACAGCGACATCACCGAGCTGCGCGCGCGGGCGGCGGAGCTGGAGCGGATCAACCTGCAGCTCGACGCGGCGCTGAGCAACATGTCGCAGGGCCTGTGCCAGTACGACCGCCACGGCCGCCTGCAGGTGGCCAACACCCGCTACCGCGAGATGTTCCGCCTGCCCGCGGACGCGGTGGTGTCCGGGCTGTCGCTGCGCGAGATGATCGCGCTCAACATCGCGGCCGGCAACCACACCCGCGACCTCGACGACCTGTTCGGGGAATGGACGCGCTTCGTGGCCCAGCGGCGCGAGGCCACGATGTGCCACAAGCTGCGCGACGGCCGCGTGGTGTCGGTCTCCCACCAGCCGACCGCGGACGGCGGCTGGGTGTCGACCTTCGAGGACATCACCGACCGCAGGCGGGCCGAGGCGCAGATCATGTTCATGGCGCGCCACGACGCCCTGACCAGCCTGCCCAACCGCATCCTGTTCGGCGAGCG
>JBPBQX010000143.1:0-4533 GCA_050955025.1 Janthinobacterium lividum
CGGCGCGCGCGGCGCTGGGGCGGCTGTGGGCGCGGGGGGCGGCGTTCCTGGGCACGCGCTACGCGGTGATGGGCGGGGCGATGAGCTGGGTGAGCGAGCGGCACCTGGTGTCGGCGATCTCGAACGCGGGGGGGTTCGGGGTTCTGGCGTGCGGGTCGATGGGGCCGGCGCTGCTGGAGGCGGAGATCGCGGGGACGCAGGCGATGACCGCCGCGCCGTTCGGGGTGAACCTGATCACGATGCATCCGCAGCTGGACGATCTCGTGCGGGTGTGTCTGGCGGCGGGGGTGGGGCACGTGGTGCTCGCGGGGGGCGTGCCGTCGGGGGCGGCGGTGCGGGCGGTGAAGGACGGGGGGGCGCGGCTGGTGTGCTTTGCCCCGGCGCTGGTTCTGGCGAAGCGGCTGGTGCGGTCGGGGGCGGACGCGCTGGTGATCGAGGGGTCGGAGGCGGGGGGGCACATCGGGCCGGTGTCGCTCGGCGTGCTGGCACAGGAGATCCTGCCGCACGTGAGGGAGGTTCCGGTGTTCGTGGCGGGGGGCATCGGGCGGGGGGAGGCGATGCTTTCCTACCTGGAGATGGGGGCGGCGGGGGCGCAGCTGGGGACGCTGTTCGCGGCGAGCGTCGAGAGCGTGGCGCATCCGGCGTTCAAGCGGGCGTTCCTGCGGGCCAACGCGCGCGATGCGCTGGCGTCGGTGCAGCTCGACGAGGATTTCCCGGTCATTCCGGTGCGCGGGCTGGCGAACGAGGGGGTGCGGCGGTTCATGGCGCACCAGCGCGAGGTCGGCGGGCGGTTCCGGGCGGGGGCGCTCGACAAGCAGGCGGCGCAGCTGGAGATCGAGCATTTCTGGGCGGGGGCGCTCAGGCGGGCGGTGGTCGAGGGGGACGTCGAGGGGGGGTCGGTGATGATGGGGCAGTCGGTCGGGATGGTCACGGCGGAGCTGCCGGTTGCCGAGGTTCTGGACGGGCTGGTGGGGCAGGCGGTGGCGGCGCTGGCGGGGCGGGCGGGGTAGGGCACAAGGCCAGGGCGCTGTCCCGGACCCGCCGGGGCGTGCCGACCTGGACCGGGGGCCGGGGAGGGGGCCTCCCTTGCGGGCGGGGGCGGGGGGGCGGATGGTGCCCGCGGTTCAGGCAAGGGAGATGGCCATGGCGATCGTGAGCGTGATGTATCCGGCCAAGGAGGGGTCGCGGTTCGACATGGACTACTACCTCAACCGGCACATGACGATGGTGGCCGAGACGTGGAGCCCCGTCGGGCTGCGCGGCTACACGGTGCTCAAGGGCGTGCGCGCTCCGGGTGGCGGCGAGCCGGTGTTCCAGATCGTGGTCAACCTCGACTTCGAGTCCGCGGACGCGTTCGAGGCGGCGGTCGCGGCGACCGGCGCGAAGGTCATGGGCGACGTGCCGAACTTCACCGACCTGCAGCCCACGATCCAGATCAGCGACGTGGCCGACACCTACGGGTCCTGAGGCGGCGCGCGGCGGGGGGGGGCTTCCGGCTTCGGCCGCCCCAGGGCGGCGGGCGTTTCCGGAAGTTGCGTCAGGAGTGTTCCCGCCGGCGCGAAAACCCTTTACAAAGGCCGGACAGTGCCGCGCGTAATGCGGCTGCCGGCGCGGCGGCGGGCCGCCGGGCGCGCGATGCGCGGCCTCGACAAACAGGGCAGGGAATGACGCCATGAACGAACAGAGTGGGACGAACTCGCTGCACCGCTTCTTCGAGGGGCGGCTTGCCGACACCGATCCGGTGGTCGCCGAGATCATCGCCGCCGAGCTGGTGCGCCAGCAGGACGGCATCGAGCTGATCGCCAGCGAGAACATCTGCTCGGCCGCGGTGCTCGAGGCGCAGGGCAGCGTGCTGACCAACAAGTACGCCGAGGGGCTGCCGGGCAAGCGCTACTACGGCGGCTGCGTCGAGGTGGACCGCGTCGAGCAGCTCGCCATCGACCGCATCAAGCAGCTGTTCGAGTGCCAGTACGCCAACGTGCAGCCGCATTCCGGCGCGCAGGCGAACTCGGCGGTGTTCCTCGCCCTCGTCAAGCCGGGCGACACCATCCTGGGGATGAGCCTGGCGGCGGGCGGGCATCTGTCGCATGGCGCCGCGCCCAACATGTCGGGCAAGTGGTTCAACGCGGTCCAGTACGGCGTGAAGCGCGAGGACGGGCTGCTGGACTACGAGCAGCTCGATAGCCTGGCGCGCGAGCACAGGCCGAAGCTGATCATCGCCGGCGGCTCGGCGTATCCGCGGTTCATCGACTTCGAGCGCATCCGCAAGGTCGCCGACGAGGTGGGCGCCTACTTCCTCGTCGACATGGCGCATTTCGCGGGCCTGGTGGCGGCGGGGCTGTATCCGAGCCCGCTGCCGCATGCCCACGTCTGCACCAGCACCACGCACAAGACGCTGCGCGGGCCGCGGGGCGGGATCATCCTGTCCAACGACCCGGAGCTGGGCAAGAAGTTCAACTCGGCGGTGTTCCCGGGCATCCAGGGCGGGCCGCTGATGCACGTCATCGCGGGCAAGGCGGTCGCCTTCGGCGAGGCGCTGCGGCCGGAGTTCCGCGCCTACCAGCGCGCTGTGCAGGACAATGCGCGCGCGCTCGGCGAGACGCTGGTGGCGGCGGGGCTCGACATCGTCACGGGCGGCACGGACAGCCACATGGTTCTCGTGGACCTGCGGCCGAAGAAGGTCACGGGCAAGGTGGCCGAGGCGACGCTGGAGCGGGCGCACATGACGGCGAACAAGAACGCCATCCCGTTCGATCCGGAGAAGCCGGCGATCACGTCGGGCATCCGTCTCGGCACGCCGGCGGGGACGACGCGGGGCTTCGGCACGGCGGAGTTCAGGCAGGTCGGCGAGATGATCAACGAGGTTCTCGAGGGCTACGCGCAGGCCAACGACGGGGACAACGCGCGGGTCGAGAAGCTCGTGGGCGACCGGGTGCTCGAGCTTTGCGCGCGCTTCCCGATCTACCAGGGGCGGTGAAGGCAAGGCTGGGGGGCGAGGCCGCCCCCCAGACCCCGGCGCTCCCGGGGTTCTTTTCTGTTAGTGCCGGTCCAGGGCGGCTCGCCCTGGCGGGTCCAGGGCAGCGCCCTGGCCTTGCTTCCTGATGCGCTGCCCCTTCTGCGGCCACGACGACACGCAGGTGAAGGACTCGCGGCCGACCGAGGACAACGGCGCGATCCGCAGGCGGCGGTCCTGCCCCAGCTGCGGGCAGCGGTTCACCACGATCGAGCGGGTGCAGCTCCGCGAGCTGACGGTGGTCAAGTCCGACGGGCGGCGGGTGCCGTTCGACCGGGACAAGCTGCTGCGCTCCATCAGCATCGCGCTGCGCAAGCGGCCCGTGCAGGAAGAGCGCGTCGAGCGCGTGGTCAACGGCATCGTGCGGCAGCTCGAGGCGAGCGGCGAGGTCGACATCCCGTCGAGCAAGATCGGCGAGCACGTCATGGACACGCTCAAGGAGGTCGACGCGGTGGCGTACGTCCGCTTCGCCAGCGTGTACCGGGACTTCCGCGAGGCACGCGACTTCGAGGCGTTCCTGGGGTCGCTCGCGCCGCCAGTGCAGGAGTAGGGAAGGCCTTCTTTTTCTGAAGAAAAAGAAGCAAAAAGACTTTGCCCGGTTGGGTTCCTGCGGCCGGTTGGCTGGGAGTTCTTATGGGCAGAGTTCTTTGGTTCTTTCTTTCAGGAAAGAACTCGCTTGCTTTCCTGCTGCGCGAAAGTGGCGCGGGGCACTTAGCGGGGGGTGCACGGCGGGCCATATGCGGGCGATGACGGATCTCGGGGATGATGCCGGGCCGATGCGCGCGGCGCTGGCGCTGGCGCGGCGGGGGCTGGGCGTGACCTGGCCGAACCCGTCGGTCGGGTGCGTCGTCGTGGGCGCGGACGGGCGGGTGGTCGGGCGCGGGCGCACGGCGGACGGCGGGCGGCCGCACGCGGAGGCGGTGGCGCTGGCGATGGCGGGCGAGGGGGCGCGGGGCGGGTGCGCGTTCGTGACGCTGGAGCCTTGCAGCCATGTGGGGGGGACGCCGCCGTGCGCGGACGCGCTGGTGGCGGCGGGGGTCGCGCGGGTCGTGGTGGGGTGCGGGGATCCGGACCCGCGGGTGAGCGGGCGCGGGGTGGCGCGGCTCAGGGCGGCGGGGATCGAGGTCAGGGAGGGCGTGCTCGCGGGCGAGGCGCGCGAGGTGGCGGCAGGGTTTTTGTCGCGGGTGGAGCGGGGGCGGCCGGTGGTCACGCTCAAGCTGGCGAGCAGCCTGGACGGGCGGATCGCCACGCGCACCGGGGACAGCCGGTGGATCACGGGGGCCGAGGCGCGGCGGGAAGGGCACGCGCTGCGGGCTTCGCACGACGCGGTGATGTGCGGGATCGGGACGGTGCTGGCGGATGACCCCGAGCTGACGTGTCGGCTGGCGGGGGCGCGGACGCGGGCGATCGTGCGGGTGGTGGTGGACTCGGCGCTGCGCACGCCGGCGGGGGCGCGGCTGGTGGCCACGGCGGGGGAGGCGCCGACCTGGGTGCTGCACCGGGCGGGGGCGGAGGGCGGC
>JBPBQX010000144.1:0-4394 GCA_050955025.1 Janthinobacterium lividum
GACCCGCCCCTGCAGCACGTCGAGCCCCAGCGCCCCGTCCCCGATCGTCCCGCTGACCCAGACCCCGTCGCCCGCCCGCGCCCCCGAGCGCAGCACCGCGCACCCCGGCACCACGCTCCCCAGCACCGTGAGCGACAGCGTCATCGGCCCCGGCGTGGACGTCGTGTCCCCGCCCAGCAGCCGCACCCCGAACGCCGCCTGGTCGGCAGCCAGCCCCGCCGCGAACCCCGCGAACCAAGCGTCCGGCGTCCCCACCGGCGCCGACACCGTCATCAGGTAGGCGAACGGCACCGCTCCCATCGCCGCGAGGTCCGACAGGTTCACCCGCAGCAGCTTGCGCCCCACCGTCTCGGCAGGGTCGTCCGGGAGAAAGTGCACCCCCGCCACCATCGCGTCCGCCGCGACGACGAGCGCCCGCCCCGCCGGCGGCACGAACACCGCCGCGTCGTCCGCCAGCCCCAGCGACCCCTCCCCCGCCAAAGGCCGGAAATGCCGCGCGATCAGGCCGAACTCCGCGGGCAACACCACCGGAAAACCCCCGAAGGAAGCAAGGTTGAGGCTCCGCCTCAAACTCCGCCAAAGGCTGCGCCCTTGGAACGCGCAACTTGAGTGAGGCCGGTCCAGGGCGGCTCGCCCTGGCGGGTCCGGGCAGAGCCCGGCCTTGCTACGCCGCCTCGCCCGCCGCGAACTCCTTCGGCCGGAGCTGCCGCGCCAGCCGGTCGAGCAGCCCGTTGACCATCCGCGGCTCGTCGCCCGCGAAGAACCCGTGCGCCACGTCGAGGTACTCGTTGATCACGACGCGCGACGGCGGCCCGTCCGCCATGCACAGCTCCGCGCCGCCGGCCCGCACCAGCGCGCGCATCACCGGGTCGAGCCGCGCCATCGGCCACTCCGGCGGCAGCGCCTCGGCCATCATCGCGTCCAGCCTGTCCTGCTCGGCGACGGCCACGCGCACGATGCGCGAGAACAGCGCGACGTGCGCGTCCGGCACCCGCCCGCTCTCGAACCCGTCCTCGCTGCCCGGAAGCTGGCCGAGCCGGTGGCGCACGAACTGGTCGATGATCGTCTCCGCGCCCTCGCCGCCCTGCTCGCTCTGGAACAGCGCCTGCACCGCGCCCACGCGCGCCGCCGTGCGCGGCCGCCCCTTCGGCGCCGCCTTGCCGCCGTCCCCGCCCTGCGCCATCAGCCGACCCCCTGCCCCACGCCCGCCATCAGCGCGGCCCGAACCGGCGCGCCACGCCCACCTGCACCAGCGCGGCCGCCGCCGCCTCGGCGCCCTTGTTGTGCCCGTCCGGCCCGGACCGCGCCACCGCCTGCTCGATCGAGTGCACCGTGAGCAGCCCCGACCCCAGCGCGACCCCGTGCTGCAGCGCCACCGCCATCAGCCCCGCCATGGTCTCGCGGCAGATGAAGTCGTAGTGGTCCGTCCCCCCGCGCACCACGCACCCCAGCGCCACGTAGCCGTCGAACGCCCGCCCCTCGCCGTCCGCGCCCGCCCCGCCGAGCCCCGCGCCCACGTCGCCGCGCGCCACCATCCCGATCGCCTGCGGCAGCTCGAAGGCGCCCGCCACGTCGAGCACCTCGTGCGTCGCCCCCGCCTCGCGCAGGATGCGCAGCGCGCCCTCCGTCATCCCGTCCACCACCGCGCGGTAGTACGGCGCGCGCACCACCAGCATGTGCGGCACCGGCCCCGCCACCGCGGGCGCCGCCGGCAGCGGCGCGTCCTGCGTGCTCACGCCCCCGCCCCCGAACCGTCCACCACGCGCCTGTTCTCCACCACGTTCAGCCCGTACCCCTCCAGCCCCACGATGGTGCGCGTGTGGTTCGTCAGCAGAACCATGTCGCGCACCCCCAGCTCGACGAGGATCTGCGCCCCGATCCCGTAGTCCCGGAGGAACGGGTTGGGCGGCCCCTCGCCCGCCGCCACCCGCGCCGCCCGCTCGCTCACCGCGGTCGGCCGCGGGTCGCGCAGCAGCACCACCGCCCCCCGCCCCTCGTCCGCGATCATCCGCATCGCCTGGTGCAGCCGCGCCGAATGCGCCCCCCCGAGCATGTCCGTCAGCAGGTCCACCGCGTGCATCCGCACCAGCACCGGCTCGGGCCCCGAAAGATCGCCCTTCACCAGCACCAGGTGCTCCGCATAGTCGAACGTGTTCGCATACACGACCACGCGCC
Source organism: Janthinobacterium lividum (assembly GCA_050955025.1). Classification (GTDB taxonomy): domain Bacteria; phylum Pseudomonadota; class Alphaproteobacteria; order Acetobacterales; family Acetobacteraceae; genus CAXSEF01. Next base: position 2,176 of record JBPBQX010000144.1, read on the forward strand.
AGTCGCCCCCCGCCACGCCGGGCAGCACGCCCTCCTGCACCCGCCTGACCAGCCGCTCCGTGCGCCTGCGGTAGGCGATCATGTCCGCGATGGTGCCGAGCTTGAGCCCGTGGTGCTGCGCGAACGCCACCAGCTCCGGCAACCTGGCCATCGAGCCGTCGTCGTTCATGATCTCGCAGATCACGCCCGACGGGTTCAGCCCCGCCATGCGCGCGATGTCCACGGCCGCCTCGGTGTGCCCCGCCCGCACCAGCGTCCCCCCGTCGCGCGCGGCGAGCGGGAACACGTGCCCCGGCGTGACGATGTCCCCGGGCCGCAGCTCCGGGTTGATGGCGGCGGCGATGGTGTGCGCCCGGTCGAACGCCGAGATCCCCGTGGTGACCCCCTCGGCCGCCTCGATCGACACGGTGAACGCCGTCTGGTGCCGCGTGCCGTTGGCCTGCGCCATGAGCGGCAGCCCGAGCTGCCCGACCCTCTGGCACGTCATCGCCAGGCAGATCAGCCCGCGGGCGTGGCGCGCCATGAAGTTGACCGCCTCGGCCGTCGCGAACTGCGCGGGAATCACCAGGTCGCCCTCGTTCTCCCGGTCCTCGTCGTCGACGAGGATGAACATGCGCCCCGCCCGCGCCTCGTCGATCAGCTCGGCGGTGGTCGCGAGATACCCCGACAGGTCGCCGCGCACGACCGCCGCCAGCGCGTCCGACGCCCCGCCGCCGCCGTGCCCCGCCTGCGCCTCGGCGCCGTGCCGCGCGCCCCGCTCCGGGATCAGGTCGTCCATGGTCCATCCCCCGTCGCGCCGGCGGACGCCCCGCCCGCCGGTTGCGCCCCGCCCGCCCCCGCCCACGCGGGGTCCGACCACGCGGCCTCGGACAGCCGCGCCGCGTTGCGCGCCACGCCGTCGACCTCGATGTGCACCGCCTCGCCGGGACAGCGCAACCCGAGCGTCGTCGCCCCCGCCGTGTGCGGGATGACGTTGACGCCGAACACCGCCCCGCCGTCGCCGCCCTCGCGCACCGAGTTCACCGTGAGCGACACCCCGTCCACCGCGATGCTCCCCTTCGCCGCCACGAACCGCGCCAGCCGCCCGGGAATGGCGAACTCCATGCGCACCGACCCGTTCTCCGCCGCCCGCGCCACCATCTCGCCGAGCCCGTCCACATGCCCCGACACCATGTGCCCGCCCAGCTCGTCGCCCATGCGCAGCGCCCGCTCCAGGTTCACCTTTGTCCCCGGCGCCCACCCGCCCAGCGTGGTGAGCGACAGCGTCTCCGCCGACGCCTCCACCGCGAACCAGTCCTCGCCGAACGCCACGACCGTCAGGCAGCACCCCGAGCACGCGATCGACGCCCCCAGCGCCACCCCCGCCAGGAACCCCCCGCCCGCCCCGCCGGCGCCGCCGTCCGCCGCCCCGTCGCGCGCCACCGCCTCGACCTGCACCATCGCCCCGTCCGGCAGCCGCATCACGTACGCGACCGCCGGCACCGCCCCGCCCTCCGGCAGCGCCGCGGCCAGCGCCCGCCGCACGCCATCCTCCGGCGCCCCCGGCAGCTTCGCCAGCACCGCCGCCATCCCCGCCGGCTCGACCACGCTCACCCCGACCCGCACCAGCGCCCCGAGCCCCAGCCCCTCCGCCTCGAGCATCCCCCGCACCGCCTCGAGGCAATCGTGCACCCCCTCGCCCCCGCCCGACGCCGACCCCACCGGCGGCAGGAACACCAGCCCCCCTGCCCGCATCACTCCCGCCGCGCCCACGCGCCCGCCCGGCACCCCGATCACGAGCCGCATGTCGCGCCCCGCCCCGATCGCCTCGCCCGAGCGCACCTCGCCCACCGCCGCCACGATCCCCGTGAACATCAGCCAGCCCCCCCGACACCCGCCGGCACCATCTCGGTGAGCCAGTCCGCGCCCGCAACCCTGCGCGACACCACCGTGAAGCGCGCCATCCCCGCGATCCGCTCCAGCCCCATCCCCGCCACCGCCGCCACCCCGTCGCCGCCGACCACGCCCGGCGCATGGAACCACGCCACCCTGTCCACCAGCCCCGCCCGCAGCAGCCCCGCCGCCAGCCGCCCCCCGCCCTCCACCAGCACCCGCGTCAGCCCCCTCGCCCCCAGCGCCCGCAGCCCCCCCGCCAGGTCCACCCGCCCCTCGTCCCCCCCGTCCTCGACCCCCACGAGCACCCCCCCCGCCGCCCGCAGCGCCGCCGCCCGCCCCGCCCC
>JBPBQX010000145.1:0-4256 GCA_050955025.1 Janthinobacterium lividum
GTTTTCGCATGGTGGATAGGCCACCCAACGAGAGGACACCTTCATGCGCAGACTGGCCCTGATCGCAGCCATCGCCGCGATGCCCTTCGCCGCCGCCCTGCCCGCCGCCGCCATGACGCCGGGCACCAGGCTGGCCGGCATCGTCGCCGCCGACATCGCCCCGGACGGCGCGATCGTGGCCGTGCGCGACGGCTGCGGCCCGGGCGGCCACCGCACCCCCTACGGCCGCTGCGTGCCGAACTACTACCGGCCGTACTACGGCCCGCCGCCGCGCCCGTTCTACCGCCCCTGCCCGCCCGGCTTCCACTTCGGCCCGCGCTTCGGCCGCTGCATCCCCAACTACTGACCCCGGCGCGCGGCGGGCCCCGCCACGGCCCGCCGCCGTTGCCCCCCGCCCGCCGGTTGGCTACATGCCCCCCATGACGGACACCCACGACACCCCGGGCGACGCGCCGGACGCCGCCGCCGCCCTGCTGCCGATCCTCGTCGCCCCCGACAAGGCGCTCAAGACCCGCGCCCGCAAGGTCCTGCCCGACGACATGGACCAGGTCCGCGCCCTGCTGCCCCGCATGTTCGCGACCATGTACGCGGCCCCCGGCATCGGCCTCGCCGCGCCCCAGGTCGGCGTGTCGCTCCGCGTCGCGGTGGTCGACCTGATGCCCGACGACACCCCCGCGCCCCTCGCCCTGATCAACCCCGAGGTCATGGCCGTCGGCGAGGAGTGGGGCGTGCGCGAGGAAGGCTGCCTGTCGCTGCCCGGCCAGTACGCCGACGTCAGCCGCCCCGCCCAGGTCCGCGTCCGCTACACCGACCCCGCCGGCAAGACCTGCGAGATCTCCGCCGACGGCCTGCTCGCCACCTGCCTGCAGCACGAGATCGACCACCTCGACGGCGTCCTGTTCGTCGACCACATCTCGCCGCTCAAGCGGAACATGCTGATGCGCAGGCTCGCCAAGGACCGCAAGCTCCGGGACGAGGAGTGAGCAAGCCCGGGCTCTGCCCGGACCCGCCAGGGGCGAGCCGCCCCTGGACCGGCCTCCTTAAGTCCAGGTTTCCAAAGGCGAGCCTTTGGCGGAGTCCAGAGGCAGAGCCTCTGGCCTTCCTTGCCTGCGGGCGCCACCCATGAGGCTCGCCTTCATGGGCTCCCCCGCCTTCGCGGTGCCTTCGCTGCGCGCCCTGCACGCCGCCGGCCACGACGTCGCCGCCGTATACTGCCAGCCCCCCCGCCCCGCCGGCCGCGGCCAGCGGCCGCAGCGCTGCGCCGTGCACGAGGCCGCCGACGCTCTCGGCCTGCCCGTGCGCACCCCCGCCCGCCTCCGCCACGACGCCGCCGAGCACGCCGCCTTCGCCGCCCTGAACCTCGACGTCGCCGCCGTGGCCGCCTACGGCCTGATCCTCCCCCCCGCGATGCTCGACGCCCCCGCGCTCGGCTGCTGGAACGTCCACGCCAGCCTGCTCCCCCGCTGGCGCGGCGCCTCGCCCATCCAGTCCGCCCTCCTCGCCGGCGACCCCGAGACCGGCGTGACGATCATGCGCATGGAGCCCGGCCTCGACACCGGCCCCATGCTCCTGCGCGCCACGACCCCCATCGGCCCGACCACCACCACCCCCGAGCTGCACGACACCCTGGCCGCCCTCGGCGCCGCCCTCCTGCTCCGCGCGCTGGCCGAACGCCCACCCGCCACCCCCCAGCCCGAGGGCGCCACCCACGCCGCCAAGCTCGCCCGCGCCGACGGCCGCCTCGACTGGACCCAGGACGCCGCCACCCTGGAGCGCCGCGTTCGCGCCTTGACCCCCTGGCCCGGCACCTGGACCACGCTCCCCGGCACGCCCCCGGAGATCCTGAAGGTCCTCGCCGCCGAGCCCGTCCCCGACGCGCCCGCCGGCGACGCCGCCCCCGGCACGATCCTCGACGCCCGCCTCGCCGTGCGCTGCGGCACCGGGGCGCTGCGCCTGCTGCGCGTGCAGCGCCCCGGCCGCGCCCCCGTGGACGCCGACGCCTTCCTGCGCGGCACCCCCACGCCGCCCGGCACCGTCCTCGGCGCCGACCCGCCGCCCCCGTGACCCGCCCCCGCTGCCCATGACCCGCTGGGCGCTCCTCCTCGAGTACGACGGCACCGCCTTCGCCGGCTGGCAGCGACAGCCCGGCCAGCCCACCGTCCAGGCCGCCCTCGAGCACGCCGCGCAACGCCTCGCCCACGGCGCCCCCACCCCCACCGTCGCCGCCGGCCGCACCGACGCCGGCGTCCACGCCTCCGGCCAGGTCGCCCACCTCGACCTCGCCCGCACGATCACCGCGCCCCGCCTCGCCGACGCCCTGAACTTCCACATGCGCCCGCACCGCATCGCCGTGCTCGACGCCGCCCCCGTCCCCGACGAGTGGAGCGCCCGCTTCTCCGCCACCGGACGGTCGTACCGCTACACGATCCTCAACCGCCGCGCCCGCCCCGCGCTCGACGACGGCCGCGCCTGGCACCAGCCCCACGACCTCGACGCCCCCGCCATGCACCGCGCCGCCCGCGCCCTCCTCGGCCGCCACGACTTCACGTCGTTCCGCGCGGCCGCCTGCCAGGCCAGCGGCCCCGTCCGCACCCTCGACCGCCTCGACGTCGCGCGCCGCGGCGAGCGCATCGAGGTCACCGTCGAGGCCCGCTCCTTCCTCCACCACCAGGTCCGCAACATGGTCGGCACCCTGCGCCTCGTCGGCACCGGCGCCTGGACCGAAGCCGACGTCGCCGCCGCCCTCGCCGCCCGCGACCGCGCCGCCGCCGGCCCCACCGCGCCCGCCTGCGGCCTGTGCATGACCGGCGTCACCTACCCGACCGACGTGTTCGGGGCGAAGCAGGCAAGGCCAGAGGCTCCGCCTCTGGACTCCGCCAAGGGGAGCCCCTTGGATGGCTTCACCTCGGTGCCCGTCTGAGAATGGGATGGCCCCGCGTGGGCGGCACGCCGGAGCAGCAGTGCGCCCATGCGCTCGGTCCGGCCTCGCGACCGGCCTGCTCGCGGTCGAGCATCGGCGCGATGTCGTGGACGGTGTGGAACAGGAGGCGGCGCACGAAGCGCCGGAACCGCCAGGTGGGCGTCTGCCACGGCCCGAAGTGCACCGGCAGCATGCGCCAGCCTCCACCGGAGCGGACCGTGTGTCTGATCGCGTTCAGCGCCTCGCGCAGATCCGCCTTCGGCAGCCTGCCGCGCCCGGCCGGTGCAGGCAGGAACGGCGCGGTCCGTTCCCATTCCTCGTCCCTCAGGTCGGCCGGGTGGCGGCGACGATGCGCGAAGGCAGCCTGCCGGGCTCGATGTTCCCTGGTCCACATCCAGCCAGTCCGGGGAGCCACCCGGCCCAGACCCGACCGCCTCACGCATTCTCAAACGGGGCCTGGGACGACATATCATTATCGTGACAAACCGCGATGTCATGCACACAGGGGTATTTACAAAACGATTCACATTACGTAACGGTTTCGATGCCGATGTAATGTGCAGGAAAAGTGAATGCCCGAAGGTACCCCTTTGTCAGGTGTCGTTTCGACAAGTGCTGATGGTCAGCTTTCATCCGTCGCCTTGGCAACTGCACCCTCGGATCCCGGTTTCACGGCCACCTCCACCAGCTCCACCATCTCGAGCGGCGGCACCACGCACCCGTTCAGCACGGTGACGCTGTCCGACCCCGGCACCAGCGCCACCGAGACCCTCACCGTGACCTCCAACGCGGGCACGCTGGGCGGCACCGGCTTCACCCAGACCGCCGCCGGCACCTACGTCGCCACCGGCACCGTGGCCCAGATCAACGCCGACCTGGCCGCCGCCACCTTCACCGACACCTTCCTCACCTCCACCGACGCGCTCACAAGGACCGACTACATCACCCTGCGCGACACCGGCAGCGCCAACGGCGTCCCCTCCGCCGGCTCCGCGTCCCTGACCGAGCTGGTGGCCGTGGGCGCGCAGTTCGTGCCCGAGCCGGCCCCGGGCTTCTCGTCCACCCAGTCCACCGTCACCCTGGTCAGCGGGCAGACCACACACCCCCTCGCCGGCGTCACCCTGAGCGACACCAACCCCGGCGGCTTCGTCCCGTCCGAGACCCTGACCGCGGTCGTCACCGGCGGCACCTTCAGCGGCACGGGCTTCACCCAGACCGCCGCAGGCACCTACGTCGCCACCGGCACCGCGGCCCAGATCAACGCCGACCTCGCCGCCGCGAGCTTCACCGACACCCGCGCCTCCGGCACCGCCACCGACACCATCACCCTGGCGGA
>JBPBQX010000146.1:0-4191 GCA_050955025.1 Janthinobacterium lividum
GGTCTACCGCACCGGCCAGCGCTTCGGCGCGCTGCACATCGTCAGCGTCCTGCGCGGCCGAGAGACCGACGCGATCAAGCGCCACGGCCACGACAAGCTCCCCCTGTTCGGCATCGGCGCGGAGGAGTCGCGCGGCTTCTGGCGGGGCGTGATCCGCCAGCTCATCGCCCGCGGCGCCCTGCGCACCGAGAGCGGCGAGTACGCCACGCTGTCGCTGGAGCCGGATACCGCGCGCCCGATCCTGCGCGGCGAGGCCACCGTGATGCTGCGCGAGGAGGACCTCGTGCGCGACCGCGACCTCGAGCGCGAGGAGAGCGCCGACCGGCGCAGCCGCCGCGCCGGCGGCGCCACCCGCGTGCCCGTCGACCCGGGCGAGGAGGGCCCGTTCGCGGCCCTGCGCGCCTGGCGCCTGGAGCAGGCGCGCGCGCAGTCGCTGCCGCCCTACGTCATCTTCGCCGACAGCGTGCTGCGCGACATCGTCGCCGTGCGGCCCGCGACGCTGGACGAGATGAGCCGGATCAAGGGCGTCGGCGCGTCGAAGCTGGAGCGCTACGGCGCGGACGTGCTGCGCATCCTGGGCGAGCAGCAAGGTTGAGGCTCCGCCTCAAACTCCGCCAAAGGCTGCGCCCTTGGAACGCATCCCTTAAGTCAAGGGATCAAAGGGTCCTCGGACCCTTTGCGGGTTTGGGCGGAGCCCATGCTTCCTTGCCTTGCCTCGGGAACAACCTTCGCCCATGCCGCGTTCCTGGTCCATGGCAAAGCGCAACAAATCGTTCTGGTTCTCCCTCCTCGGCCTCGGCTTCGCGGTCGCGGGCACCGACAAGGTGTTCTCGCAGCGCGGCTACGAGGGCATGTTCCGCAACTGGGGCTGGACCGAGGACCAGATGCGCGCGCTGGGCGCCGCCGAGATCATCGGCGGCCTGCTGGTCGCCCCCCGCGCAACCCGTGTCCTGGGCTCCGCGCTGCTGATCGCCGCCTCCTCCGCCGTGCTCAGCGAGGAGCTGCGCCACGGCGAGTCGCGCCACGCCACCCCCCGCTTCGCCCTGCTGCTCGCGGCCGCGACCGCGTTGCTGCCGCGCGCCGCCCGATAGGACCCGCACGATGTCGCAGCGCTCCACGCCGCTCCTATTCTCCCTGCTCGGCCTCGGCTTCGGCCTGGCCGGCGCCACCAAGATCGCCGGCTTCGCGCCGCAGCGCGCCCTGTTCCACAGCTGGGGCTGGTCGGACCAGGCCCGCCAGGTCGTGGGCGCCCTGGAGCTCGGGGGCGCCACGCTTCTGGTGTCCAACCGCACGCGCGGCTGGGGCGGCCTCGTGCTGGCCGCGACCTCGGCGGTGGTGCTGGCCACCGAGGGGCGCCACCACGACGACACGCTGATCCCGCCGCGCGCGGTGCTCCTGCTGGGCGCGCTCGCCGCCCTGGTCTGAGGCAAGGCCAGGGCGCTGCCCTGGACCCGCCGGGGGCCGCGCCCCCGGACCCGCCTCCACAAGACACTCGCCGGGCGGTCCGTGCCGCAGGCCCCGTCGAGGTTCCCAAAGGCGAGCCTTTGGCGGGTCCAGGGCAGAGCCCTGGCCTTCCCTAGACGGCCTCTTCCAGTCGCCCCTGCTCGCCCGCCGCGCGGCTGAACTGCACCAGCCGGTCGCCGGCTTCGGCCGCCCCGGGCCCGTGGGTGATCGACACCATCGTCGTGCCCGGCAGGCGCTCGCGCAGGGTGTGCAGCAGCGCGGCCTCGGACTCCGGGTCGAGGTTGGCCGTCGCCTCGTCGAGGAACAGCCAGTCCGGCCGCAGCAGCAGGGCGCGCGCGACCGCGAGCCTCTGCTGCTCGCCGCCGGACAGCCGCTGCCCCCAGGGCGCGTCGTCGTCGAGCGCGCCCGCCAGCGCGCCGAGCCCCGCGTCGTGCAGCGCCGCCTCGATGCGCGCGCTGTCGAAGTCGCCGGGCGCGGAGGGGTAGCACACGGCGTGGCGCAGCGTGCCGAGCGGGATGTAGGGCCGCTGCGGCAGGAAGAGCGAGGTGCCGGACGGGCGCCGGATCGTGCCCTGCGCGAACGGCCAGATGCCGGCGATGGCACGGAACAGCGTGGACTTGCCGGTGCCGGAGCGGCCGCTGATCACGGTGTTGCGGCCGCGCGGGAAGTCGAGGTGCACGCGGTCGAGCAGCGTGGCGCCGTCCGGCAGCGACAGCGTGACGCCGTCGAGCACGAGGTCGGGGGAAGCGGAGGCAGCGTCCGTGACGCCCACCGAGCGCCCGACGGCGGCATCGGCGCGTGCGGACTCGACGGCGCGGCCGAAGGTGGCGAGACGCTCCGTGGTGGCGCGGAAGTCGGCAAGCGTGGCGTAGGACTCGATGAACCACGACAGCGCGCCCTGCACCCGCGAGAAGGCGCCCACGGTCTGGAACAGCGCGCCCAGCGTGAGCGTGCCGAAGAAGTAGCGCGGCGCCATCACCACGATCGGGAAGATGCCCGAGATCTGCGAGTAGCCCACGACCACTGAGTTGAGCAGCTTGGTGCGGTTCATGATCGCGCGGAAATTGGCGTAGATGTCGGAGAAGCGGGCGAACAGCCCCGACTTCTCCTCCGCCTCGCCGCCGTACAGCGCCACGCCCTCGGTGTTCTCGCGCACCCGCACCAGGCCGAAGCGGAAGTTCGCCTCGAAGCGCTGCTGGGCGAAGTTGAGCATCGCCAGCGGCCGGCCGATGAAGTGCGTCGCCACCGTGCCGAGCACGGCGTAGATCAGCGCGATCCACACGAGGTAGGCCGGGATCGTGATGCCCAGCACGGTGAGCGGCCCCGACAGGCCCCAGAGCACGCCCACGAAGCTGAACAGCGTGACCACGTTGGACAGCAGGTCGATGCCGAGCGAGAGGGTGGAGGACACGAAGTCGCGCACGTCCTCGGACACGCGCTGGTCGGGGTTGTCGGTGCCGTCGCTCACGCCCATGCCCGTGGAGCGCAGGCCGATGCGGTAGTAAGCCTGGTCCGCGAGCCAGTCATCGACGAAGCGCGTGGTCAGCCAGCGCCGCCAGCGGATGCTCAGCCACTGCTGCAGGTATCGGGCGTACACCGCAATCGTGATGTAGACGACGGCGATGTAGACGAAGCCCGGCATGAACGAGCCGCCCTCGCCGACGTGGTAGGTGAACAGCAGCGACAGGAACGTCTTCCAGTCCTTGACCTGCAGGGAATTGTAGAACGCGTTGTTCCAATAGCTCAGCACCACCTGCATGCCGACGAGGGACAGGTTCATCGCCACGATCACGAGGAGCAGCAGCCAGGCGGACCGGCGTTCCTCGGACCGGAAGTAGGGCTTGGCCAGGAACCAGGTATCGCGAAGGAACGGGCCAAGGCCGCGCATCAGGGAGCACTCCGGGCATTCGGGGAAGGGGAGGCGGCGAGCTGCGCCGCCGCGAGCCGTGCGTCGAGCGCCGCCAGCCACGCGGACAGCCGCCGGCGGTTGGCGCCCAGGTCGGAGCGCCCGTAGACGCTGCGCGACCACAGCACGAGGCCCGCGCCGTCGCCGCCGGGGAGAACCTCGACCGCGACCAGGTCGGGGAAGTTGAACACCGCCGAGCGCGCCACGTAGTCGCGCCGCCACGGCGCGTCCGCGAGGCCGGGCAGCGCGGACACCCGCGGCTGCGACAGCGCCACGGCGTCGATCGCGGCGAGCAGGGCCGCCGGCGGCACCGCGTAGGCCGGGGTGACGAGGTCGGGCGCCGGCGAGAACCCGGCCGGCGCGGCCAGCGCGTGGTTCGGCGAGCGCGGCCGCACGATCGCGCGCAGCGACGCGGGCGCCACGGGCGACGCGATGCCCTGCGCGCCCGGCGTCGCGCACAGCGGCAGCGCGAAGCCGAGCAGCCAGCCAAGCACGCTCACGCCGCCGGCCCGTCCGCCGCCGTGCCGCCGGCCTCGCCGTCGCCGGGGTCCTCCGGCGCGGGCGTCTCCACGCCGCCGGGCACGCCGCCGGGCGGAGCCAGGCGCAGCCGGATCACGCCGCGCACGTCGGCCGGGGCCGGCCGGCCCTTGCGCAGGATCTGCACGCGGCCCTCGTCCTGCAGCCGGCCGGCGATCCGGCGCACGTTGCCCATCAGCGTGTGCCACTCCGCGCGCCCCTCCGCCGCCGCGACCTCGCGCGCCGCCTCGGACGGGCAGATCGAGGCGGCCGGCCCGCGCGCGGCCACCAGGCGCAGGATGCTC
>JBPBQX010000147.1:0-4065 GCA_050955025.1 Janthinobacterium lividum
GGCTGGAACGCCATGGTGAACGGGAAGATCTGCGTGCCGTCACGGCAGGCCGCGCACGCCTTTGCGGCGCGCAGCGAGGCCGCGTCCGGCGTCGAGGACAGCGCTCCGTCCGCTGGGGGCGTGACGCGCAGGAGCGGGACCAGGCTCCGGCTGACGTAGGACGGGCGGCCGTTCCTGCGCCGCTCGGCGGCCAGGACGGCGCCTTGCGGATCATGCCCGGGTTCCGAGAGAAGGATCGATGCGTCGACCGGAGTGTCCATGCTCTGCCTGCTCCGAGGTGTCCTCTTGCGGCGGGCATTAAGCGACAAGATCGTGAACCCGGAGTGAAGAACGCGACGTCGTCGGCGCGGGGGACGCGGCGCGCGCGGCAGGGTTGGCAAGGCGGCCGCGATGGCGGAGGCTTCGGGCAAAAGACGCAGGGGAGAACGGGATGGTGTGGAACCGGGTGCGGCGCGGGGCGGGTCTGGTGCTGGCAGTCGCCGTGCTGGCGAACACGGGACGGGCGCGTGCGGCGGCGCCGGAGATGGCGGAGTTCACCGTGCCGTCGGGCGATCCGGGCATCGGGCTCTACGTGCGCAACAAGCATCCGGCGGGACTCGACCATTTCTCGCCGGACCGCACGCTGCTGTACGTGCACGGGGCGACGTATCCGGCGGAGACGGCGTTCGACCTGCCGGTGGGCGGGGCGTCGATGATGGACCTACTGGCCGAGCGGGGCTGGGACGTGTGGCTGCTCGACGTGCGCGGCTACGGGCGCTCCACACGGCCGCCGGAGATGGACGCGCCGGCGGACGCGCACGGGCCGATCGTGGACACGGCGACGGCGGCGCGCGACGTGGGCGCGGTCGTGGACTTCATCCGGCAGAAGCGCGGGGTGGCGAAGCTGGACCTGATGGGGTGGTCGTGGGGGACCTCGATCATGGGGCTCTACACGTCGACGCACGACGACCTGGTCAACCGGCTCGTGCTGTACGCGCCGATGTGGCTGATGCACGAGAAGCCGCCGGCCGACGCGCCGCCGCTGGGTGCCTACCGCACGGTGACGCGCGCGGACACGAAGGCGCGCTGGCTCAAGGGAGTGCCAGAGGCGGCGCAGGAGGCGTTGATCCCCGCCGGGTGGTTCGACCAGTGGGCGGACGCGACCTTCGCCACCGACCCGGTGGGGGCGGCGCAGAACCCGCCGGTGCTGCGGGCGCCGAACGGGATCGTTGCGGACAGCCGGGCCTACTGGATGGCGGGCAGGCCGCTGTACCAGCCGTCGGCGATCACGGTGCCGACGCTGATCATCGACGCGGAGTGGGACGCGGACCTGCCGACCTACCAGGCAGCGGGATACTTCGCGCAACTCACGCACGCGCCGTACAAGCGGTGGGTGCAGCTGGGGGAGGGGACGCACACGGTGATCCTGGAGAAGAACCGGATGCAGTTCGTGCACGAGGTGGAGGCGTTCCTGGAGGAGAAGGACCCGACGGGTCTGAAATAAGCGCAGCCCGGCCCGGGTTCGTGACAAGCGCCGGTCCAGGGGCGCTGCCCCTGGCGGGTCCAGGGCAGCGCCCTGGCCTTGTTTCGCCCCGGCGCTACGCCCGCCTGCGCGCCTTCCTCTCGGCCGCCGCCGGCAGCAGCGGCCGCAGGAACCGCCCGGTGTGGCTTTCCGCGCAGGCCGCGACCGTCTCCGGCGTGCCGACCGCGACGACGCGCCCGCCGCCCTCGCCGCCTTCCGGCCCGAGGTCGAGCAGCCAGTCCGCCGTCTTGATGACCTCCAGGTTGTGCTCGATCACGACGACGGTGTTGCCCTGGGCGACGAGGGCGTGGAGCACCTCGAGCAGCTTGCGCACGTCCTCGAAGTGCAGCCCGGTGGTGGGCTCGTCGAGGATGTAGAGGGTGCGGCCGGTGGCGCGCTTGGCCAGCTCCTTGCTCAGCTTGATGCGCTGCGCCTCGCCGCCGGACAGGGTGTTCGAGGACTGGCCGAGCGCGATGTAGCCGAGGCCGACCTGCTGGAGGATGCGCAGGCGGTCGTGGATGCGGGTCTGGGCGGAGAAGTACGGCACCGCCTCGTCGACGGTCAGGGCGAGGACCTCGGCGATGGACTTGCCGCGGAACTTCACCTCCAGGGTCTCGCGGTTGTAGCGCGCGCCCTTGCAGGTGTCGCAGGTGACGAAGACGTCGGGCAGGAAGTGCATCTCGATCTTGATGACGCCGTCGCCTTGGCAGGCCTCGCAGCGGCCGCCCTTCACGTTGAAGCTGAAGCGGCCGGACTTGTAGCCGCGCGCCTTGCTCTCGGGGAGCTCGGCGAACCAGTCGCGGATCGGCGCGAACAGGTCGGTGTAGGTCGCGGGGTTGGAACGGGGCGTGCGGCCGATCGGGCTCTGGTCGATGTCGATGATCTTGTCGAGCTGGTCGAGGCCCTCGATGCGCGCGTGCGGCGCCGGCACCTCGCCCGAGCTCATCAGCCGGCGCGAGGCCGCCTTGTAGAGCGTGTCGACGACAAGCGTGGACTTGCCCCCGCCGGAGACGCCGGTGACGCAGGTGAAGGTGCCGAGCGGGAAGTCGGCGGAGACGTCGCGCAGGTTGTTGCCGGTGGCACCGACGACGCGGACCACGCGGGCGGGGTCGGTGGGGCGGCGCGTGGGGATCTCGATGCGCACGCGGCCGGAGAGATAGGCGCCGGTGATCGAGTCGGGGTTGGCCTCGACCTCGGCGGGCGTGCCGCGGGCGATGACGTGGCCGCCGTGGATGCCGGCGGCGGGGCCCATGTCGATCAGGTAGTCGGCGGCGCGGATGGCGTCCTCGTCATGCTCGACCACCAGCACTGTGTTGCCCAGCGCCTTGAGGCGCCGCAGCGTGGCGAGCAGGCGCTCGTTGTCGCGCTGGTGCAGGCCGATGGAGGGCTCGTCGAGCACGTAGAGCACGCCGGTGAGGCCCGAGCCGATCTGGCTGGCGAGGCGGATGCGCTGGCTCTCGCCGCCGGACAGGGTGGTGGAGCCGCGGGCGAGCGAGAGGTAGTCGAGGCCGACGTCGACCAGGAACTGCAGGCGCTCGACGATCTCGCGCAGGATGCGCCCGGCGATGGCGGCGCGCTGCGGCGTGAGCTGGGCCTCCACGCCGCGGAACCACTCGAGCGCGCGCCGGATCGACAGCTCGGAGGCCTGGGCGATGGTCAGCTCGGCGATGCGCACGGCAAGCGACTCGGGCTTGAGACGGGCGCCCTCGCACACCTTGCAGGGCACCTCGGCCTGGTAGCGGCTCATCTCCTCGCGCGCCCAGGCGGAGTCGGTCTCCGCCCAGCGGCGGGCCAGGTTGCGCAGCACGCCCTCGAACGGCTTGGTGACGCCGTAGGCGCGCAGGCCGTCCTTGTAGGTGAACTCGATCTTCATCTCCCCGGTGCCGTGCAGGATCGCGTCGCGCACGCCCTGCGGCAGCTCCTCCCAGGGCGTGCGGGTGCTGACGCGGTAGTGGCGGGCGAGGCTCGACAGCGTCTGGTCGTAGTACTGGCTCTGGCCGCCGGTCCAGGGCGCGATGGCGCCGTCGGCCAGGCTGCGCCGCTCGTCGGGCACGACCAGGGCCGGGTCGAACACCTGCTCGATGCCGAGGCCGTCGCAGGCGGGGCAGGCGCCGTGCGGGCTGTTGAAGGAGAACAGCCGCGGCTCGATCTCCTCGATGGTGAAGCCGCTAACCGGGCAGGCGAAGCGCGAGGAGAACACGGTGCGCTCGCCCGGCCCCGGCGCCTGTCCGGGCGCGAGCTGGGCCGCGTGGGTGGGGGTCGCCGCGTCGGCCACCACGAGGGCGCCCTGACCCGTCGCGGGGGCCGCGTCCTCGCCGGCCGCGAGCTTGGCCTCCTGCGTCGCCAGCGCCGCCGCCTTGGTGCGCGGCGCGGGCTTGGCGGGCGCCTCGGCGGCGGCGGGCTTCGGGGCGTCGGCGTTCTCGGCGTACATCACGCCGTCGGCCAGGGCGAGGCCGGTCTCGAAGCTGTCCGCGAGCCGCCCCTCGGTGCCCGCGCGCACCACGACGCGGTCCACGACCGCCTCCAGCGTGTGCTTGAGCTTGCGGTTGAGCATCGGCACCTCG
>JBPBQX010000148.1:0-3819 GCA_050955025.1 Janthinobacterium lividum
AGCTGCAGGCGCTCGGCGTCTCGCAGCTCGCCTACGTCAAGCCGGTCATGGTCGGCGGCGTCGCGGCGTTCGCGATCCACGCGGCGGACGGCACGCAGATGGCGGTCGCCGAGGACTGCGCCGTCGCGGTGGCCGCGATCCGCGAGCACGAGATGGTCGCGGCGATGGTCCACTAGGAAGCAAGGAAGGCCAGAGGCTCCGCCTCTGGACTCCGCCAAAGGCTGCGCCCTTGGAACGCCTCCCTAAGTAAGGCCGGTCCAGGGGCGGCTCGCCCCTGGCGGGTTCGGGCAGGGCCCGACCTTTCTTCCTGCTAGGCCGCGATCGCCGCCGGGTCGATCCAGCCGACGTTGCCGTCGCGCCGCCGGTAGACGACGTTGAGCTCCCCGGACCCCGAGTTGCGGAACATCAGGACCGGCTGGTCGGCGAGGTCCATGCGCATGACGGCCTCGCCCACGGTGAGCAGGCTGATCTCGACGGCCTGCTCCGCGATCACGGTGGCGAAGGTCTCGGCGGCGCCCGGCTCGGTCTGCGGGATCTCGTCCTCGGCGCGCAGGGTGTAGCCGCGGGCGGGCTCGGGTTTCGCGCGGTGGGCCAGGTCGCGGGAGTGGTCGTTGACGCGGCGGCGGTAGCGGCGCAGGCGCTTGGCGATGTGCTCGGCGGCGTCGTCGAAGGCGGCGTTGGCGTCGGCGGCCTCGCCCTCGCCGCGCAGCGACAGGCCGCGGCCGGCGTGGACGTTGATGTCGCAGGTGAAGAACGAGCGCGCCCGGCCGAAGGTGACGTGGGCCTCGAGCGCGTGGTCGAAGTACTTGCCGGCAATCCCGTCGAGCTGGTCGCCGACCCTGGTGCGCAGGGCGTCCGACAGCTCGATCTGCTTGCCTGACACGGTGATCTGCATGGCCTCGTCTCCCGCCGCTCGCGTGGACCGGGGAAGTCGGGGCCGTGCGTCAGGCCGGGACCGCCTTCTCCCGCTTGCGCTGCACAGAGCTGGGAATGCGCAGCGCCTCGCGGTATTTAGCGACCGTACGCCGCGCGATGTCCACGCCTTCGCCGCGCAGCGCGGCCACGATGGCGTCGTCGCTGAGCACGTCCTCGGGAGCCTCGGCGAGCACCATGGCGCGGATGCGGTGGCGCACGGTCTCGGCGCTGTGGCTCTCGCCGCCGGCGGTGCCGGCGATCGCGGTGGTGAAGAAGTACTTCAGCTCGAAGGTGCCGCGCGGGGTGGCGATGTACTTGTTGGCGGTCACCCGGCTGACGGTGCTCTCGTGCATCTCCACGGCGTCGGCGATGTCGCGCAGGATCAGCGGGCGCATGTGGCCGATGCCCAAGCGGAAGAAGCCGTCCTGGCGCCGCACGATCTCGGCGGCGACCTTGAGGATGGTCTGGGCGCGCTGCTGCAGCGACTTCACCAGCCAGTTGGCGGTGGAGAGCTTCTCGGACAGGAAGCTCTTCTCCTCGCGACCCGCGCGCAGGCTGACGCGGGCGAGGTAGCTCTCGTTGACGAGCACGCGCGGCATGGTGTCGGGGTTCAGCTCCAGCAGCCAGGCGCCGTCGGCGGCACGGCGCATCAGCACGTCGGGGATCACGCTGTGCGCGGGTGCTATGTCGAAGCGCGCGCCGGGCTTGGGGTCGAGCGCGCGGATCTCGGCGATCATCTCGGCCAGGTCCTCGCCGTCCACGCCGCAGAGCTGCATCAGGCGGCGGTGCTCGCGCCGCGCCAGCAGGTCGAGGTTGTCGAGCAGCGCGGCCATGGCGGGGTCGAGGCGGTCCAGCTCGGCGAGCTGGGCGGCGAGGCACTCGCGCAGCGAGCGGGCGAACAGGCCGGGCGGGTCGAAGCGCATCATCCGCGCGCGCACGGACTCCACGCGCTCCAGCGTCGTGCCGAGCGCGCGGGCGATGTCGGCGGGCTCCGCGGACAGGCGGCCCGCGGGGTCGAGGAGCGCGATGAGGTGGGCGCCGGTCATGCGCTCGACGGGGTCGGGGAAGCCGAGGCGGAGCTGCTCGGCGAGGTGGTCGCGCAGGCCGCGCGGGTCCTCGGCGAGGTCGTCGATGCCGCGCTCGTCGCCCTCGAAGCTGCCGCCGGCGCCGGCCTTGCCGAAGCTGGTGGGCTCGGGGGCCGCGCCGTCGGCGGCGCCGTGCTGCTCGAAGCGGTCGTCGATGCCGGTGTCGAGCGGGCCGGCCTCGGCCATGGTGGAGCCTGCCACCAGCTCCACGGCCTCGGCGCCCTCGGCGACGGACTGCGGGCGCTGGTCGAGGGCGGGCTGCTCGCCGACGTGCTCGGAGCGGTCGTCGCGCTCCAGCAGCGGGTTGCGCTCCAGCTCCTCGTCGACGAAGGCGGCGGCCTCGAGGTTGGTGAACTGCAGCAGCTTGATGGCCTGGCGGAGCTGCGGCGTCATCACCAGCGACTGGCTCTGCCTGAACTCCAGCCTTGGACCTATGCGGGGACCGATCGCCATGAAGCCATTCTAGGGGCAGAAGCCACCCAGAGGGAGAACCTTTCGGCGGGGTGAAAGCAAGGTTGAGGCTCTGCCTCAAACTCCGCCAAAGGCTGCGCCCTTGGAACGCATCCCTTAAGTGAGGCCAGTCCAGGGCGGCTCGCCCTGGCGGGTTTGGGCAGAGACCATGCTTGCCTTGCCTAGAGGGAGAACCGCTCGCCGAGGTAGACGCGGCGGACGTCCTCGTGGGCGACGACCTCCTGCGGGTCGCCCTCCATCAGCACCTGGCCGTCGTGCATGATGTAGGCGCGGTCGATGATCTCCAGCGTCTCGCGCACGTTGTGGTCGGTGATCAGCACGCCGATGCCGCGGTCCTTGAGGTGGCCCACGAGGTCGCGGATGTCGCCGACCGCGATCGGGTCGATGCCGGCGAGCGGCTCGTCGAGCAGGATGTAGCTGGGGTGGGTGGCCAGGGCGCGCGCGATCTCGACGCGCCGGCGCTCGCCGCCGGACAGGGCGAGGGCGGGCGTGCGGCGCAGGTGGGCGATGGAGAACTCGTCGAGCAGCTCGTCGAGCAGGCCCTGGCGGCGGTCGTGGTCGGATTCCACGACCTCCAGGGCGGCCATGATGTTCTGCTCGACGTTGAGGCCGCGGAACACGCTGGCCTCCTGCGGCAGGTAGCCGATGCCGAGGCGGGCGCGGCGGTACATCGGCAGCTGCGTGATGTCGGCGCCGTCCAGCGTGATGGAGCCGGTGTCGGGGCGCACCAGGCCGGTGATCATGTAGAAGGTCGTGGTCTTGCCCGCGCCGTTGGGGCCGAGCAGGCCGACAGCCTCGCCGCGGCGGACGTGGATCGAGACGTCGCGCACCACGGGGCGCTTCTTGTAGGTCTTGCCGACGCCGGTGGCCATGAGGCCGGCGCCGCCCTTGACCACGCGCAGGGCGTCGGGGCCGCGCTCCGCCCTCGGCGCGATCTCGTTCATGGCGTGGCTCCTGCCAGGGGCGTGGCTCCCGCGGGCGGCGTGGCGCCCGCCAGGATCGCGGCGGGCGGGGGCGCGGCGGCGGCGGACGGGACGCCGGGGCGGGCGGGCTTCGCAGCAGGCTTGCCGCCGGGGGCGCCGGGGCCCGCGCCGGGGCCGCTGGGCACGATCAGGCCCTCGACGCGCGCGCCGGGGTTCTGCGACAGGGTGGCAAGGCCGGTGTGCATGTTCACGATCGCCGCCGCCCCGTTGAGCACGTTCTCGCCGCGCGTGATGTGCACCGAGCCCACGATGCGGGCGATGCCGGTGTCGGGGACGTACACCCCCTTGTCGCCGGTGACCACCTCGGTGGGCGTCTGCACGCGGACGTGGCCGAAGCCGTCCACGCGCTGCAGCTTGCCCGAGGA
>JBPBQX010000149.1:0-3789 GCA_050955025.1 Janthinobacterium lividum
CAGCACGGCGGGGCCCTCGATCACCACGAGGTGCAGGCCGACATGGAGGCCGGGGAGCCTGCGGGCACGGCGCACGGCGTCGGCGGCGGCGTCGCCCGCGACCATCAGGCTGGCGGTGGAGAGCAGGCCGTCGCGGTGGGCGCGCTCGACGGCCTCGTTGACCTCGGGGCTGAGGCCGAAGTCGTCGGCGCTGAGGATGACGTGCTTCAAGGAAGGCCAGGGCGCTGCCCTGGACCCGCCGGGGGCAGGCGCCCCCGGACCCGCGCAACGAAGGCGCAGGCCTTGGTGTGGGTTTCCAAAGGCGAGCCTTTGGCGGAGTCCAGAGGCAGCGCCTCTGGCCTTGCTACGCCGCCTTGTTCCGCTCGCGCAGGAACTGGAAGAACTCCACGCCCTCGCGCAGGCGGCGCTTCATCATCTGCGGGCTGCGGACCATCTCGTTCATGATCGAGGCGATCTTCGGCGCCCGGAAGTAGAACTTGCGGTAGAAGGTCTCGACGCTGTCGAAGATCTCGGTGTGCGACAGGTGCGGGTAGTGCAGCGGCGCGATCTGGACGCCGTGGTCGTCGATCAGCTCGGCGTTGCCCTCGTCGAGCCAGCCGTTCTCCAGCGCCTGCTTGTGCAGGAAGGTGCCCGGGTAGGGCGCCGCGAGCGAGACCTGCAGGGTGTGCGGGTTGATCTCGGTGGCGAAGCGGATCGTCTCCTGGATGGTCTCCTTGGTCTCGCCGGGCAGGCCGAGGATGAAGGTGCCGTGGATCTTGATGCCGAGCTCGTGGCAGTCCCTGGTGAACTGCTTGGCGACCTCGATCCGCATGCCCTTCTTGATGTTGTAGAGGATCTGCTGGTTGCCGGTCTCGTAGCCGACGAGGAGCAGGCGCAGGCCGTTGTCGCGCAGCACCTTGAGCGTCTCGCGCGGGACGTTGGCCTTGGCGTTGCACGACCAGGTGACGCCCATGCGGCCCAGCTCGCGCGCGATCGCCTCGGCGCGGGGCAGGTCGTCGGTGAAGGTGTCGTCGTCGAAGAAGAACTCGCGCACCTGGGGGAACAGGGCGCGGGCGTGGCGGATCTCGGCGGCGACGTGCTCGGGGCTGCGGGTGCGGTACTTGTGGCCGCCGACCGTCTGCGGCCACAGGCAGAAGGTGCAGTGCGACTTGCAGCCGCGCCCCGTGTACATCGACAGGTAGGGGTGCATCAGGTAGCCGATGAAGTAGTCCTCGATGCGCAGGTCGCGCTTGTAGACGTCGGACACGAACGGCAGCGTGTCCATGTCCTGGATGGTCGCGCGCTCGCGGTTGCGCACGACCACGCCGCTGTCGTTGCGGAAGGAGATGCCGTCGATCGACGCGTAGTCGCGGCCCTCGGCGACCTCCTGGATCGTGAAGTCGAACTCGTTGCCGGCCACGAAGTCGATCGCGTCGCCGGCGGCGAGCAGGCTCTGCTCGGGCTGCACCGCGACCTTGGCGCCGACCATGCCGATCTTGAGCGAGGGGTTCGCGTCCTTCAGCGCCCGGGCGACCTTCACGTCGGACGCGAAGGAGGGCGTGGAGGTGTGCATGATGCACAGGTCGCGCCCGCGCACGTCTGCGAGCACGTCCTCGAGCGGCGTGCGCGAGGGCGGCGCGTCGATCAGGCGCGAGCCGGGGACCATGGCGGCGGGCTGGGCCAGCCAGGTCGGGAACCAGAACGACTTGATCTCGCGCTTGGCCTGGTAGCGCGAGCCGGCGCCGCCGTCGAACCCGTCGAAGGAGGGCGGCTGCAGGAACAGGGTCTTCATGGTCATGGGCTGGTCATCCCTCTTCCGGGGCGAAGCTTGCGCCGACCGGACTCAATATCGCCTTGGGCTTGGCGCGAAGCGTCTGGCCGCGCCAGGCAACCCGGTTATCGGCGTAGCTGGCGAGCATCACCACCACCGACAGCACATCGCGGATCGGCACCAGCCACATGGGAGAGCGCTCGCCTCCCGGCAACGCCCCGGCGCGCTGCAGCAGCCGGTCGAGCCTGCGCCCGATCGCGGCGCGCACCGCCCAGGCGCAGGCGAGCACCGCCAGCGACCAGGGCCGGGCCCCGGACAGCGCGACCGCCAGCAGCGCCCATGCGAGCGGATACTGCACGGCCGAGAGCAGGAAGCCGACCGGCGCCAGCACGCGGATGGTGCGCGCCCAGCGCAGCTCGTGGGTGAACAGGCGGAGCATCCTTGTCTCGGGCACCGTGGTCGCGGGGATGGTGGCGGCGAGCCGCACCTCCAGGCCGCGGGCGGCGACGAGGTGGCCGAGCACGGCGTCGTCGGCCAGGTGCGCGGACAGGGCGTCCAGGCCGCCGACGCTCTCCAGGGTGGCCCGCGACAGGGCCATGGTGGCGCCGAGGCAGTCCTGCCGGCCCAGCGCGCGCGCCATCAGGGCGCCGGGCAGGAAGCCGTGGTTGATGTAGGCCGCACCCAGGCGGGCCGGCAGGCGGCCCGACGCGGGCAGGCCGGCGTAGAGGGTGGTGACCAGGCCGCAGCGCGCGTCGGCGAGCGCTGCGGCGAGGTGGCGCAGGTAGTCCGGGGCGGCGTGGATGTCGGAGTCCGCGATCACCAGCATGTCGTGGCGCGCGGAGGGGAACATGTTGAGGAGGTTGGCGATCTTGCGGTTGGCGCCGTGCGGGGTGGGGTCCACGACCACGGCCATGTCGAGGGCGGGGAAGCGCGCGCGCAGGCGGCGCAGCACGTGCAGCGCGGGGTCGGCGGGGTCCTGGAGGCCGAACACGATCTGGAACGCGGGGTAGTCCTGGGCGCAGAAGGTGGACAGCGCCTGCTCCAGCATGGGCTCGTCGCCGTGCAGGGGCTTGAGCACCGTGATCGGCGGGAGCGAGGCGGCGGCGGGCGCGGGGCGGGCGCGGAACCGCGACACGGCGCGCCAGCCGGCGGCGGCCTGCACGAGGCCGCCGCCGGCCAGGGTCGCCGCGACGAGGGCGGCGCCGTGGGTTGCCGCGGGGATCCAGTCTGGCAGCGACACGGTCAGGGTTTCATCGCGCCGCCGGACAGGTCCGCCACCTTCTTCTGCAGGCTGGCGATCAGGGCGTCGGCGTTGCCGCCGGTGCCGAGCAGCGCGCGGAAGTCGGAGCGCTGCACCGCGACCCGGCTGATCGAGCCCTCCAGCAGCACGTCCACCGCCTGCCAGCCGTCCTCGCCCTGGCGCATCACGTAGTCGATGCGGATCGGCTTGCCGCCGCCGGGCACGATCTGGGTTTCCACGACCTGTTCCTGGCCGACGGTGCGCGTCTCGGGCAGCAGGTTGATCTGTTCGCCGTTGAACTTGTTGAAGTTCGCGACGTACGAGGCGACGGTGAAGGTGCGGAACACCGAGAGAAGCTGCTGCTGCTGCTCGGCGGGCAGGTCCGTCCAGTGGGGGCCCACGGAGGTCTGCAGGATCGCCGGCAGGTCCAGCGCGCGCTCCACCACGGGGGCCAGGGCGTTGTAGCGGTCCGCGAAGGCCTGCTTGCCGTTGCGCGCGGCGGTGATCAGCGCGCCGTCCAGCGCCTCGATCGGCGCGGACACGCTGTCCTGCGCCCGGGCGGCCGGGGCGAGCGCCAGCAGCGCCAGCAGCGCCGCGCAGGCGGCCGTGCGGCGGAGCGCGGCAGGGCGGGGGGTGGGGTTCATCGGGACGGGATCACCTTGGACAGCTCCTGGCCCAGGGCTGTCATGACGGTTGCGACGATGTCCTTGTGGCCGAGGCGTGCGTCGGAGATCTGTGCGGGGTGTGCGTTGTGCTCGACGAGGCGGTCGGGCAGGGTCATGGGGCGGAACTTGAGGCC
>JBPBQX010000150.1:0-3504 GCA_050955025.1 Janthinobacterium lividum
CCGCCAGGCCGACAGCAAGACCCCGGGGCATCCCGAGTATCGCATGACCTCGGGGGTGGAGACCACGACCGGCCCGCTCGGCCAGGGCTGCGGCAACTCGGTCGGCATGGCGATGGCGGAGCGCTGGCTGGCGGCGCGCTACAACAAGCCCGGCTTCACCGTGTTCGACCATCGCGTGTACGTGCTGTGCGGCGACGGCGACATGATGGAGGGCGTCACCCAGGAGGCCGCCTCGGTGGCCGCCCATCTGAAGCTGTCCAACCTGCTGTGGATCTACGACAGCAACCACATCACCATCGAGGGCAGCACCGACCTCGCGTTCAGCGAGGACGTCGCCGCCCGGCTGCACGCGTATGGCTGGCATGTCGCCGACGTCGACGACGCCAACGACACCGATGCCCTGGCCGCGGCGATCGAGGCGGCCCATGCCGTCACCGACCGCCCGAGCTTCATCCGCGTGCATTCCACGATCGGCTTCGGGGCACCGAAGAAGGCGGGAACCGCGGCGGCCCATGGCGAGCCGCTCGGGGTGGACGAGATCAAGGCTGCGAAGACCTCCTACGGCTGGCCGGCCGAGGAAAGCTTCCTGGTTCCCGACGGCGTGCGCGAGCATTTCGCCGACGTGATGGGCAGGCGTGGCCATGCGCTGCGCACCGAGTGGGACGCGATGTTCGCGAAGTATCGCGAGCAGTATCCCGAGCTGGCGGCCGAGATGGACATGATGAACCAGCACACCTTGCCCGAGGGCTGGGATGCCGACATCCCGGTGTTCGAGGCGAGCGAGAAGGGCGTGGCCAGCCGCGATTCGTCGCAGAAGGTGCTCAATGCCATAGCACCTCACGTGCCGTGGCTGATCGGCGGCGCCGCCGACCTCGCGCCGTCCACCAAGTCCAACCTGACCTTCCAGGGTGCCGGCTCGTTCGAGGCAAGCAACTACGGCGGGCGCAACCTGCACTACGGCATCCGCGAGCACGCGATGGGCTCGATCACCAACGGCCTGGCGCTGAATGCCCTGCGCTCCTACGCGTCCGGCTTCCTGATCTTCAGCGACTACATGAAGCCGCCGATCCGGCTGTCGGCGATCATGGAGCTGCCGGTCGTCTACATCTTCACCCACGACAGCATCGGCGTCGGCGAGGACGGTCCCACGCACCAGCCGATCGAGCAGCTCGCCCAGCTTCGCGCGACTCCCGGCATGATCACCATGCGTCCGGCCGATGCCAACGAGGTCGCGGAAGCCTGGCGCACCATCCTGCCGCTCAAGGAGCAGCCGGTGTGCCTGATCCTCAGCCGCCAGGCGCTGCCCACGGTGGATCGCAGCAAGTATGCTTCGGCCAAGGGTGTGGCGAAGGGCGCCTATATCCTGGCGGACTGCGACGGCACGCCGGAGGTGATCCTGATGGCGACCGGCAGCGAAGTGGCGCTGGCGATGGGCGCGCACGAGACGCTGAACGGCGAGGGCATCCGCTCCCGCGTGGTGTCGATGCCGTCCTGGGAGCTGTTCGAGCAGCAGCCGCAGGAGTACCGCGACGAGGTGCTTCCCCCCGGCGTGACCGGGCGCGTGACCATCGAGCAGGCCGCGACCATGGGCTGGGACCGCTACGCCGGCGCGTCGGGCAAGATCATCGGCATGCACACCTATGGTGCGTCGGCCCCGTTGTCGTCGCTGCTGACCAAGTTCGGCTTCACGCCGGAGAAGGTCGCAGAGGCTGCCCGCGAACAGGCCAAGGCCAGCCGAGCGAAGACGAAGACTCCCGCCTGAAGCCGGCCTCCGCACGGGGGCAGCAACGGATGCAGGTCCGGGGTCGCCGACCCCGGCGGGTCCAGGGCAGAGCCCTGGCCTTTCCAACCGGAGATCACCGATGCCCGACTCCAACTCCGCCACGTCCGGCCCCGACACCCAGTCCGACAACCCCGGCGCCGGCACCGGCCGCGAGAGCCCGTTGCGCAGGCTGGGCGAGCACGGCCAGTCCGTGTGGCTCGACTTCATCCGGCGCTCCTTCCTGGCCGACGGCAGCCTGCAGAAGCTGGTGGACGAGGACGGCCTGGGCGGCGTGACCTCCAACCCGTCGATCTTCGAGAAGGCGATGGGCGGCGGCGACGACTACGACGTGCAGTTCAAGCAGCTCGCCGCCAAGGGCGACCACGACGCCTCGGCGCTGTACGAGGCGATGGCGGTCGACGACATCCGCGCCACCGCGAAGATCCTGCTGCCGGTGTTCGAGCGCACCGAGGGCCTGGACGGCTACGTCAGCCTGGAGGTCTCGCCCTATCTCGCGCTGCGCACCGAGGAGACGATCGCCGAGGCCAGGCGCCTGCACGCCATGGTCGACCGGCCGAACGTGATGGTGAAGGTGCCGGGGACCGAGGCCGGCGTGCCGGCGATCCGCACGCTGATTGCGGACGGCATCGACATCAACGTCACGCTGCTGTTCTCGATCGACGCCTACAAGGCGGTGGCGGACGCCTACATGGCCGGGCTCGAGGAGCGCCATGGCAAGGGCGAGGACATCAGCCGCATCTCCTCCGTCGCCTCGTTCTTCGTCAGTCGCATCGACGCGGTGATCGACAAGGAGATCGACAAGCGCCTCGCGGCGAACGACCCGGAGACGCCGGTGCTGAAGCTGATCCGCGGCAAGGTCGCGATCGCCAACGCCAAGCTCGCCTACCTGGTCTACAAGGACATGATCGCCTCGGAGCGCTGGCAGACGCTCAAGGCCGCGGGCGCCAACCCGCAGCGCCTGCTCTGGGCCAGCACCGGCACCAAGGACAAGGCGTACAGCGACGTCCTCTACGTCGAGGAGCTGATCGGCGCGGAGACGGTCAACACCATCCCGCCGGCGACCATGGATGCGTTCCGCGACCACGGCACGCCGCGCAACTCGCTGGAGGAGGACGTGGAGGGTGCCCGCCACGTCATCGACGAGGCCAAG
This sequence comes from Janthinobacterium lividum, assembly GCA_050955025.1. Classification (GTDB taxonomy): domain Bacteria; phylum Pseudomonadota; class Alphaproteobacteria; order Acetobacterales; family Acetobacteraceae; genus CAXSEF01. The sequence continues at coordinate 2,934 of JBPBQX010000150.1, forward strand.
CGCGTGGGCCTCGACCTCGCCAACGTCACGACGCGGCTGGTGGAGGACGGGGTCAAGCTGTTCGCCGATGCGTTCGACAACCTGCTCGGCGCGGTCGCGGACAAGCGCAGCAAGCTGCTCGGGGGCACCGTCTCCGATCTGAAGATCACCCTGCCCGAGGCGCTGCAGACGGCGGTGGAGGCCGAACTGGAGTCCTGGCGTGCCGGCGGCAAGGTGCGCCGGCTGTGGGAGCACGACGCCACGCTGTGGACCGGCGAGGACGAGGCGGAGTGGCTTGCCTGGCTGCACGTCGTGCAGGAGCGCACGGAGCACGTGGACGAGCTGGTCGCGTTCGGCAAGGAGGTTGCGGGCGAGGGATTCACCCAGGCGCTGCTGCTGGGCATGGGCGGGTCGAGCCTGGGCCCGGAAGTGCTGGCGGAGACGTTCGGCAAGCGGGGCGGCTACCCCGAGCTGCACGTGCTCGACAGCACCGACCCGCAGCAGGTCGCGACGTTCGCAGGCAAGCTCGATCTTGCGAAGACGCTGGTGATCGTGTCGTCCAAGTCGGGCGGCACGCTGGAACCCAACATCC
>JBPBQX010000151.1:0-3322 GCA_050955025.1 Janthinobacterium lividum
CCTGCCTCAACGCCATCGAGTACATGAAGAAGTTCGGCTACACCGGCGGCCAGGCCTACTCCATCCTCGGCTGCGCCCCCGTCCAGGGCCACGTCAGCGGCGTCGTCGACGTCCCCAACGCCTGCGCGACCCTGTGGCTGCCCACCGGCATCTTCGACTTCGACATTAACCCCGGCGCCGACGGGCCCACGCCCGGCGTCAAGCCCGGCACCGACGTCCTCCACGCCCCGGACGCCACCACTTAGCAAAGGAAGCAAGGCCTTCTTTTTCTGAAGAAAAAGAAGCAAAAAGACTTTGTCCGTTGGGGTTCCGTGCAATGCGGCCGGCACGGGGCCCGGCGGGCGAAAGTCCCCCGTCCTGCTTCCCGGCACGCGTTCGCCACGGGGCAGGGCAGGGGGCCTTGTCGCGGCCAGGGGTTCCGGCGTTCCCTCGCCCTCGACGTGCCCAGCCGCCTCTCGTTCGCCGCCGGAAGGAACCCAGGAATGCCCGTCTACGACTACGGCTGCGCACGGTGCGGCCCCTTCACCGAGCTGCGCCCCATGGTGGAGTTCGCCGACCCGCAGCCCTGCCCGGCGTGCGGCGAGGCCTCGCCCCGCATGATCCTGACCGCGCCCGGCCTCGCCATGATGGACGGCGGCCGCCGCCGCGCCTCCGCCACCAACGAGCGCAGCGCCAACGCCCCCCAGCGCTCCTCCACCTCCGGCCGCCACGCCCCCGGCTGCGGCTGCTGCTCCACCGCCAAGCCCGCGGCCCCCGCCGCCGCCAAGAGCTTCCCCGCCGCCCGCCCCTGGATGATCAGCCACTGAAACAGGCCGGAGGTTCCGCCTTGAACCTCCGCCCGAGGCAGCACCCCTGACCGCAGGAGCCTGTTCCGCACCGCGCAGCACGCGTCGACAACAGCGTTGTGCCCGTCGAGCAGCCTGTGCGACAGGGAGCGCTCGCGCAGAGATCGTCGGACGCGCTCGACCGCGTTCGGCTCGGGCGTGCAGACGGGCAATGGCACAACTCGACACGCCGCTTTGCTCGGGCTGGGCCCGCGCGGGATTGGCGCGGCCTGCCCGCCCTCGCTCGGCCGCACGCCTCCTCGTCCGGATCGGCGAGCCGCGCATCGGGTCCTCCCGTCAAGGTGGAACCAGACCGGACCACGGCCTTGTCGCGCCACATGACACACGAACGGGTCGGCAGCCCCGCACGGTGCCATCCCATGCACGACCGCACGCGATTGCGGCGCCGAACGTCGGAGCATCCCTGCGTCGAGTGCACCGCTCGCGCACGGGCGCTAAGAGCAACTTAATCGGTCCGTTGTACCATGCCCACTACCGCAAGGACGGGTTTGGACCGCATCGGCGCCATGAACATTCCGCTCAAGATCAGCATCCGAAGCAAGCTGTTCGCATCGTTCGGTGCGATCTACCTCATCATGCTGCTCCTCAGCGCATTCACCATTGAGCGCATCAACCGGATGGATCGGTCCGCAGGGGAGCTGCGCAGCCACTGGCTGCCGAACGTGGAAATCCTGGGCCGCCTCAGCCGTTCGGTCGAGCGCGTGCGGCTGAACGAGGCGATGTGGGTGCTTGCCGCGACCGATGACGAACGCGCCATGACCATGCGCATCCTCGGCGAGCAGACGCGCGAGAGCGAGAGCCTGCTGCAGGCCTCTCTGTCCGGGGCCGCCCCGGGGGAGGAGGCGCGCCACGTGGCTGCGGTGTCGGATGCCTGGAGGACCTACATGGAGCAGGACAAGGTGATCCTTGATCTGGAGCATCAAGGCCAGACGTCCCAGGCGGCAGCGCTTGTCCGGGCCGCGCGGGAAAGGATGCTGGCTTTGCGCTCCGCCATCACGGAGGTCATGTCCTTCGACAGTCGGGAAGCCACTCTTTCGTCCAACCGGAACGAGGCGCTGGCCAGCAGCACCCTCGTCGAAATCGTCGCGATGGTCCTCCTGATGCTGCTGCCCTGCTTGGTGATCGTCATCTGGCTGGACCGCAACACGTCCAAGCGCATCGTGCGCCTGGTCGGCGTGCTGCGCAGCCTCATGGAGAAGAACTACGAGTACGAGATCCCATGCATCGTGCGCAGCGACGAGATCGGCGACCTGGCCCGCGGCATCGTGGACGTGCACAGGAAGCTGGTGGAGAACGACAGCCTCGCCGCCGCGCAAGAGGCCGAGCAGGAAGGCAAGCATGCCCGCACCGGGCGGGTGGACGCCCTGACCCGCGAGTTCGAGGCCAAGGTCGGCGAACTCGTGGCCTCGCTGTCCTCGGCGGCAGGGGAGCTGCAGACAACGGCACGCTCCATGAGCGGCACGGCCGACGAGACCACGCGCGAGGCGGCGGCGATGTCCGCGGCTGCGGAGCAGGCCAGCCTCAACGTGCAGATGGTTGCCAGCGCCGCCGGGCAGCTTGCCGCCTCGATTTCCGAGATCAGCCACCAGGTCACGCAGTCCGCCCAGGTGACGGCGCGTGCGGTCGAGGACGCGCTGCGCACGGATGCGATCGTGCGCGAGCTGGCTGAGGGGGCGCAGAAAATCGGCCAGATCGTGCGCCTGATCAGCAGCATCGCCGGACAAACCAACCTGCTGGCGCTGAACGCCACGATCGAGGCGGCGCGGGCCGGCGAGGCCGGCAGGGGCTTTGCCGTGGTGGCCTCCGAGGTCAAGGCGCTGGCCAGCCAGACCGCCAGGGCCACGGAGGAGATCGGCTCGCAGATCGGCCAGATCCAGGGCGCGACCGGGCTGGCGGTCGAGGCGATCGGCGGCATCGCGACGACCATCGGCGAGGCGAGCGAGATCGCCAGCGCCATTGCCGCCGCCGTCGAGCAGCAGGGCGCCGCCACCCGCGAGATCGCCAGCAACGTGCAGCAGGTGGCCCTCAGCACCCGGCGGGTCACCGGCAGCATCGGGAGCGTCAGCGACGCGGCGACCCGCGCCTGGGCCTCGTCCACCGACGTGCTCGGAGCCTCCGAGGGCGTGTCGCTTCAGGCCAACGAGCTGAGCGGACGCGTGCAGAGTTTCGTCGCGGAGGTGAAGGCGGCCTGAGACTGACCAGGTCCTGCGGCCGTGCCTGGGGGTCGTCCCACCCCGATGCCGGCCCGGGCGACGTCGGCAGACGGCTCGGCAGAGTCAGGCGTCGTCCGGGCTGAGCAGCGCGACCCGCTCCGCCGAATCCCGGTGCACCTCCGCCTCGCGCTCCAGGTTCTTGGGGAACCGCGATCGCCCCGCCTGGATCAGCGTCTTCTTCGCCTGCGACTCGTGCCACTGCCGCACGGCAAGCAGGGCGGCGTCCCAGCCGCGCTGGAACTCGGGCGTGATGTCGTCGGCGGA
>JBPBQX010000152.1:0-2967 GCA_050955025.1 Janthinobacterium lividum
CGCGGCGCACGCGGTCGTAGAGCGGGGCAGTGCGTTCGAGGAGGCCGGCGTCGGACATCTGGCACCTATGAACTCAGTTTGAGCATAACGGGGGCCGCAGGGTGCTGCGGCCGGGATCGATGCCCTGCGGGTGTTATACTGGGCGCGAGTATTAGGGAGTCAAGCCTCGTCGCAGGCTGGCCAAGGACGGGCATACCTGGGTATGGGGCGGTGCGGGCCGCGTGGCATTCGCGAGACAGCAAGGCCGGGCTTTGCCCGGACCCACCAGGGCGAGCCGCCCTGGACTGGCCTCACTCAAGGGATGCGTTCCAAGGGCGCAGCCTTTGGCGGAGTCCAGAGGCAGAGCCTCTGGCCTTGCCTGCCGTCACAGCGCCCGTGCGAGCGGCAGCTTGGTGCCGGCGGCGGCGCGTTCCAGCAGCACCTCGCGGCGGAAGCGGAACAGCTTGGCCGGGCGGCCGCCGGTGCCGCTGGTCATGGCGCCGGTTTCCTCCACCAGGGCCTGCTGCGCAATCAGGCGGCGGAAGTTCGGCTTGTGCAGCAGCCGGCCGGCCAGCGCCTCCACCGTGCGCTGCAGCTGGAGGAGGGTGAACTCGGGGGGCATCAGCTCGAACACGACCGGGCGATACTTGATCTTGGCGCGCAGACGGGCGATCCCGGTGGCCAGGATGCGGCGGTGGTCATGGACCATGCGCCGGCCCGGCAGGACAGGTGCGGGGGGGATCGGGCAGGCGCGGTCGGCGGCTTCCTCGACCAGGCCGGCCTCGTGCAGCAGCTCGTAGCGCTGCAGGACCAGCTCCTCGTTCCAGGCGCGGGTGCCGGCGGTGCCGAAGCTGATGGCGGCGCGGCGCTCGCGGTCGCGCCGGCGCTCGCCGGATTCCTGCGCGGCCCACGCGGCCAGGAGGGGCAGGAGGCGGGCGGCCACGCGCTCGCCGTCGCCGTCGCGGCGGTCCTCCCAGGGAAAATAGTCGTACCAGCCGCACCAGGCGGCGCCGGGCGGGGCGGCCTCGGGGCTGGCGGCGGGGGCGGCGCCGGCTTCGCGGGTGAGGCCGAGGTAGCTCACGGAGATCACGCGCTGCTCCTGCTCCGAAGGGCCGCGGTCGCGGTCGGCGAAGGTGTAGAGCTGCTCGACGTAGCCGAGGGGATGGTGGGTCTGGCGCTCCACCCAGGAGCGCAGGCCGGCCTGCAGCGAGCGGTGCCCGGACGCGAACGGGCCCGCGGGCAGCGCCGTGCCGGCCAGGGTCAGCACGCGCGGCTGATCGTCCGTGACGGCCACGATCACGGCGATCAGGTCGGCGACCACGGCCATGCCGGAGGGCGCGGTCACGGGGGGGCGGCCGCGGGAGCGACGCCGGACGCGGTGTTCGGCGGGTGGGGCGCGGTTGTCGCGGTGGCGGGAGGGCGGAGCAGCACGCGGTTCAGCGCGTTCAGCTTGGCGTAGGTGTCGCGCCAGGCGGCGGCGAAGGCGGCGGGGGTGGTGCCGCGGGTGGCCAGCGTGGCGGCGATGTCGGAGACGCTGCGTTCGCCGTCGACCAGGGCGAGGATCGCGGCGGCGAGCGGGGGCAGCGGCACCGGCACGCGCAGGCCGTCCAGCACCATCGGCAGCGTGCCGTCCGGGCGGATGCCGCGGGCCAGCTCGGGGGCGGGCATCTCGCGCGACATGGGCACGGCGTCGGGGTGCATCGGGTCGGGGGACGGGGGCGTGTCGCCGCGGCGGCGGCAGTAGGCGATGTGGGTGCTCATGTTGCCGGCGAGGGACTCGGCCAGCGCCCAGCGCTCCACGCGGCCGAGGCCGGCGGCGCGGGCGCGCAGGCGAGGGTCGGGCAGCAGCACGTCGGGGTCGTAGCGCATCGGCTCCATCAGGGCCGCGACCTCCAGCCCGGCGTCGTCGAGCAGGGCGGCGAGGGAGGCGATGTCGTAGGCGCGGTCGCGGGGGTTGAGCAGCAGGTCGTAGAGGCCGGCGTCGCCGCCGTCGAGGTGGTCGCCGAAGTGGGTGTTGGCGTGCAGCCAGGCGGTCTGCGGCAGGTGGCGCATCACGCGGCGGGCGATGTCGAGGCGTTCTGCGGGGGGCTGTTCCGGGGGGGCGAGCAGGCGCAAGGCGTCCTGCACCATGTAGACGCCGGTGCGGCCGTGCGGGGCGTAGACCATCAGGCCGATGCCGCCGCCCGGCGCCAGCACCGAGGCCAGGGCGCGCAGGCCGGCGGCGGGGTCGGGCAGGTGGTGCAGGACGCCGCAGCAGTCGACGTAGTCGAACGGGCCGAGGCCGCTGTCGGCGAGGTCGAGCAGGGAGCCCTGTTCCCAGGCGATGGCGTCGCCGAGGCCGCGGACGGCGGCGCGCTCTCGGGCGATGCGCAGGGCGGCGGCGGAGCGGTCGAGCCAGGTCACGCGGCCGGGGCGGCCGGCGCGCGCCATCTGCTGGGCGAGCATGAGGGTGCCGTCGCCGGTGCCGCCGCCGGCGAACAGGGCGTGCAGGGGCTCGTCGGCGGGGCGGGCGGCGCCGAACACCCAGTGGTCGATCTCGCGCAGGTGGCCGGGGGAGCCGACGATCAGGCGCCTCGCCTCGTCGCGGGGGTCGCGGCGGGGGTAGGGGTACGCCTCGTACTGCGCGGCCAGCTCGGCGTCGGTGCGGTCGGTCATGCCACGGCCATAGCGCGGCGGGGCGGGGTTGGGCAGTCCCGTGGCCAAGGAAAGGCCAGGGCGCTGCCCTGGACCCGCCAAAGGGCGAGCCCTTTGGAAACGATCCTTAAGTGGCGTGGGTCCGGGGGCTCAGCCCCCGGCGGGTCCAGGGCAGGGCCCTGGCCTTGCTTCCCCGATCCGGCGGTCGATCATGGCGGAGACGGCGGCGGCGATGCGGGCGGCGGCGTCGCGCTTGCAGGCGAACATCGGCAGGGGGTCGTCGGCGTGGACGAGCATGCCGGTCTCGACCTCGAACACCAGCAGGCGGCCGTCGGGCAGCACGGCGCAGTCCAG
>JBPBQX010000153.1:0-2957 GCA_050955025.1 Janthinobacterium lividum
ACGTGGCAGTTCTGGGTGCCGGAGATGTTGCGGGTGCCGCCGGCGCCGGCGCCGTGGTGGTCGAGCGCCTCGTGCATGGCGGCGAGCACGGCGGGGTGCTGGCCCATGCCGAGGTAGTCGTTGGAACACCACACCGTGACCTCGCGGCTGGTGTCACCCTCGTGCAGCGTGGCGCGGGGGAGCTGGCCGGCGCGGCGCTCCAGCTCGGCGAAGCGGCGGTAGTTGCCCTGGCGCTTCAGGCCGTCGAGGCCGGCCTGGAAGAACTGCTCGTACTGCATCTGTATCCGGTCCTCTCGGGGTCAGGCGGCTTCGACGACGCGGCCGGCACGGCTGGGCACGGCGCCGTCCGGTTCCGGTCCGTCGGGGCGCTGTGCGACGGGGGCGGCGCAGGCAAGGAAGGCGGCACGCAGGGCAGGCTCGTCGAGGTCGCGGCCGATGGCGACGACGCGGGCGACCTCGCCGGCCGGCGCGGCGAAGGCGGCGAGCGAGGGATGGCCGCCGGCGACGTCGAAGCGCAGCCAGCCGCTGCCGGGCGCCGCGCCGGAGGGCACGAGGCCCTTCATGCGCTCGATGCCGCCGAACGCGCCGGCGGCGGCACGCTCCAGCAGCGCGAGCAGGCGGTCGGGGTCGCAGGCGCCTTCGATCTCCTGGCTCCAGGAGGCGAAGCCGAGGCCGTCTGCGGCGTGGTCGTGGCGGGCGTGTGCGGCGTGGTCGTGTGCCGCATGGTCGTGTCCGTGGGCATGGTCGGCGTGGGCGTGGACGGCATGGTCATGCGGGGCGTGGTCGTGATGCGCGTGGTCGTGCTCTGCCGGAGCGTGGTCGAGGGGCTGTGGCGCGAGGTCGAGGCCGGGGCCAGCGATGCCGAAGGTGGCGGGGACGATGCGCGCGCCGGGGTTGAGGGTGCGCAGCGTGGTCTCGACCAGGTGGAGCGTCGCGGGCGTGGCGAGGTCGGTCTTGTTGACCACCAGCACCGAGGCGAGGCGGGCCTGGGCGTCGAGGTGGGCGGGCATGCGGGCGTAATCGCGCAGGAAGGCGCCCGCGTCGAGCACCGTGGTCACGCCGAGCGAGCGCACCAGCGGCTGGAGCTTCGGCTGGCCGAGCACGCCGATCAGGGCGGCGAGGTCGGCGACACCGGAGGGCTCGATCAGCACGCGCTCCGGCGCCCACTGCGCGACCACGGTGGAGAGCTGGGCGGCGAGGTCGTTGCGCAGCGAGCAGCAGATGCAGCCGTTGGGCAGCTCGACCACGTCGGCACCGCGCTCGCGCAGCAGCGAGCCGTCCACGCCCACGGCCGCGAAGTCGTTGACCAGCACGACGGTCTTCGGGCCGGCGGTGGCGAGGCGGGCGCGCAGGAAGGTGGTCTTGCCGGCGCCAAGGAAGCCGGAGACGACCTCCACGTCGAACGGGGCCACGGGCTTCGTCTTGCGCGAGGAGAGACTCCAGCCCCACAGCGCGGCGGCGGGTAGCGGGAGCACGAGCAGCCAGTGCTCCAGCACCGCGAGCGCCATCAGCACCGACAGGAAGCAGAAGCCGGCGGCGTCGAAACGGGTGACCCCCGGCGTGATCGCGGCGTCGACCAGGCGCACCAGGATCACGGTGGAGACGGTGATCGAGACGGGGAACAGCAGGTTCATCGGCTTCTTCGTCAGGAAGGAGCGGAGGAACTGGAGGTGCTCGGGGAGGAACTCCTCGTTGAGGTTGCGCACGCCGAGGAACACGTTGAGCTTGGCGCTCTGGTGCATCCACCACAGCACCATGAAGGTCCACATACCGACCTGGTTGGGCGCGTGCCAGGTGAGCGCGACCACCGCGATGGCTGCGGCGATGATCGCCAGCTCGTGCCACAGGCTGGTCTGGATCGCGTGGCCGAAGTGGCGCCAGCCGCGGCAGCCCTCCTCGCAGGGCTGCTTCCGCGTGCCGGTCACGAAGCCCATGTAGAAGCTGATCTCCTGCCAGCCCCAGGCGAGCAGGCCGCAGGTGAAGCCCACGTAGGCGCCGCGCACCGACGTGTCGGAGCCCGTCGCGTGCAGACCCCACAGGGAGGCGGCGAGCAGCACCGTCGCGCCCAGCATGCTCCACTTGAAGGTGCGCCGCGGCAGGCCGTCGAGGTACATGATGATGCCGGTGCTGAACCACCAGACGAACAGCGCGAACAGGGCGGGGAACACGTAGAGCGACATCGGTGCGGTCCTACCAGCTCGGCGCGAGGCGCACGTCGGCCGGCAGCACGTTGGAGTGCACCGGCATCAGGTAGAGGCGGGCGAACAGCGTGGCCGCACGGGCCTGCAGCGCGGTGCGCGCGAGGCGGGCGCCGAGGCCGGAGCGCTTCCTAGCGGCGCCGATCGCCTCGGCGGTGGTGCGCAGGCGTTCCAGCGTCGAACGGAACTTCGGGTTGTCGAGGTCGAGCGCCACCGGGAACACCTGGCGGCAGATCTCCTGGGTGATGTGGAACACCTTGTAGTCGTACTCGGTCGGGTCGAGGCCGAGGGCGGCGTGGAACACGGGCCGCGCGTGGTCGCGCACGTACATCGTCGCGAACACCGCGAGCAGAAAGAAGCGCACCCACAGCCTGTTGCGGCCCCGGAGCAGCTTCGGGTCCGAGCGCATCAGCAGCGCGAAGGCCTCGCCGTGGCGGAACTCGTCGCCGCACCACTTCTCGAAGAACGAGAAGATCGGGTGGATGCGGCGCTCGGGGTGCGCCTCGAGCTGGCGGAAGATGGTGATGTAACGGGCGTAGCCGATCTTCTCGGACAGATAAGTCGCGTAGAAGACGAACTTGGGGGTGAAGTATTTATACTTCTTGGCGCGTGCCAGGAAACCGAGGTCGACGCCGACGCCGAAGTCCTTGAGGCTGTCGTTGATGAAGCCGGCGTGGCGCGCCTCGTCGCGGGTCATCAGCGCGAACAGGGTGCGGATGTCGGGGTTGGTGATGCGCTTCTTGATCTCGGCGTAGAGCA
>JBPBQX010000154.1:0-2507 GCA_050955025.1 Janthinobacterium lividum
CCGCGTTGCAGTAGCTGAACAGGTCGCGGTGCGCCTCGGGCATGGTCGCGTCCGAGCCGATGCTCGCCGGGATCAGCAGCGCCTTGGCCATCGGCGCGTCGCGCCCCGCGCGCACCAGCAGCTCGAATGCCGCGTCCAGCGAGGCCGTGTCCGAGCTACCCGCCTGGATCACCGGCTTGACGTCCTCGACGTACGGGTCGAGGGGCGCGCCGGCCAGCCGCGTCTCGTGGCTCTTCATCCAGTTGCAGTTGCCCGAGATCGTGTTGATCTCGCCGTTGTGCGCCAGCATCCGGAACGGCTGCGCCAGCTTCCAGGTCGGGAAGGTGTTGGTCGAGTAGCGCTGGTGGTAGATCGCGAACCGGCTGACGAAGCGCTCGTCGCGCAGGTCGGGGTAGAAGTCCGACAGGTTCTCGGCCAGGAACATGCCCTTGTAGATGATCGACCGGCAGCTCAGCGAGCACACGTACAGCTCGCTGATCTGCGCCGCGATCGCCGCCTTCTCGATGCGCCGGCGGATCACGTACAGGTCGCGCTCGAACTCGGAGTCGTCCGTGCCGCGCGTGTTGCGCAGCATGATCTGCTCGATCTCCGGGCGCGTCGCGTTCGCCTTCTCGCCGATCACCGACACGTCGATCGGCACCTGGCGCCAGCCGTAGATCGCGTAGCCGAAGCGCAGGATCTCCGTCTCCACGATCTGCCGGCAGCGCTCCTGCGCGTTCAGGTCGGTCTTGGGCATGAACACCTGCCCCACCGCGATCCGGCGCTCCGGCGCCGCGTCGCCCGCCCGGCGGATCGCGTCGGCGAAGAAGTCCTGCGGGATCTCGATGTGGATCCCCGCGCCGTCACCCGTCTTGCCGTCCGCGTCCACCGCGCCGCGGTGCCACACCGCCTTCAGCGCGTCGATGCCCGCCTGCACCACGTCGCGCCTCGCCTTCCCGTCAAGCGCCGCCACCAGGCCCACGCCGCAGTTGTCGTGCTCCATCGACGGGTCGTACGTGTGCTCCAGCACGGCCGCGTTGCGCGCCCAGCCGGACAGGAACTCGGCGCCGCTCTCTTGGGTCATGCCCGCACTCCTTGCGCGAAAACAATCGTCAGCCAGCAAGCATGGGCTCCGCCCAAACCCGCAAAGGGTCCAAGGACCCTTTGATCCCTTGACTTAAGTAAAGCCATCCAAGGGGCTTCCCTTGGCGGAGTTCGAGGCGGAGCCTCGACCTTGCTGGCCCTCACTCCGCCGCCACCGAGACCTGCGCGTCCTTCGGCTTCGCCACGGCCCGCCCCTGCATCCAGGCGTGCATCTGCGCCGCCGCGTCGCGCCCGTCGCGGATCGCCCACACCACCAGGCTCGCGCCGCGCACGATGTCGCCGGCGGCGAACACGCCCTCGAGCGTGCTCATGAACGTCCTGTGGTTGACCTTGAGCGTCCCCCACCGGCTGACCTCCAGCCCCTCGGCGCCCCACAGCCGGGGCAGCTCCTCCGGGTCGAAGCCCAGCGCCTTGATCACCAGGTCGGCGTCTACGGTGAACAGGCTGTCCGCCTGCTGCTCCACCGACTGCCGCCCCGACGCGTCCGGCAGCCCAAGCCGCATCCGCGTCGCCCGCACCCCGCCTACATGCCCCGGACCCGCGCCTTCGCCCGCGCCCGACATCGCCGCCGCCACCGCGCCCACGCCGTCGGCGCCGCCGGCCTCGGCCTGCGCCAGGAACGCCTCGGGCGCGGAGAGCCACACGAACTCCACGCCCTCCTCCTCGGCGTTCTTCACCTCGCGCATGGAGCCGGGCATGTTCGCCTTGTCGCGTCGGTACAGGCACTTCACCGACACCGCGCCCTGCCGCACCGCGGTGCGCACGCAGTCCATCGCCGTGTCGCCGCCGCCCACCACCACGACGCGCTTGCCGGCCGCGTTCAGCGCCCCGCTGTCGAACGCCGGCACCGTGTCGCCCAGCCCCTGCCGGTTGGACGCCGTGAGGTAGTCCAGCGCGGCGACGATCCCGTCCAGCCCGGCGCCCGGCCCGCGGATGTCGCGGTTCTTGTACACGCCGGTCGCGATCAGGACCGCGTCGTGGCGCGCGCGTAGCTCCTCGAACGCCAGCTCGCCCTCGCCGGAGCCGATGCCCTGCCCGAGGTGGAACTCGATGCCCGCCTCCTCGAACAGCTTCCACCGCCTGAGCACCACGTCCTTCTCCAGCTTGAAGCCGGGGATGCCGTAGATCATCAGCCCGCCCACGCGGTCGTAGCGGTCGTAGACGTGCACGGCGTAGCCCAGCCGGCGCAGCGCCTCGGCGGCCGCAAGCCCCCCCGGCCCCGCGCCGACGATGCCCACCGAGCGCCCCAGGTCGCGCCTGGGCATCGGCGCCTTGACCCAGCCCTGCTCCCAGGCGTGGTCGGTGATGAAGCGCTCGACCTCGCCGATGGTGACGCTCTCGAAGTCCTTCTCGATGACGCAGTTGCCCTCGCACAGCCGGTCCTGCGGGCAGATGCGGCCGCAGATCTCGGGGAAGGTGTTGGT
>JBPBQX010000155.1:0-2473 GCA_050955025.1 Janthinobacterium lividum
TCGGGGCCGCGTCCGTGGCCCGCGCTTTCCGCGCCATGCGGACGCGCCCGCATGGGAACGCGCACATGGACGACCTGCTGGCCGAGTTCCTCGCCGAAACCGCCGAAAGCGTCGCCGAGCTGGACCTAGCCCTGGTCCGCCTGGAGCAGACCCCCGACGACGCCGCAACCCTTGGCCTGATCTTCCGCCTGGTGCACACCGTGAAGGGCACCTGCGGCTTCCTCGGCCTGCCCCGCCTGGAGCGCGTCGCCCACGCCGCCGAGAACGTCCTCGGCCAGGTCCGCGACGGCCGCCTGGCCGTCACCACCGCGCTGATCGGCCCCGTGCTGTCCGCGATCGACGCGGTCCGCGCCATCCTGGCCCACCTCGCCGACACCGGCGCCGAGCCCCCCGGCGACGACGCCCCCACGATCGCGGCGCTGGACCGCCTGCTCGCCGGCAGCCCGGCCACCCCGCCCCCCGCCGCAGACCCCTTCGACGACCTCCCCGACACCGTGCCCCTGGCCGCGCCCGCCCCGCCGGAAACGCCCGCCCCCGAGACTCCCGCCGGCCACGTGCCGCCGCCCGACGCGCCGGGTCCTGACGCGCGCGGTCCCGACACGCCCCCGCCCGCCGCAGGCCAGCCGGTCGCAGCCCCCCAGACGATCCGCGTCGCCGTGGACGTGCTGGAGCACCTGATGACCCTGGTCAGCGAGCTGGTGCTGGCCCGCAACCAGCTCCTCCAGCTCTCGCGCGGCGAGGAAAGCACCTTCGCCGCCCCGCTGCAGCGCCTGAGCAACATCACCTCCGACCTGCAGGAGGGGGTGATGAAGACCCGCATGCAGCCGATCGGCCACGCCTGGAACAAGCTGCCCCGCCTGATCCGCGACCTCGCCCACGACCTCGGCAAGGGCATCGAGCTGGTGATGTCCGGCCAGGACACCGAGCTGGACCGCCAGGTGCTCGAGCTGATCCGCGACCCCCTGACCCACATGGTCCGCAACAGCGCCGACCACGGCCTGGAGTCCACCGCGCGCCGCCTGGCCGCCGGCAAGCCCGCCACCGGCCGCATCACGCTGGGCGCCTGCCACGAGGGCGGCCACATCGTGATCGAGATCGCCGACGACGGCGCCGGCCTCGACACCGCGCGCATCCGTGCCAAGGCCGTCGCCCAGGGCCTCGCCCCCCCCGCCGAGCTGGCCGCCATGCCCGACGCGCAGCTGCACCGCCTGATCTTCCACCCCGGCTTCTCCACCGCCGAGGCGGTCACCGCCGTGTCCGGCCGCGGCGTCGGCATGGACGTCGTGCGCAACAACGTCGAGCAGATCGGCGGCGTGATCGACCTGCGCTCGACGCCGGGCGAGGGCACCACCTTCACCATCCGCATCCCGCTGACCCTGGCGATCGTGGCCGCCCTGATCGTGCAGGTGCGCGGCCACCGCTTCGCCATCCCCCAGCTCAGCGTCGTCGAGCTGGTGGGCGTCAACGCCGGCGGCCTGGGCCGCGCCATCGAGCACATCGACGGCACCCCCGTGCTGCGCCTGCGCGACCGCCTGCTGCCGCTGGTCGAGCTGCACGCGCTCCTCCGCCTCGACCCCGAGCCCGCGCCCGAGCCCGCGCCGGCCGCCGCGCCAGACGCCCCCCCCGGCGACGCCCCCGGCTGCGTGTCGATCGTCGTGGTGGTGCAGGTGGGCTCGGCGACCTTCGGCATCGTGGTGGACCGCGTGTTCGACACCGAGGAGATCGTGGTCAAGCCGATGGCCGCGGTGCTGCGCCACATCGCGATGTTCTCCGGCAACACCATCCTGGGCGACGGCTCGGTGATCATGATCCTCGACCCCGGCGGCATCGCCCGCGCCAGCGGCCTGCTCGGCGGCCGGGAGGGCAGGGCGGTGGCCCCGCCCGCCGCCGCCTCCTCCTCGGCCGACGTCACCGCGCTGCTGCTGTTCCGCGCCGGCCCCGGCGCGCCCAAGGCGGTGCCGCTGGAGCTGGTCTCCCGCCTGGAGCACATCGCACGCGAGCGCGTCGAGACCGCCGGCGGCCTGCCCGTCACCCAGTACCGCGGCCGGCTGATGCCGCTGCTCGCCATGGACGGCGTGCGCCAGGACACGCCCGCCCAGCCGGTGCTGGTGTTCAGCGACGCCGGCCGCACCATGGGCATGATGGTCGACGAGATCGTCGACGTGGTGCAGGAGCCGCTCGCCGTGGAGATCGGCTGCACCCGCACCGGCCTGCTCGGCACCGCGGTGATCGCCGGCCAGGCCACCGACGTGATCGACATCGGCCACTGGCTCACCCTGGGCTGGCGCGACTGGTTCGGCACTCCCGCCGGGCCCGGCGACCGGCCGCGCCTGCTGATCGTCGAGGACAGCAGCTTCTTCCGCACCCTGGTGGTCCCCACGCTCGCCGCCGCCGGCTACGACGTCACCCACGTCGACGGCGCGGCCGCGGCGCTGCGCCTGCGCGACTCCGGCACCGTCTTCGACGCGATCGT
>JBPBQX010000156.1:0-2381 GCA_050955025.1 Janthinobacterium lividum
GTCCGGATCAGATGGTCCAGCAGACCGGTCGAGAGCACCGCGTCGCCGATGCGGGTTGCGGTCAGGAACAGGATGCGCATGGCCGGCGTGTAGCACGGGAGCAGGCGGACAGGGCCAGAGGCTCCGCTCAGCCACGCGCCCCTGCCGCGCACCCTGCCCGGCCTTGCCCCGCCCCGCCCCGCCGCCCACGTTGCCCTCATGACCCTAGCCCACCTCCCGCATCGCGCCGTGCTCGCCGTCACGGGCGAGGACCGCGTCGCCTTCCTGCAGGGCCTCGTGTCTAACGACGTCGCCCTCGCCGCACCGGGCCGCGCCATCTGGGCCGCGCTGCTGACCCCGCAGGGCAAGTGGCTCGCCGACTTCTTCGTCCTGTCCGACGGCGAGCGCCTCCTGCTCGACTGCGAGGCCGCCCAGGCCCCCGACCTCGCCCGCCGCCTGCTCCGCTACCGCCTGCGCGCCCGGGCCACCGTCGACCCCGCCCCGCTCGCCGTCCACGCCGCCTGGAACCGACCGCCGGACGTCCCGGCCGCCACCACTGCTCCCGACCCGCGCCTGCCCGATGCCGGCTGGCGCGTCCTGGCCCCCTTGCCGCTCGCACCCTCCGACGACGGCGCCTGGGACACCCACCGCCTGCGCCTCGGCCTGCCCGACGGCTCGCGTGACATGGAGCCGGAGAAGTCCGTGCTGCTGGAGGCCGGCTTCGACGAGCTGTCCGGCGTGTCCTGGACCAAGGGCTGCTACATGGGCCAGGAGCTGACCGCGCGCACCCGCTACCGCGGCCTGCTCAAGCGCCGCCTCGTTCCGGTCGAGGCTGCCGGCGAAGCCCTCCCGCCGGCCGGCACCCCGGTTCTGCGCGACGGCACGGAGGTCGGCACGCTGCGCTCCGGCCGCGGCGGCCTCGGCCTTGCCCTGGTCCGCCTGGACGCCCTGCAGGGACCCCTCGCGTGCGGCGACACCACGCTGACGCCGCACATTCCCGGCTGGATGCGGTTGCCGGAATCGACTGCACCCTAGCAAGCAAGGCCGGGCTCTGCCCGGACTCGCAAAGGGCCGGGAGGCCCTTTGATCCCGTTACTTAAGTCAGGGATTCCAAAGGCGAGCCTTTGGCGGAATCCAGAGGCAGAGCCTCTGGCCTTCCTTCTAGTCCACCAGCCCCGGCAGCTCGTCCTCCGGGTCCGGCCGCCCCAGTTCCAGCGCCGCGACCCGCGCCTCCAGCGCCGCGACCCTCCCCTCCGCCGCCTCCTGGCCCATCCGTGCGTTCGCCGCCAGCTCCGCGATCGCGTCCAGCTCCTCGCGCCGCACCAGGTCGAGCCTGCGCACGACCTCGTCCACCCGGGCGCGCACCACTGCCTCGACCTCGTCGCGCATCCCGCTCAGCGCCGAGAACGCCCCCCCGGCAAGCCCTGCGAGGTCGTCGAAGATGCGGGGGCGGTCGCTCATGGCTGGTCTCTCCTGGGTGTCTGCCGGCCCATCGCGGCCCGGCCGGCCGGCGTTGCGGGAGTGGGGGCTATGTGGGCGCGCGGCACAACCGTATAAGCGGCGCCATGATCGTGGTCACCGGCGGCGCAGGCTTCATCGGGTCCTGCCTGCACGCGGCGCTGTCCGCGCGCGGACACGAAACCGCCATCGTCGACCGGCTGGGCTCGGACGCGAAGTGGCGCAACATCGCGTCCCACCCCCCCGCCCGCCTCGTGCTTCCCGAGCACCTCGACGACTTCCTCGCCGGCGACGACGCCGCCCGCATCGAGGCTGTCTTCCACCTCGGCGCCATCAGCGAGACCACCGCCACCGACGCCGACCTGGTCTGGCGCACCAACGTCGAGCTGCCCCTGCGCCTGTGGCACTGGTGCGCCCGCCACGAGGTCCGCCTGGTCTACGCCTCCTCCGCCGCGACCTACGGCGACGGCTCGGCCGGCTTCGACGACGACCCCGCCCTGCTGTCCCGCCTGCGCCCGCTGAACCTCTACGGCTGGTCCAAGCACGCCTTCGACCTGCGCGTCATGGCCATGCTCGCCAGCGGCGACCCCGCCCCGCCGCAATGGGCCGGCCTCAAGTTCTTCAACGTCTACGGCCCCAACGAGTACCACAAGGGCCGCATGATCTCCGTCGTGAAGGTCAAGCACGACGAGGTCGCGGCAGGCCACCCCGCCCGCCTGTTCCGCTCCGAGCAGCCCGGCATCGCCGACGGGGCACAGCGCCGCGACTTCATCTGGGTCGGCGACGTGGTGGACGTCATGCTGTGGCTGCTCGACACGCCCGCCGTCTCCGGCCTGTTCAACTGCGGCACCGGCGCCGCCCGCACCTACCTCGACCTCGCGCACGCCGTGTGCGACGCCCTGGACCACCCCCGCGACGTCGAGTTCGTCCCCATGCCCGAGGCC
>JBPBQX010000157.1:0-2320 GCA_050955025.1 Janthinobacterium lividum
GGGCGAAGCCCCAGCGGGCGATGCGGTTCATGGTCGGGTGGTCTCCTCGGGTGACGAACGGCCCGCCACTGCGAGCCCTCACGGCGTGTAACGCGGGGCACGCGGGGGCGTTCACCTTCCCGGCAGCGACGGCGGGGTTTTCGCGCGGCCGGCGGCGACGTAGCAAGGACACGGCCCGATGCGGGGCCGGGGAGCCGCTGCGCATGGGTGATCGAGGGGGGATGGCGACGCGCCGCGGGGTGCTGGGCGGGGCGTGCGTGCTGCTCGCCTCGGCGCGGGGGGCGCAGGGGGACGGCGGGGACGCGATCGCGGCGATCGAGCGGCGGCGCGGCGGGCGGCTCGGGGTGTTCGCGGTGGACGCCGGGACCGGCGCGGTGCTCGCGCACCGGGCGGACGAGCGGTTCATGCTGTGCAGCACGTTCAAGGGCGTGCTCGCGGGGCTGGTGCTGTGGCGGGTGGACGCGGGGCGCGACGCGTTGGACGAGCGGGTGGCGTATGGGCGGGGGGACCTGCTGCCGGCGTCGCCGGTGACGGAGGCGCACGTGGCCGAGGGGGCGATGAGCGTGGGGGCGCTGTGCGCGGCGATCCTGGCGGTCAGCGACAACGCGGCGGCGAACCTGCTGCTGGCGCGGGTGGGCGGGCCGGCGGCGCTGACGGCGTTCGCGCGGAGGCTCGGGGACGGGGTGACGCGGTTCGACCGCTACGAGCTGGCGGCGGGGGAGCGGTCGGGCGTGCTGGACACCACGACGCCGCGGGCGATCGCGGGGCTGGCACGGTCGCTGGTGCTGGGCGACGTGCTGGCGGAGGCGTCGCGGGCGCGGCTGGAGGCGTGGATGGCGGCGTGCACGGTGGGCGGGACGCGGCTGCGGGCGGCGTTCCCCGCCGGGTGGGGCGTGCGGGACCGGACCGGGACCGCGGACGGGCGGTGCAACGACTACGCGGTGGTCCGGCGGCCGGGGCGGGCGCCGCTGGTGGTGGCGGCGTACCACGATGCGCCGGGGATGGAGCTGGAGGCGCAGGAGGCGGTGCTGCGCGAGGCGGGGGCGGCGGTGGTGGCCTGGGCGGAGGGCGACCGGCGGTAGGGACGGCCGGCCGCGGGTCTGCCGGCCCGGGCAGGACCGCGGGACGGGGTCAGTCCGGCAGGCGGCGGCGTCCCTCGGCGAGGATCTCCTCGGCGAGGGCGGGGTCGGCCGCGCCCACGCCGCGCGCGAGGACGATGGTGCCGACCAGGTGGCCGAGCAGGGCGATGGCGCGGCGCCGGGCCTCGTCGGGGGGCAGGCCGGCCTGGACGTCGCGGGCGAAGTGGCAGGCAAAGGCCTGCAGGAACTGCTCGATGCCCTCGGCGTAGGCGGCCTGCATCGGTCCGCCCTGCCGCGCCACGTCGGCGGCCAGCGTGGACACCGGGCAGGCGTTGCCGGGGCGGTCGCAGTGGCCCGGCGACAGATAGGCCTCCAGCACGGCGCGGAACGAGGTGGACCCGGGCTCGGCGTCGGCGGCGATCACGCTCTGCAGGCCGGCGAGCGAGGTGGCGAACACCGAGGCGCAGGCCTCGCCGGCCAGGGAGTCCTTGGACGCGAAGTGGTTGTAGAAGCCGCCGTGGGTGAAGCCGGCCTCCTTCATGAGGTCGGCCACGCCCACGCCGTCCACGCCGCGCTCGCGGAACACGCGCGACGCCGTGTCGATGATCGTCTGGCGGTTGCGCGCCGCCTGCTCCTTCGGCACGCCCATTTCCCGCGTCCGTCCCCTCTTGCCAATCTCGATGACAGTCATCATTGTCATCGGTGACGATGACGGTCGTCATCATGACATGGTCGCGTTGGCGTCCTGGCGCAAGCGGGCGCCCGCGGCGGCCGGGTCCGGCCGGCGGTCTGCCGGCGCCACATTCCCGCCGGCAGTGCCGGTTCCGAACAGTCCTGGAAGACACGATGACCGGACATGCGCGCACCATCGATCCGAGGCTCGCCGACCCGGAGGGCCTGCCGGCCGCGCGGCGCAGGCCGCCGGGCCGGCCGCGTGGGCGGGTCGGGCCCGCGCTCGCCGTGGCGGTTCTGCTGCTGGCCGGGGGCGGGGGCGTGTGGGCGCTGCGGCAGGGGCAGGCGACGCCGTCGGCGCTGCCCGCGGCCCCTCCCCCGCCGGTGGTCACTGTGGCGGCGCCGCTCGCCCGCAGCGTGGCGCGCACGCTGGACTTCACCGGGCAGTTCTCCGCCGTGGACGAGGTCGAGCTGCGCGCCCAGGTCGGCGGCTACCTGAGCGAGATCCATTTCGCCGACGGACAGATGGTGCGCAAGGGCGACCTGCTGTTCGTGGTCGATCCGCGGCC
>JBPBQX010000158.1:0-1602 GCA_050955025.1 Janthinobacterium lividum
CCAGATCCGGCTCGTGTCCACGGCGGACACCGGCTACTTCTACGTGACCAAGAAGAACGCCCGGGCGCAGACCGGCAAGATGGAGCTGCGCAAGTACGACCCCGTCGTGCGCAAGCACGTCGCGTTCAAGGAAGCCAAGATCAAGTGATCCCGCGGTGGGCCAGCGCCCGCCGCATGGCCTGACGCACTCAGCGCGGGGCGAACTGCGTCCCGCCGAACATGTTCTCGCGCATCTTGTCCGTGATCGGCCCGCCGCGGCGCCGGTCCGCGAGCACCGCCATGCCGCGCTGCACCGCGGGGCGGGCGGCGACGGCGTCGTGCCAGCGCCGGACGGCGGGGTAGTCGGCGAGGTCGATGCCGCGCTTCTCCGGGGCGGTGACCCACGGGAAGGTGGCGATATCGGCGACCCCGTAGTCGTCGCCGGCGAGGCAGGCGGCCTCGGACAGGCGCTTGTCGAGGACGCGGTGCAGGCGGGCGACCTCGTTGGTGTAGCGCTCGATCGCGTAGGGCAGAGGCTCGGGCGCATAGCTGGCGAAGTGGTTGTACTGGCCGAACATCGGGCCGACGCCGCCCATCTGGAACATCAGCCACTGCAGCGCGGTGTAGCGCGCCGCCGGGTCGGCGGGCAGCAGGCGGCCGCACTTCTCGGCGAGGTAGAGCAGGATCGCGCCCGACTCGAACAGGCGGAGCGGCACGCCGCCCGGGCCGTCGGGGTCGACGATCGCGGGGATGCGGTGGTTGGGCGTGATCGCCAGGAAGTCGGGCCGGAACTGCTCGCCGCTGCCGATGTCGACGGGCACGACCGTGTATTCGAGCCCCAGCTCCTCCAGCGCGATGTGCACCTTCTGGCCGTTGGGCGTGGGCCAGCTCCAAAGCTCGATCATCGGCGGTCCTCCTGGACGGGGGCGAAGTCGGCGCGTGACGTGCGGGACAACAATTCGTTCATACCGACGTGCCACGGTCACGCCTCCACAGAAGCGCATGCAATGACCGCCGGTTTCGACGACCTCTCGACCACGTTCCCCCCTGGCGACCAACGCGACGGTCCGGGCCCCGGCACGCCCGCGCCCGGGCGCGACGGCGGCGCGCCCGGACGGCGGCGCGGCACGGTGCAGGACTGGATGCTGTTCCAGCCGCGGCTGTCGCTGCAGGGCGGTCGGCTGCGCGCGGTGGAGGCGGCGACGCGCATGCCGCCGGCGCAGGCGGGGCGCACGGCGGGCGGCCTCGGCGGCACGGGGCAGGACGCGACGCAGGGCGGCCGGGCGGCGCGGCTGGCGGCCTGGCGGCTGGAGACGGCGGCCTCCGAGATCGCGACCTGGCGCGACACGGGCGCGCGGCTGTGCGTGGCGGTGCCGGCGGAGCTGCACCCGGACGCGCTGCTGTCGCTGCTGGGCGAGCTCGGCGGCGAGGGCAGCTGGGAGCACCTGGAGCTGGCCTGCACGGAGGGCTGGCTGTGGGCGCTGGACGGCGACGGGGTGATGGCGATGTCGGCGATCAGCGACCTCGGCGTGGCGTTCGCGGTGGAGGACTTCGGCGAGTCGAGCGCGAGCCTGTCGCTGCTGCGCCGCCTGCCGCTGGGGGTGGCGCGGCTGCACGCGTCGA
>JBPBQX010000159.1:0-48739 GCA_050955025.1 Janthinobacterium lividum
AGATCACGTCCACCGTGGCGTCGCCCAGGTTCTCCAGCGCCCGTGCGCTGTCGTCGTGCATCACCATCATCCGGTCCGCGGCGATCTGTGCGGCGAAGCGCTCCCGGTAGAACTCGACGTGGGTGCGGCCGCCGAAGATCTCGCCCACCGGCCGGCCCGCCCACAGCATCGGCCACGTGTGGAAGCGGAAGTCGTCGATCGCCACGAACCGGCTCGGCTGGCACACCCGCAGGATCTCGGCCGAGAAGTCGCCCGTCGCCACGCCCACCTCGACCACCACCTTGCCGCGCGGCAGCAGCGGCAGCAGCGCGTAGCGGTCCGGCAGCACCCGCGCATGGCGCAGCAGCCGCTCCGGCAGCGCCGCCGCCGCCACCACCGGCGCGCGCGTGGCCACCGCGTCCGTCGCCGCGCCGTCCTGCCCGGGCTCCTCGTTCTGCTGGAGCGTCGTCATCGGCCGTCCTCCCGGGCTGTGCGGCGTGGCGCGCGCCGTGGCCGCCCGCATCGGCGCGACATCGCCGGGCAGGGTGTAACGCACCCCGGGACGGCCGCAAATGCGGCCCGTGCCGCGGCGGCCGGCCCTCGCCTCGGAGCCCGGCCCGACCGGCGCGGTTAACCGGTGCACCCCGTCCCTGCCGAGACGATGCGGCCCCGGAATCGGGCGGGTGTTAACATCTCCGTCACCTTGTCCCACTTCCTGCGACTTGTTCCGGCAAATGCGAGTCGCCTGGGCGGCAATTGCCCGGCCCGGATTCCGGTAAACCGCTGAAAAGCGGCTATGCTGCGATGCAACATGCCCGCGAGCGAAGTTGCAACGAGAGTATCCAGTTATCCAACTTGTCGAAACGACCATGAGGGTTTTTAGTAGTTACTCTCTGTTTGCAGCGCAGCATTAAGAAAATGCGATTGCATGCGCCGATTTAGTCGGCGCGACCGCGGGCGCTGTTGACGTTGACTTCGGCGCGTGACCAACCGTAACCGTTCGGCCACCGGTATATGCATATGACACCCCGGTTAAGGTGTTCGTTTAAGCTTGCCTTGGCAGGACGCGTTCGGTTAACGATTGCGCCGGACGCATCGTTGTGGCTGCCGCCACGGAATGCCGACGCACAAAGGGGACTAACCCACATGACTGCCGTAACCGTAACGGGTGCCAACAACCAGATCCTGACCGTTCAGCTGAACGGCGTGACCAACTTCACCGTGGCCCAGCAGTTCGCCTCGATCATCAACCAGGCGGCTGGGGCTGGCACCCTGACCGCGTTCAACGAGACGAGCGGCGGCACGACCCCGATGATGCCCGCGGGCAACGTCGGCGAGGCGGTCATCCTGTCGGCCTCCTCCATCGTGTCGGTGCCGGCCGGCTACACCTTCGTGACCGACGTGGCCTCGTCGCCGACGACCATCAACGGCGCGACCGCGTCCAGCGGCTTCGTGGGCGTCCTCGCCGGCACCTCGGGCGTGACGTTCAACGGCGGCGGCGCGGACGGCATCTTCGTCGCCGGCGGCGGCGCCAACGTGTTCAACGGCACGACCAGCAACTTCCAGGTCTACACCGGCGACGGCAACGACACGATCACCACCGGCGCGGGTAACGACGTCGTCGACGCCGGCACCGGCGCCAACGTGATCACGCTCGGCGCGGGCAGCTCCTACGTCGCCTCCACCTCCAATGACCTGATCACCGGCGGCTCGGGCTTCAGCACGGTAAGCGCCAGTGGCCACGGCGCGACCATCAACGGCGGCACCGGCGCGATCCTGATCAACAGCACGGGCGCGGCCGACGTGGTCACGCTCGGCTCCGGCGGCGGCTCGATCTTCGGCGGCACGAACTCGACCTACAACCTGGTCGGCAACGCGATGGTCATTGGCGACGACGGCTCGAACACCGTCAACGCCGGCACCTCGACCGCCTACGTCTCGGCCGGCGGCGGCAACGTCCTGGTCAAGGGCGGCACGGGCGCGCTGACCTTCCTCGGCGGCGCGGGCAACTCCACCGTCACCGGCGGTTCTGCTCCTGTCACCCTGTTCGGCGCCAACGGCGGCTCGGTGACCTTCAACGGCACCGCGGCCGGCAACATGCTGACCGTCATCGACACCGGCAAGGTCGACGCCAGCGGCTCCACCGGCGCGGGCGACACCCTGTTCGGCGGCCTCGGCGCCAACACGATCCTGGGCGGCACCGGTGCCGACCTGTTCGTGGTGCGCTCCGGCGCCTCGTCGCTTACCGGCGGCGCGAACGGCGTCAACACCTACGACTTCGTCGCCAGCAACACCGGCGGCGCCACCGACGTCATCAGCGACTTCAAGACCGCCGACAAGCTGTCGGTCTCCGGCTACACCGCCTCCACCTCGGGCGCCGTGCTGCAGACCGCAACCGTCTCCGGCGGCTCGACCACCATCACGCTGTCCGACCAGACCAAGATCGTCTTCCAGAACTACACGAACCTCACCTCGGGCAACTTCTCCTAAAGACCCGCGTCCCCGGGGGTTCGCCCCCGGCAGGAAAAAGGCCGGCTCCCTTGCGGGAGCCGGCCTTTTTCATGCCCGCGCGCCGGAGCCCGCCATCCCCGCGGCAGCACTCCCGGCCCGCACCCTGCCGGACGCCGGGAAGGCCGCGACATCGGCGCGGGCCAGCACCGGCTGCCAAGGCAGGCAAGGCCTTCTTTTTCTGAAGAAAAAGAAGCAAAAAGACTTTCTCACCTGGCACCTGTGCAACGCGTGGTGGCACAGGCTCAGGTGGCAGAAGTTCTTTGGTTCTTTCTTTCAAGAAAGAACGCGCTTCCTTGCTTCGGCCGCTACGCCGGCAGCAGCACGCCCAGCATCGCCAGCGCCGCCCGCTCCGGGTGCCACAGCGCCGCCGCCGTCACCGCGCCGCGCCGCACGCCCGCCATGTCCAGGTCCCCCGCGCCGAGCTGGCGCACCACCTCGCGCGCCGCATCTCCGTCGACGGTCGGCACCAGGAACCCGTCCACCCCGTCGGTGATGAACTCGCCGGCGCCGCCGCGCTCCGGCCCGATCGCCACCAGCCCGGACGACATCGCCTCTAGCAGCGTCAGCCCCATCGCCTGGTAGCTCGACAGGTCCACGAACACGTCCATCGCGCGGAACAGCGCCGCCACCTGCGGCCGGCGCAGCCGCCCGTGGTTGCGCACCTCGCCGGGATGGCGTGCGCGGTATCCGGCCAGGTCGGCGTCGTCGCAGCCGAACACGTGGCATTCCACCCCGCGACCCAGGCCGTGCGCCAGGGCGGCCATCATCCGCCAGGTCGCCTCGGGGCCGCGCCGCTCGCTGCTCGGCCGGACCATCGCGCACACCCGCAGCGTCGGGCGCACCTCGTCGTAGGCCAGCCGGTCCGTGGCGCGGAAGCGGTCCACGTCCACGCTCGGCCCGACCAGCGACGCCTCCACGCCCACCTCGCGCAGCAGGACGTCGCGGTTCCACACGCTCTTGGTGAACACCGCGCGCGCCGGGTCCTGCTGGTAGCTCAGCCGCGCCAGGGCGTGGTCCGGCCCGAGCGGGTCGTAGAACAGCGGCTCGTAGTCCTGCACGTAGTAGCCCATGCGCGCGCGCGTCTCGGACTGCAGCGGCAGCCAGAACGCGCTCTGCTGCGCGGTCGCCACCACCGCGTCGTAGCCGCCCGACAGCACGTGGGCCCGCATCGCCGCCTCGTCCGCCTCGAAGCGCCAGGACCCCACCTCGGGATACGCGCCGCCGGCCCCGAAGGCGTTGGCGGCGAGGTTGAGCAGCGTGACCTCCACGCCCATCCGCCCGAGCGCCTCGGCCTCCTGCAGCACCACGTTGGCGCCCCCGCCCTCGGCCGCCACCGGCAGCACGAAGGCGACCTTCGCCCCCGCCCAACGCCGGCCCTGCGCCGCCACGGCCTCGCGTTCGAAGCGCCGCCCGACCCACTCGCGCACGCCGTGCAGCGCTAGGCTGTGCCGGCAGAACGCCGCCGGCTCCTCGACCATGACGCGCGCGTCGTACTTCGCCGCGATCGCCAGCCCGGCCTGCTCCGCGAGCTTCAGCCGCCGCTCGTGGGAGAACGACTTGGATTGCGCGTGCCAGACGTAGCAGTCGTCGGCGACCCGCAGCGTCCAGCCGGCGATGCGCGCGCGCACGCACCAGTCGTTCTCCTCGCCGTAGCCCTGCGGGAAGTTCGCCTCGTCGAGCAGCCCCACCGCGTCCAGCGCCTCGCGACGGATCGCGAAGCAGAACCCGTTGATGAACGGCAGCGCGGGGTGCACGGCGCGGCGCCCCGCCACCATGCGCCCGGCCCCGTCCACGGTGACGCCGTCGGGCAGGGGGTTGCTGGCCCAGTCGCCGCCCTCGGACAGCAGCGGCACCGACTGCCACGACGCGGTGTTGGACAGCGGCCCCGCCACGGCGCATCGCGGGTCCGAGTCGAACGCCCGCTCCAGCGCGTCCAGCCAGCCCGCGGTCACCACCGTGTCGGAGTTGAGCAGCACCACGAACTCGCCCTGCGCCGCGCGCAGCCCCGCGTTGGCGGCACGCGTGTAGCCCAGCGCCTGCTCGTGGCGGACCAGCGTGGCGGTGGCCATCGCCGGGTGCGTGTCGAGCACGGCGCGCGTCTCCGCCCCGCTGCCGTCGTCCACCACCACCAGCGACCAGGGCGCCCGCCCATGCCGAGCCAGCGCGTCGAGGCAGCGCCGCGTGTCCTCCGCGGCGTTGTGCACGCAGACCACGACGGCCATCGCCCGCGCGCCCGCCTGCTCCGCGCCCTTCGCCCCGGCGTCGCCAGCGCTCGCCAGCGCCGTGTCCTCGCGCAGCGCCGGCGCGGGCGGCCAATTCGATGCGCTCCCCCCGCCGCCCGCCCCGCTGCCGATCAGCGCCGGCCCGCCCCGCCGCTCGGCGAGCCGCGCCGGGAGCTGCAGCGTCAGGGTCCACCAGCCCAGCCGCAGCGCGCGGCGCAGCCCGGAGCGCCCGGCGGGCAGCCGGTGCAGCACCTGGCGCAGCGGCGCGGTGAGCCGCCACGACGTGCTC
The DNA here is from genome assembly GCA_050955025.1 of Janthinobacterium lividum. Taxonomy (GTDB): domain Bacteria; phylum Pseudomonadota; class Alphaproteobacteria; order Acetobacterales; family Acetobacteraceae; genus CAXSEF01. The sequence goes on from JBPBQX010000159.1 coordinate 5,002, forward strand.
TGCTCGACGATGCGGATGTGCTCGCGCGCCGCGTGCAGCTGGGCGCCCAGCGCCAGCACCTGCGCGCCCAGCGAGGCCGCGCGCCGCCGCGTGAGGTCGAGCTGCATCGCCATCGCCACCGGCGCCACCGCGCGCGTGGCCGGCGTGCGCGCCGCCAGCGCCTCGCGTGCCGCGGCGAGCCGGGCGCGCGTCGTGAGGTGCCCGCCGAGCCGCGCGTAGGCGTCGCGGATCTGCGCCGACACGTCGGGCCCCGCCTCGCGCAGCGCGATGGCGGCCGCCGCGTTGCCGGTCGCGAGCACCAGCAGCCCGTCGCCGTGACGGAACCGGAACGCCTCGTGCGGCGAGCGCGGCATCGCGCCGGGCCGGCGCAGCAGCACCACCGCGCGCGGCGACAGCCAGTCCAGTCGCCCCGCCAGCGCCGCCTCGCCCTCGACCAGCATCAGGTCCACCGTGCCCGGCGCCGGCGCCTCGCCCAGCGGCGCCACCCGCCCCGCCTCCGCGTCGGCCCACCGCGGCTCCGCCTCACCCGTGCCGTCCGCGAGCACCAGGCACTCGAACCCCGCCTGCCGTGCCACGAGCGCCAGCAGCGCGGCCATCCCGCCCGCGTCGCCAGCCCCCGGCGCCACCGCCAGCCCAGGCCGCTCGGCCGCCGCCAGCCACGCCACGAACGGCACGTGCTCCGCCCAGCCGCCGCCGACGGGCAGGGCAGGGGCCAGGAAGCTGGCCGGCGAAAGGAAACGCGACAGGTCCTGAGACACGAAGCAGACGCCCGGATGTGCAGGACCGGCTATACCGGCGCCGCCCCGGCGGTGGTAGGGGCCGAACGGTGCAGCTCCTTTCCCGCCCGATTCCCCTGTCCCTGCGCGCCGCCCCGCCGCCCCCTGCCGACGCGGCGCCGCCGTGGCGCCCCGGCGGGCATCCCGCGTGGCCGGCGATCCCCGCCTGGCAGGCGGCGCTGCCGGACGCGGCGCGCGGCCGCTGGTGCCTGCTGCGTGTGGGCGGCATGCCGCCCGGCAACACCCTGCGCCTGCGCCTCGCCGACCGGGCGCGCGGCCACGCGGTGCGCGAGCTGTTCCTCCGCCGCCCGAACCCGCACGCCGCCCTGCTCGAGGCGCTGCTGCACGTGCCCGCCGAGGCCGGCGCGCTCGACCTCGACGGCTTCGGCGCGGGTGAGCCTGTCGACGCCCGCCTCGCGGTGCTGTCCCGCCCGGAGGCCGCGCTGCGCCTGCTCGCCGCCGGCCTCGCCCGGCTGCCGGCGGCCCTGCGCGGCTCGCCGCTGGGACTGCCCGGCCGGGTGCGCGCCACGCTCGGCCGCGCGGCCGCGGGCGAGCGGCCGGGCTACGCCGACTGGTGCGCGCGCTTCGACCGCTGGACCAAGGCCGACCGCACCGGCCTGCTCGACGCCGCACGCGAGGCGCCCCCGATCCACGCCATGGTCCTGGGCGAGGACGGCCCGGCGCGTGCGGCCACGCTGCGCTCCCTCGACGCGCAATGGCGCTCGGCCGACAGCCTCGCCGGGTCGCTCGCCGGCGTGGAGGCGGGCTACGTCGCGATCCTCGCGGCCGGCGAGGTCCTGGCGCCGCACGCCCTGGCCCTGGCAGCCGCCCGCCTCGCCGCCTCGGCCGCGGCCGGCGTCGTCCCAGGCATCGTCCACGCCGACGAGGACCGGCTTCGCCCCGACGGCACCCGCCACGCCCCGCTGTTCCGCCCCGCGCCCGGCGAGGCGCTGCTGCTCGCCGGCCTGCTCACCCGCGGCCTAGTCCTGGTCCACGCGCCGCTGCTGGACCCCGTGCTCGACGCGGCCCTCCCCGCCGAGGCCGTTCGCCTCCGCGCCTGGCTGCGCGCCGGCCCGCGCGCCCTGCCGCACCACCTGCCGTTCGTGCTCGCCCACCGGCGCCCGGACGCCCCCGCCGCGGAGGCCGCCACCGCCGCCGTCGCCCAGGCCTACCTCGGCGCGCGCGGCGCCGTCGCCGCCGCCCACCCCCTGCGCATCCTGCGCCACCCCGCCGGCCACGCCGGCATCAGCGTCATCGTGCCCTCCGCCTGCCGCAGCGGCCACGTGCCGCGCTGCCTGGCCCGCCTGCTCGCCGGCACCGGGCACCCGATCCGCGAGGTCCTCGTCGCCGTCTCGCGCGTCGACCCCGCAGACCGACGCCAGCGCCGCGTCCTCCGCCGGGTCGCCCGCCTGCCCGGGGTGCGCGTGCTCGACCTCGGCCTCCCCGCGTTCAACTACAGCCGCGTCAACAACCTCGCCGTCGCCCAGGCCACCGGCGACACCCTGCTGCTGCTCAACGACGACGTCGCCCCGCTGCGCCGCCCCGCCGCGCCCGGCCGGCCCGACCCGCGGCTCTGGCTCTCGACCATGGCCGCCCACCTGGAGGACCCCGGCGTGGGCGCCGTGGGCGCACGCCTGCTCTACGGCGATGGGCGGGTGCAGCACGGCGGCGTGGTGCTCGGCCTCGGCGGCCTGGCCGAGCACGCCGACCGCCTGCGCCCCGGCCGCGACCCCGGCCCGCACGGCCTGGCCTTCGTCGACCGCGAGGTGTCCGCCGCCACTGCCGCCTGCCTGCTGATCCGCCGCGCCACCTGGGAGGCGCTGGGCGGCATGGACGAGCGCTTCGCCGTGGCCCTGAACGACGTCGACCTCTGCCTGCGGCTGCGCACCCTCGGCCTCGGCGTGCGCCAGGCCAACACGGCGGAGCTGGTGCACTACGAGTCGCTGTCCCTCGGCCGGCACTACGCGGGCGAGCGCGCCGGTCTGGAAGCGCGCGAGGTCCGGCTGCTGCGCGCGCTGCACGGCCCGGCGCTGGCGGCGGACCCGTTCCACAGCGCCAGCCTGTCGCTCGAGCTGGGGGCGGAGCACGAGCCGGCGTTCCCGCCCAGGGAAGCAAGCATGGGCTCTGCCCAAACCCGCAAAGGGTCCGAGACCCTTTGATCCCACTTCCTTAAGGGAGGCGTTCCAAGGGCGCAGCCTTTGGCGGAGTTTGAGGCAGCGCCTCAACCTTGCTTCCTTACCCGCCCGCGAACGCCTCCGCCGCGCGTGTCAGCCCGTCCGACACCGCCGACGGCATCGCCAGTCCGAGCAGCATCGCGGCCGCCAGCGCCGCCCACGCCGCGCCTTGCGCCATCCTGCCGGCGGCCGGCCCATGCAGCCCGCGCCGCAGCAGCCCGAGCGCCCCCGCCGCCAGCCCGGCGAGCAGCACCGCCGCGAGCGCCGGGCGCCGCGCCAGCATCTCCGTCAGCACCAGGAACTCGCCCGCGAACAGCGCCAGCGGCGGCACGCCGGCCAGCGCGAGCACCACCAGCGGCGCCAGCCACCCGCGCCCGCCCGGCGCGACGGGGTTGCCGTCCGCCACGGCCTCGCTGTCCACCCCGGCCAGCACCGCCGCCACCCGCGCCAGGCCGGACACCGCGAGGTGCAGCAGGCCCGCGAACACGGCGCCGCCCCCGCCCAGCCCGAACGCCGCCGCGGCGAGGCCGCCGTGCAGCAGCGTCGCCAGCCTGACCGTGCCGCCGGCGCGGCCGCGCCACAGCGACAGCCCCGCCAGCGCCACCGACAGCAGCCCCGCGCCCAGCAGCGCCGCCGGCAGCAGCCCGGCCGCCCCGGAAGCCGCCGCCACCCGTGCGACGCGCAGCAGCAGCACCAGCGCCAGGCCTGGCAGCGGTGCGCACAGCAGCACGCCCAGCTCGCGCGGCGCGGCCTCCTGCGCGGCGCCCAGCCAGCCGTGCAGCGGCGCCAGCCCGGCCGCGAGCCCGCAGCCGGCCAGCAGCAGCACGCAGCCCAGCGCCAGGATCGCCGGGTCCGACGCGGCTCCCGGCGGCACGCCCCAGCGCCCGCCGCCACCCGCCGACAGCAGGATCGTGCCGAGCAGGGCCACCGCGAGGGCGCCTGCGGCCGGAAGCGCCAACGCCCGCGCCGCGTGCTCGCCGTCCGGACCGCGCAGCAGCGGCGCGGCGCTCGCGATCGCCACCGACGCGGCCAGGCCCAGCCAGCCGCCCGCCGCGGAGTCGGCCAGCAGCCCCAGCAGCACGCTGCCCAGGAGCGCCAGCGCCACCGCGGGCACGAACCGGCCCGCGCCACCGCCCGCCGGAGCGTCGCCCGCATCCTCGCCCGCCGCGGGCGGCGCCCGCACGGGGAGCGCCGCGACCGCCCCGGCCAGGGCCGCCGCAGCCGCGAGCGCCGCCGCCCCCAGTGCCACGGGATCGTCCAGCCACCCTGGCCCGGGCCGCTCCCCCCACAGCGCCAGCGCGGCGGCCAGCGTCACGGCGCACGCCGCGACATGCACCCACCGCGCCGCCGCCGGCCGCCGCGCCAGCAGCGCCGCCAGCACCGCGCCCGCCCAGGGCAGCAGCACGCACACCGCGGCCCCGCTCATGCCTCCTGCCCGATCCCGTCGGCCGCAGGCTCCGTCGGCACGGCGGCCGGGCGCGGCGCGAGCCCCGCCGCCAGCAGCGCCACGAGCGCCGCCACCGCGAGCGCCACCGGCCCCGCGCCCACCCCGCCGCGCGCCGGCAGCCCGAGCGCCGCCAGCGCCACCCCGTGCAGCGCCGAGGCCGCCGCGGCGCCCCGCGTCGCCGTGTCGCGCCGCAGCGACGCCGCCAGCAGCCCCAGCAGCAGCACCGTCAGCCCGAGCCCGAGCGTGTCGCGCATCGCCGCGTCCTGCAGCAGCGCCGCCTGCCGCCCCGCCGCGGCCCCCAGCACCACCAGCCCCAGCCCCGCCAGCACCGCGCCCCAGCCGCCCGTGGCGTCGCCCCCGCCGGACCGCAGCCGCAGCAGCCCGGCGCCGGCCGCCACCAGCGCCACGGCGCCCGCCAGGTCGCTCCACGCCGCGTCCTCCAGCGCCCGCACGGCCAGCACGACGGCCAGCAGCACCGCCTGCGCGAAGGCGGCGCGCACGACGGTCGGCCCGCGCCCGAGCAGCGGCACGCAGCCCAGCGCCAGCACCGCGCCGCCGAGCACCCCCGCCCCGCCGTGCACCGCGTTCACGCCCCCGCCCCGCCCAGCAGCGCCAGCAGCACCGCCAGTCCGGCCAGCAGCGTCGCCACGCCGGCCAGCCCGCCGCCCGCCTGCGTGCCGCGCCGCGGCGCCACCGCCCGCACGCCCCCCAGCAGCAGCGCCCCCGCGCCGATCTTGATCGCCCAGCCCGCCAGCCCCTGCGCCCACAGCCCCGGCAGCTCCGCCAGCGTCCCGCCCGCCAGCAGCGGCCCGGCGCCCCCGTCGACCGCCGCGCCCGCCGCGCCCCAGCCCGGGACGACCCCGCCGCCCCACGGCCAGGGCGCCCCGGACGGCGCCGGGTGCAGCGGCAGGAACAGCGCCGCCGCCAGGCCCAGCCACACCAGCGCCGACAGCATCTCCCCCGCCCGCACCAGGGCCAGATCACGCCCGGACCACTCGCCCGCGGCCGCCACGCCGTCCTCCACCGGGACGCGCCCCGCACGCTCCAGCGCCGCCAGCACCGCCGCGGCCAGCGCGAGCGCCAGCGCCACGCGCCCGCCGCCCCGCCCGTCGTGCAGCGCCGCCACGGCCGCGTCGAGGTTCGTGCCGCCGGCCAGCAGCGCCACGGCCAGCACCACCAGCGCCAGCGCCGCAGCCCCCGCCACGCCGTCCGCGACCAGCCGCGCCGCCGCCGCGCCGCCCGCGGCCCCGCCGCCGTCGATCAGCCCGCAGCACAGCACCGCGCGCGCCGCCGCCAGCAGCCCGCCCACCACCAGCAGGTCCGCGAGCGGCGCCGTCGTCATCCCCAGCGTGAACGAGGGCACCAGCGCCGCGCCCGCCAGCCCCAGCGCCAGCGACGCCGCCGGGGCCTGCGCGAACACCCACGACGTGCCTTCCGGCCGCACCGCCGGCTTGCGCGCCAGGCGCCGCAGCGTGCGCCAGGGCTGCAGCACGGACGGGCCTTCGCGCCCGCCGAGCCGTGCCGCCGACCACCCCGCCAGCCCCGCCACCAGCGGCGCCGCCGCCAGCATCACCGCCAGGTGCAACAGCAGCGCGATCACGAACCCACGCCCCAGGCCAGCAGGCACAGCAGCGCCGCCACCACGGCCAGCAGCCAGGGCAGGGGGGCCGCACCCGTCCACGCCTCGCAGCGCGCCGCGGCACGCAGCAGCGCCAGCCCGGCGTCCCGCAGCTCCGGCGCCCGGCCCGCGCCACCAGCAGGCCGCGCAGGCCTCAGCGCGTCGGCCATCCGCCGCAGCGGCGCGTCGATCGCGTGCGGCCCTAGCTGCGTCTCCGGGTCGCCGAACGGCAGCCAGGGCGGGGGCGCCGCGAACCCGCGCTCCCAGCCTGGACGCTCCACCGCCCCGCGCGCCATCCGGCTGCGCATCGCCCAGGCCAGCGCCCCCGCCACGAGCGCCACCAGCCCCGCCAGCGGCAGCGCTGCGTAGCCGGACCCGTCGCGCAGCGGCGACACCGTCCACGCCGCGTTCGCCGCACCTTCGGGCACCGCGAGGCTGAGCTGCGTCACCGCCGGTCCCGCCAGCGCCAGCGCGAGCGGCGGCATGATCCCGATCAGGCCCAGCACCGCCGCCAGCGCCACCAGCACCTGCCGCGCCGGCGCCGTCGCGTCGTCGGCCGCCGCACCCCGCGGGCTGCGCGGCCGTCCCAGCAGCGCCGTGCCCACCAGGCGCAGCGCCGCCGCCGCGAACAGCGCCGTGCCGCACGCCCCCGCCGCGAGCGCCGCCGCCAGCGCCACCCCCAGCCACGGCCCGCCGAGGCGCGGCGCCTGCAGCAGCGACTCGGCGACCATCCAGCCGCCGGGGAACCCCGCCGACACCGGCAGCCGCGCCACCGTGGCCGCCGCCAGCATCAGGCACGCCCCGGCCACCGGCATCCGCCCGAGCAGGCCGCCGAGCCGCGCCAGCACCGTGGTGCCCGCCGCCCGCCCCACGCCCGCCGCCGCGAGCCCGAGCAGCGCCACCAGCGGCCCCTGCGCCAGCACCAGCAGCCCGGTGCCGCCCAGCGCCAGCGCCGCGAGCAGCGGCAGGTCCGCGGCCCGCCCCAGCAGCGCCACACCGAGCCCGGCCACCGCGAGCCCGCCCGACCCCGCGACCACGCCCGCCGCGATCCCTTCCATCCGCGCCGCGGTGGCCGCGTGCAGCCCGCCCGCCGCCACCGCGGCACCCCCCGCGAGCAGCATCGGCACGCCCCACCACAGCGGCGTCGCCGGCCCGCACAGGTCCGCCACCAGCCGCGCCAACACGTACACCCCCGCAAGCGGCACCGCCGCCAGCAGCGCCGCCGCACGCTCGGCCTCGCCTGGCGCGCCCGTCGTGCCCGGCGCAGGCAGGCCCGCGCCGGGAAACAGCCCGCAGGTCCGCGCCGTGCCGAGCAGCGACAGCGCGAGCACCGCCGTCGCGCGCCAGCCCTCGGGCGGGTGCGCCCGGATCGCCGCGAACACCGGCCCCGCCAGCAGCCCCGACACCGGCACCAGCAGCGCCGCCGCCGCCGCCAGGCACAGCCCCGCCAGCACCGTCCCGGACACCGGGTCCAGCACGGCCCCGAGCACGGCCGCCGCCATGCCGCGCCCGCCTCCCGCCGTCTCCTCCGGCGCCGCGTCGTCCGGCCTGTCGTGCCCGGGCGTCGTGGCCAGCAGCCCGAACTGGCGCGTGGCGCCCGGGGCCGCAGGCCTCGGCGCCGCATCGCCGCGCCCGCATAGCGTCGCCAGCCCGGGCACCGCGGCCGCCGCCAGCACCAGCGTGAACCCGTCGCCGGCCAGAAGGGTCAGCACCAGCGCCGCCAGGCAGCACGCCAGCGCCGGCGTCGCGGGCGCCCCGCTCCTCCCGCGTCGCCCCGCCGGCTCCACGCCGCCGAGGCAGCACGCCCCCGCGCCCGCCAGCATCGGCAGCAGGAACAGCCCGGACAGCGGGTCGAGCGACAGCGTGGCGCCGAACCCCGGCAGCCCCACCGGCAGCTTCAGCGACGCCGGCTCCGCGCCGGCCGCCAGGAACGCGAGGTCGAGCACGGCGCCCGCGAGGCAGATCCCCGCCACCGCCAGGGTCCGCAGGCGCGGCGTCAGCCGCGACACGCACGCGACCACGGGCAGCGCGACCATCAGCCCGGCCAGGGCGAGGAGGATCAGGAGGCTCAGGACAGGGCCGGGTGCGCGCTCACCCGCCCAGGCTAGCAGCGCCGCGCCCCGCTCGGAAAGCCGCCCCGCGGCCGGTTCGTTGCGGCTACAGCATCTCCAGCCGCTGCTTGCGGTCCGGCGGCGCAAAGGCGCGGTCGATCGCGGCCAGGTCCTCCGCCGTCAGCACCAGGCGCGCCGCCTCGGCGTTCTCCGCCACATGCGCCAGCCCCGTCGCCTTGGGGATCGACACCACCCCGCCGCCGCGCAGCGACCACGCGATTGCCACCTGCGCCGTGCTCGCGCCGTGACGACGCGCCACCGCCTGCAGCGTCGCGTCGCGCAGCAGGTCGCCGCCCTGTCCCACCGGCGAATACGCCATCACCGGCAAATCGTGCGCCCGGCACCACGGCAGCAGGTCGAACTCGATGCCCCGCGCCTCGGGGTTGTAGAGCACTTGGTTCGTGGCGCACCCCGCCTCCGCCAGCGCCGGCATGTCGCCCGCGTCGAAGTTCGACACGCCCCAGCGCCCGATGTGCCCCGCCTCGCGCAGCGCCTCGAACCCCGCGACCGTCTCCGCGAGCGGCACCCGCCCCGGCCAGTGCAACAGGTAGAGGTCGAGCCTGTCCGTCCCCAGCCGCCGCAGGCTGCGCGCGCACGCGTCCCGCACGCCCTGCCGCGAGGCGTTGGACGGCACCACCTTGGACACCAGGAACACCTCGTCGCGCCGCCCGGCGATCGCCTCGCTCACCACGCGCTCGGCGCCACCGTCGCCATACATCTCGGCCGTGTCGACCAGCGTCATGCCGGCGTCCAGGCCCGCGCGCAGCGCCCGGACCTCGGCCGCACGGTCGCCGCGCTCGCCCATGCGCCAGGTGCCCTGGCCGACCGGAGGGACAGTCGCGCCGTCAGGAAAACGGATCATGCGGGAGGTCCTTTGGCTTGGGGGAAAGCAAGGCCAGAGGCTCTGCCTCTGGACTCCGCCAAGGGAAGCCCCTTGGATGGCTTCTCTTAAGTAAGGGGATCAAAGGGTCCTTGGACCCTTTGCGGGTTCGGGCAGAGCCCGACCTTGCTACGCCGCTTCCGCCTGCCGCATCAGCCGGAGGAAGTTGCCCCCCCACAGCATCGCGATCTCCTCGGCCCCGAACCCGCGCCGCACCAGCTCGGCGGTAAGCCCGCCGCTCTGGGACGCGTCGCCGTAGCCGGGCACGCCGCCGCCGCCGTCGAAGTCCGAGCCGATGCCGACGTGGGCTACGCCCATGCGCCGCACCGCGTACTCGATGTGCTCGCCGAGGTCGGCGACGCCGGACTGGTCGTAGCGCGCCTTCCAGCGCAGGAACGACGGCACCGCCGTGATCTGCACCAGGCCGCCGGAGTCGCGCAGCAGGTCGAGCTGGCTGTCGTCGAGGTTGCGCGGCACGTCGCACAGGGCGCGCACGCAGGAATGCGTGGCCACCACCGGCACACGCGACGCCCCCACCGCCTGGCGCATGGAGTCGCGCGAGACGTGCGACACGTCGACCAGCAGGCCGAGGCGGTTCATCTCGGCGATCGCGTCCCGCCCGAAGCCGGACAGCCCGCCGTGCAGGGTCTCGCCGTCGCCGAGGTCGAGGCGCGGGTTGGAGCTGTCGCACAGCGCGTTGTGGCCGTTGTGGGTGAGCGTCATGTAGACCGCCCCCATCGCCCGGAAGCGCGCGAGCAGCGACAGGTCCTCGCCGATCGCCGCACCGTTCTCCACCGCCGGCACCACGGCCAGCACGCCCTCGGCCGCGGCCGCCTCGATCTGCCCGGCGCTGGCGCAGACGCGCGCGGTCACGTCGCCCGCGCTGCCGCCCATCGCGGTGATCGTGTCGAGCATGGCCAGGGCGCGCGCGGTGGCGGCGGCGTTGCCCTCGGCGGTCCTCGGGCCCTGCGGCACGTAGGCGGCGAAGCAGGCCGCGCGCAGCCCGCCGCGCCGCATCTTCGGCAGGTCGGCGCGGCGGGCGCCGTCGCTGAACGGGTCGGGCCCGGTGGGCCAGGGGATGTCGATGTGGCTGTCCAGCGTGAGCGTGGCGGCATGGATCGCCGCGGCTGCGGTCTCGCGAGAGGATGCGTCGAGGGGGGGCATGGCAGGGAGATCGGTCATCCCCGGTGAATCGGGGCTGCGCGTCGCTGTTGCAAGGTGCTGACGCCGGCGCACGGGTTTGGTATGGAGGCCACGGTCGTCTCCGTAGCTCAGCCGGATAGAGCGCAGGATTCCTAATCCTGAGGCCATGGGTTCGAATCCCGTCGGGGACACCAAACGTCATGTATAAGCCATTGTATTCACCTGTTATTGAAGCTGCATATCCGCGTTTACCCAGCTTATGACCCCTCTTAAAGGCGGATTTGCTGGGACACAGCTAGACGCAACAGGGCACGTCGAGTGTGCAGCGTCCGCGCCTTTGCACGGCAGACAGAATGCGTGTGCGAATCACGAGAGGCGGGCATCCAGTGCCGGCGCGCCACACTGTCCAGTGGAGATTTTACCGTGACCGCTTACGGACCGCCCGGGGCCTTCCCTGGCATCCTCTACGCCGGCGATGGAATGCGCCTGGCCGGCGATGGCCCCGACACCTTTACCATCGCCCAGGGTGACGCCCTTCCTTTCAAGGCGGTCATCCACGGCGAGCCGCCCCGGCCTGGCATGGGGTCGGAGATGAAGATGGAAGATCGTATCTGGGTGTTGCCGGACAGCCTGGGCAGCCCGCCCGAAGTCCCGCCACAGCTCCTGCTCGAGTTGGTCGGCGTCATCAAGCGCGGTGGTCAGGTTGGTCTGGCAGCGCGGGACGGGGCCGCTGGGGCGAGTATGCGGGACATGCTGGTGCTGCTGCTCTCCCCGCCGGAAGGGCAGGCATGACCAGAGCCTCTTACTGGCCCGACGCGACGCTGACCGAGATCCGGCGCCTGCGCGACGCCGGGAAGTCGTGGGTGGAGGTCGGCGACGCCCTACAAATTTGCCCCAAGGCCGCCCAGAGCTTGGGGAAGAGGATGGGCCTTACTCACGCCCCAGCGCAGCGACGCGCCAGTCCACGGGCACGTCAGCCACGCGCCGTCGCCCAGACGCAGCCGGTGCAGCGCAGTTCGGCGGAACTGGCCGGCGCACGCCCGACTCTGCCACCTGGTGCGACGTGGGCGCTGCTGACCGCGGGAACGTGCCTGGACGGCCAGCCCTACCCCGAGACGATGGCGAAGCCGGCATGATCGAGAGCCTGCCGAACTTGGCGTTCCTGACCCTGTCCTATGCCCACCACCACGGCGGCGGCGGCATGACGGACTGGATCGCCCACATGGCCATCTCGTCGGTGATCCACGCGGTGATCTACGGCTTCGTGTTCCGGCTCATGGCCCACCTCACGCTGCAGCAGGATGCGGTGCTGGTCGCCGCGGTGCTCGGCGTGGTGTTCGTATGGGCGCGCAGCCGCGACCGGCGGGGGTGGTAGCCGGCTTTCTTCGCGCTGAACCAAGAAAGTGACGGCACGAGCCGGGATGCATTGATCTACTTACGCTTTATCCCAACTTGGGGATTGGAGACAACCACACCGAGGGTTCAGGGATGCTGACCAGACTTTCCTCCAAGGAGCGTGTAACGGTCGAGCGTCAGGATGGGTCTAGATACGAGGATGTTCCTGCGACGCTTCCTGGTGGCGGCGTTATTTTCATCCCGGATGTCACCATCCCGATTGCCCCAGGTGATTTTATTCTGCGGCAGATCCAGAGCGGATTGATAGAGCGGTATATAGTTGAGAATCCTGAACTCTTTAGCCGGATGAGCTCTCCGCATTACCAGGTCAAGGTGCGTCGTGAAGGTGCGGGCGCCCCAGGCTCGACGGGCCACGTCTTTCATGTGAGCGGCAACAATGCGCGCGTGAACATCGGCTCCACCGACAATTCGACGAACACCGTCTACGCAGCGTCCGACCTGCAGAAAGCCGCAAAGGAACTGGCCGACCTTCAACAAGCCTTGCAGCCGCAGAACGCGGTCGAGCGCGTTGCCGTAGGTCAGCTTGCCGCCGCCGAGATCGCCGCCACAGCAGGAGACGAGGGCAAGTTCAAGGCGGCCCTGGCCGCGATTGGTCCTGCGGCCCACTGGTGTGTGGAGACGGCGACCAGGATCGGGACATCCGTGGCTGCGGCCGCAATCGAGGCCCACATCGGTTGAGGTCCTATGGTAGTTGAGGCTGATCCCGAGCGCCTTGCCGAGGCCCTGCTGTTCGCGCAGCCCGGCCCGGTGAACGCGGCCACCCTGGCGGCGGTGCTGCCCGAAGGCACGGACGCGCTCGAGGTGCTTGCGGCGGTGCGGGGGCGCTATGCCGGGCGGGGCGTGGAGCTGGTGGAGGCGGACGGCGGCTGGATGTTCCGCACGGCCGCGGACCTGGCGCCGCTGCTGGTGCGGGTGGTGGAGCGCAAGCGCCGGCTGCCGCGGGCGGCGATGGAGGTGCTGGCGGTGGTCGCGTACCACCAGCCGGTGACGCGTGCGGAGATCGAGGAGCGGCGCGGGGCGAGCCTGGGGCAGGCGACGCTGGACGCGCTGCTGGAGTCCGGGCTGATCCGGCCGGCGGGGCGGCGCGAGGCGCCGGGGCGGCCGACGCTCTGGGCGACGACGCCGGCGTTCCTGGCGCAGTTCGGGCTGCGCGACCTGCGCGACCTGCCGCGGCGCGAGGACCTGGTGGTGGAGCCGCCCGGGCCTGCAGAAGCGGAGCCTGACAAGGCGATCGCAGCCGCTGAAACTTAGATCGAGCAGGAGTGCGGTCGGTAAAGGTCATGGTGGTGTTACTGATGCAAGAGCGAGCTTTGCGCGAAGAGACTGGTCGAGATGGACGCCGACTGGACGGGACGGCGTGTTCCGGTAAGTGACAAAGCTGCAGAACCACCGTCGCGATCGTAGGCCTGCAGCCCTTCGCGGTGGCACGTCTGCGACAGCGCCACAGGAAACCAGCATGCCCGACCAAGTGCGTGACCAAACTCCGAGCTTCCCAAATTTTCAGTGCACCGGCTGCGGTAAGATCGTGCCTCGTCGCGCGCCACACCCGGATCCGGAGAAGCAGAAGCGCCTCATGCAGATGCCGTTCGATCGCTTCTGCGATGATTGCCACCCGTTGTTGCCGCACATCGACGACTAGGGCCTTCCTGCCCTGTCTGTCGCCCCGCCGTTCAACCGCGCCATCGCGCTGGCCTGCACCATGGCGACCCTGCGCGGCCGGTGGCTGCATGCCCGTTGCAGGTGCGCCCACCTCAGCTCGCACCCGATCCGGCTGCTGCTGACGAACGGACGCGCTCGAGCCGGCCAGCCTCTCGCGGATCTGCTGGTGCGCCTGCGCTGTGACGCGTGCGGCGCCAGGCCGGTGACGGTGCACCTGACCGAGGCCGCGTATCCGCCGGCGGTGCGGGGCGACATGGTGCAGGGGTGGCAGATGCTGCTGCACGGGGCGGAAGAGACGCCTCTGGACTGAGCCTGCAAAGCGCTAGAGCACGACGGGCGGGTGGTGCTGACACCGCGCTACCCGCCCCAGCGCGGCGACGAGCGAGGCTGGCTGGTAGTATGGGGGGTGACTACACAGGTATATGCCTCACCTGTAAGCACTTGGATCTATTTACCATGATCACCGAACACCCGACCTTCCAAGCGCCAAGCAATGTTGATATTCCGATATGGAGGTACATGGATTTGTCAAAATTCATTGCGCTTATCCAGTCGCAAAGTCTGTATTTTCCTATTATAACGAATCTAGGCGACCCATTTGAGGGGTCTGTACCAAGCAAAGAACTGATGATCCAGTATGTTCTCGACAATAGACACCCTGGCGGGGAACTTGAACGTTATGGATAAAGCACTCAGACAGAGATAGTCAACGCTGTTACGGGAATGAGAAGTCTATTTAAGGGCATGCTTACTGGACTTTTTGTAAGCTGCTGGCACATGAACGAGCACGAGTCGGCTGCTATGTGGGGTCTATACTCTTCGACAAGCGACTCAATCTGTATCAAAACAACATACAGGCAACTGGCAGCAATTCTGCCGCAGTGGGTATTTCTTGGAAAAGTGCAGTATATCGATTATAGATTTTCAGCCTTCCATGCAGGAAACTCACTCAATGCCTTCGTTAGAAAGAGAATGTCTTACGCTCATGAGCGAGAATTAAGAGCAGTTGTTTACAACCGTCCAGCAGATACCGGATTTCACGAATGCGTAGATCAGTATGTGCAGTTTGATGAAAGAGGCACTGCCGTTGGCATAAGTATACCGATGAATATCAATGGATTGATCAACGAAATTTGCGTCAATCCTAAATCGCCACTTTGGTTTCTAAATGTTGTCAATGATATTCTTGGGAAATACGAAATGGGCTTAAGCGCAATAAACTCGGAGCTGAGCGCCAGACCGCTATTTTAGTGCGCCTTTGCAAACCGCGATCCCATTTATCCCGCCCGCAACCCCATCGTCATCCTCGCCAGCGCCGCTGCCGCCCGCACATCCGGCTCGTCCCCCTGCCCCGCCCGGTCCGCCAGCTCGACCCACAGCGCATGGATCGTGACCTCGGCGCCGGCCGCGCGCAACTCGCTCTCCACCCGGGCCAGCGTCGCACGGGCGCGCATCTCTAGGCCCTCCTGCGGGCAGTAGCGGACGTGTCATGCGGCCTGATCGTCGGGGGTGAGGGCGGCGAGGCCTGACGGGGTGAGAGGTTGCGACTGCGGTAGTCACATAAGCATACCGGACACATCCTTGAATAATCCTTGTCAGCGGGTTTGTCCCTCCATGAGTGTGTTCAAAAATCGAGGGATCGTCTGATGGTTACAACGACCTGGATCGCCGGCTCGGGCGACTGGAACAGCGCATCGAACTGGAGCAACGGCGTCCCAGGTCCCGCCGACACTGCCGTCATTGGCAACAACCTGACGGTCGGCGGCCCCTACACGATCACCGGCGGCGGCACCGTCGCCACGCTCGACATCGAACTTCTCAAGAGAGCCGACGAACCGACGCTCTCGGGCGCGTATGTCGCCGGAACCTTCCTAGACGACAACCTCGTCGCCCATCTGGCACCCAGCGCCGTCCTGTCGTTCGGCTCCGCCACGATCTCCGGCACGACATTCGAGGTCCAGCCCGGCGCCACCTTCGGGCCCGGCCCGCTCACCCTCGCCAACGGCAAGCTCGTCGGCACGACCGGTAACCTCGCCAATCCCCTAACCGTGCAGGGCAACAGCGTCATCGACGAGACGGGCAGCGCGACCACCACCCTGACGGGGCCGATCGGCGGCTCCGGCTCGCTGCAGCTCTTCGGCAACGTCGTCGTGGCCGCCGCCAGCAGTCTCTCCGCCCCCCTGCTCGTCGGCGGATACGGCAGCCCTGCGGGAACCGAGGATGTCCAGTCGCACGTGGAGCTGGCCGCGCCGGGCTCGGCCGGTACCGGACCCGTCGTGCTGGCCACGGGCACGCTGGCGATCGACCGGGGCGTCCTTGTGGGCAGCATCACTGCCGCCACCCTGGACGACGCCGCCATCAACGCCACCGACCAGTCCGACACGGTGTTCGCCGGCCATTTCGGCCTCTCCTACACGAACGGCAGCGGCCATCCCACGATCATCGGCGCGCTGGCCCCCGGCCCCGCCCTGCGCAACGAGGGTCCCATGATCTTCGGCGCCATGACAGTGCAGGGCGGCACCGGCAGCATCACCGTGTTCGGAGGCAACAGTAGCTGCCTGGCCTACGGCGGCACGGCCGGCGGCAACGTCCTGATCGGCGGCGCGGACCTGTCCGCCTACGGGACGCTGTCGGCGGACGGAAGCTACTACCAGCCGCCAAACTTCCTGGCCTATGTCGACGAGCCGGGGCCGGCCACCCTGTTCGCGGGCGGCGACCGCGACCTACTCGTCGCCACCGGCACCGAAAACAACAAACCCGGCTACCCCGATGCCACCCTGATCGCCGCTGGCGGCCGCGAGACCCTGACCGGCGCGGGCTCCACCGGGCGCGTTCTGATCTTCGGCAGTAACGGGGCGGACGTGATTGCGGCCGGCGCGGGTGCGAGCACCATCGTGGCGGGCAGCGGCGCGGCCACGATCAGCGGCGGCAGCGCGGGCACGGCGATCTTCGCGGGAACCGGCTCCGCCGTCGTGCTCGGCGGCAGCGGTGCCGACTACGTCCAGGTCGGCGCGGGCAACGCCACGCTGTTCGCCGGATCAGGCATGGACCTGATCGGCCTGGTCAGCGGCCAAGCCGGCGGCAGCCTGGTGGTCTCGGGCTTTCGTCCGGGCACGGACCGCATCTCCGCCCAGGGCTACTATCTTTCGGCCTTCACCGAAAACACGACTGGCGGCAACACGGTCATCCAATTCAACGACAATACGAGGCTGACGTTGCTGGGAGTCACCTCGCCGATCGGCTCATTCTCGTGAGATGGAGGAGGGCTGGTGGTTCCGGCCCTCCTGCTCCAGGCCGGGAACGTCGCCCCCGGTTGTAGCAGGCCCTCAGCACTGCCCGGCCGCCACTAGGCCCGGAGCACGTCGCCAAGAGAGCAAGCCCTCAAACGCCAAGTTGTGCCCGACATCAGAAGCCCCCCCCCCCCGGCAGCATCTCGGAGGATCCCCGTGCAGGCTTTCAGGGGTCGGGCGGGCCAATCAGGTTGTCGTCCTGCAGGTACCCGCCGCGCAGGAGGACTGGCAGCGTCCGAATGAAGTCGCGCAACGCTTCGTTCACGCCCTCCCAGAGCGCCTGCGCCACCGCCTCCGGCAGGTTCAGCTCGCGGCACGACGCGGCCAGGCCGGCCCGCATCGCCTCGCCCAGATGTTGCAGCACCACCAACAGCGCCTCTCGCACGGCTGCCGCCGACACCAGCTCACGACGTGCTGCCAACTCGCGGCGCGCCAGGCGCTGGTTCTGGCGGCGCAGCAGCTCGAGCTTCGCGGCGTCGAGCTGGTCGCGCAGGGCTCGGGGCGCCTCGCTATCGGCGCCACCCGACAGGTCCAGGCTGGCCCCACGGGGAGGCTGCCGGCGTAGGCGGACGAACGCTACCACCGCGTCGGGGTCGAACTGGTAGCGCTGGCCGTGGGTGCCGTGCGCCAGGACGGGGAAGTCCGGCCACTTCCGGAGCCAGCCACGCAACGTCTCGCGCGACACCTCCAGGCGCGCCGCCATGTCGGCCAGCGACAACCCGGGCGGGGGCTCGGTCAGGGTGTCAGGCGACAACAACGCCAACCCCGAAAACTTTTCTGGTCCAAGTGTGTCCCCCACCGCGCTTGCTCCCCGTGTTGCCCCCGCGAAAGCCTCTAGGGGCCCCGTCGTCCCTGCCCTTGCTGCCTGCCCCCATGGGCTGCTGCAGCCTCGCCGGGCGGCCCTGCGCCAGCCTCAAACCATCGCGCCGGGTGGCAGACCGGGCCGAGAAGACCCCGCCCAGCCGCCCCTCGGGTGGGTTCGGTGGGTTCGGTGGGTCACTTTCAGCCCCACCCCGTAAAGTGTCATGTTACGATACCGAACTGTGACAGTTCCCGCGGGGTAGCGAAAACAGACCCACCGAACCCACCGAACCCACCCATCATCCGACTCTCACAGCCCAGCGATGCACTCCGCCCTGGGCGCTTCCCGACCGCATGATGCGCAGCTTGCCGACGATCCGCCCCTCATGGTCGAGCAGCCATTTGCCCAGCCGCCGCGTGCTGATGGTCCCTCGGTCGCCCGCGATCCGCAGCAGTGCGTCCCGCAGTTCCGGCGCGGCGAAGTCGGTCGGCTCGCCCATTTGCGACGGCGCACGCCGCGATGCTTCCTCGGCGATGTCGCGCACCGTGCGCCCGTCTGTGCCGACGTGCTGCTGCCACAAGGTTAGCACCTCGCGCATCTCGGTCAGCTCGGGATCGTCCTGCCGTGCCGCCTCCATAGACGTGCACGGGTCGGCCTCGCCAAGCCACACCAGCGCCGAGCGCACCAGGGCGGACCAGTCCTCAAACGACGCCAGCGTCGGCAGCAGCCCTGGGCGCCCAGCGGCGAGGTAGGCCAGCACGATCGTCAGGCACGCGCCGACGTAGCGTCCGCGATCCGCCAGCACCTCGGCGACGGGATCCTGTGCGAACTGGCGCAGCTCCGGCCGCTCCATCTCGGCGTCCAGTTCCGACACCAGCGAGCGCCGCACCATGTCGCCGCGCACCCGCAGCGCGTTGCCGGTTGCGAAGATGCAGGCGCGGGACTCGATCTCGATGATGTCGGACCGGCCGAGCGGCCGCACCCGGATCAGCGGGCGCTCCACGGCCTGACAGAGGATGTCGCCGCCGAGCTCGCCGTTGCAGTTGTCCAGGCTCACGATCGGGAACGCCGCCAGCAGCAGCCCGACCAAGCGCTTTTCCGTCTCGTCGGCGTTCGCTGCCGCTGCCACCACTGGGCAGGGCCGACCAGTCGCGATCGCGCTCGACAGGTCCACCAAGTAGGACTTCCCGGTGCCTGCCGTGTGCGCCTTGATCGCGTGCAGGGGCGCCACGCTCAGCGCGCCTCGCACCACGGGCGTGATGAGCAAGGACAGGGCCACGGCCCGGTCGACGTCGGACTTGAACGGGAAGCCCACCAGCAGATCCCGCAGGCTGGCGAGCGCTGCTGCCGCGTCGGCCTGCGTCGGCCTGCTTGGCATCGCAGGCAGGCGCAGGGCGGGATCGGGGACGTGGTACAGGCGGGTAGCGGCATCGTATCCGGCCGCGGTTAGCACCGACCCACCCGGGCGCAGCGTGGGCGTCGTCACCACACCGGCCAGCCGCGGCAGCTTCCACTTGCCGATCCGGCTGAGCAGGACAGCCGCAACCATCATGGGCGGGTCGGTCGGCAGCCACGCATCGGACCGTTTGTCGAACCGAACCCACCGGGCGACGGTGCTGAACAGGTCGATCATGGCCGGCTGGCTCAGCTCCGTGAGCCCGGCCGCCACCGTCATGCGCCCGCGCGACGCCGGCACCTCGGTGATGACGGGCTGCACCAGCGTGGTGCCGCGCTGGAACACCGGCAGCCCCGACGCCTTCACCACCGCTTCGGCCTGCGTCGCCAGGCGGTCCAGCCTGCCAGCCGCCACCTGGATCACCGGGCGCGGATCGTCGCCCGCTTCGGGTGCGTCCTCGACTGCATCAGCCGGTTTGCGCTGGCGCTTCTCCCGCCATCCCAGGTCGGCCGGCTGCTTTCCCAGCTTCTCGCACAGCCAGAACGCCGCAGCCTTGGCGTCCGGTGCGCCGCCGTGCTCCAGGACAATGTCGACCGGGCTGCAGCCCTGCCGCGTGCCGAAGTCCTGCGCGCCGTCCGGGTGGACGCTTATGTCCTCCTCAAGCTGTCGGCCGAGATCCTCGGAGCTGATGCGCCACGCGCCAGTGCCTGTCTGGTGCTCCGCGCGCGGGAAGATTGCTGGCAGCCACGCTGCGATGCTCGCCAGCGCCGCGCTGTTCACCTTCCGGAAGAACTCGCCGTCCCGGGTGCCGCCTTGCACCTTCCCAGCGGCACCAGCCGGCACAGCGGCCGCGCGGACCGGTGCCGCTGCACCAGGTGCACCCGCGGCCTCCCTGGAGATCTCCTTCTCCGTCTGGCCGCCTGCCGCGCGCAGCGCCACCTCTGCCGCAGCCATGAAGCCGCGCAGCAGCTCCTCGGTGACGATCGGCAGCTCCTCGAGCGGCACACTCTGTGGCGTGCTCTCGGGCCAGCCGTAGGCCCGCCGGGTGTCTGGATGGATGCCGTGGGAGACGAACTGCTGCCCAGCGCCCAGTACCTCGACCTGCGCCTTCGCGCCACCGGGCAGGACCAGCTCCGGCGTCTCCATCTTCCGCAGCGGCGTCTCGGCCCGGTAGCAGCGCAGCCACTTCGGGGCTCGGCCGATGCGGACCAGCGGCGTCCAGCCCAGCATCTCCTCGGCGAGCTGCGCCACCTGGTCGGCCAGATCCGACGCCAGGATGTCGCCGTCGACAGCAATCAGCGTCCCGCACAACAACCCGGTGTTGGTGCACTCCGGCTGTGCCGTCTGCCAGGACCGGACCATCGCGTCGCCGGCGCCGGTGCAGGCCTCCCGCTACTCCTTCATCACCGGGCGCTTGCCGGCGCTGCTGACGCGCATGGTGGGGGAGCTGACCGGCACAGGCTGGTAGCCACCGGCCCGGAGCGCGAGGCGTAACGCTGTCAGGCTGCTGTCGACGGGCGCTACAATGGCACCGATCGCGATCAATGCAGCACCTGCGGCTGCACCGGGTGCATGCCCCCGTTCGGCGGCCGGTAGCCGATGCGCGGCAGCGGCGCGAGGAACGCACCCCAGGCGTCGACCAGGCTCGAGGTCGTCTCGACCAACGCCAGGCGCCCGACCAGTTCGGCCGTCACCAGGGCGCCGCGGTAGTGCTCCGGCGCGCCACCGGCTCCGTGCACGACGGCGGCCCCTGCCCACGCCTTCAGCTTGCGTGCGCAACGCCAGCGGCCCGGCCCGAACGTCGGCTCGCCGTAGCCCGGATCGCCCCCTAACAGCACGACAGCGGGGCGCGTGAGCCGCGCGATCGTCTCGGCAGGCCAGGGCGTGTCCGGCATGGTGACGTAGACCAACGCGATCCGGCCCGCGGCGGCGGCCGCATACAGTGGGGCCTGCGCCGCTCCGATCTGCGCGAGCTTGTCGGCGACGGCCTGGATCGCTTCGCGGCTGCCAACCTTGAGATCAGGGCCGCTCACGCCGGCACCTCGCACCGCACCTGATGCGCTTTCCAGCTCAGCAGCTCACCGCGCCGGCGGTTACCGCGGGCCAACTCGAGGTCGGAAGCAAGCTGCAGCTCGGCACTGGTCAACGGCCGGACGGCGTGCGGGGGGGCGACAGGCGCGGTACGCACGGTGGCGCTGGGCGGTGCGCCGGAGCGTGAAGGCTTGGGACGCGAGGGCATGGTGGCGGCTCTCCGTGATGGGAGCCGGCGTGCGGAGAGGCTTGAACCCGTGGCGGCAGGGCGGCTACATCTCGGCTGTCGAGGTCGAGACGTCCGCTTTCCCCCGCCGGTCAGCCTGCATCCGCAGGGGCCGGCGGCTCTGTTTCTAGGCGGCGGCTTTCGGCGCGATCGCAGGCAGGCGGGCCAGCCACGCCAGGACGGTTTCCGTCTCCAGGAACGTCGCGCGTCCAATCTTCAGCATCCGCACCTGCCCAGCGGCGGCGGCCCGGTAGAACGTCGCCCGGGACGGTCCGAAGATGCGCTGAGCGCTAGGCAGCGGGACCAGGCGCGGCAGATCCGGTAGGCGGCCCGGCGCGGGTGGTGACGGCAGGGCAGCATCGGCGGCGATGGGGTGCGCGGGCATCCCTACGCGACCCGCTGGGCCAGCTCGGCCGCCCGCGACGTGAAGGTGCCGCTCGCCGTCCAGGCCTCGCAGTCCGAAAGCCGGTAGGCGATCCGGCGCCGGCCGAGACGAACCCACTTCGGCCCGCCCTCGCCCGTGTAGCGCCAGTGCTGCGCCGTGCGCGGCGTCGTGCGGTAGCGTAAGCAAAACTCCTGCTCCGTCAGGTATACCTCGTCCATTTACTGTGTGACCCCATGCTTGTCGCTGTGAACGGCAACAAGCGCAGAATGCAGAACTCGGGTCGCTAGATCACCGGCAGAAGATAGGGGGTATGTTCTGCCCCGGCCAAACATACCCCCTATGTTTTGCCGGTAGTGTCCGGCTCCGCATCGCGGGTGAGCGCCACTGCCTCCATGAGACGCTGGGCAGCAGCAATCTTCT
This sequence comes from Janthinobacterium lividum, assembly GCA_050955025.1. Lineage (GTDB taxonomy): Bacteria > Pseudomonadota > Alphaproteobacteria > Acetobacterales > Acetobacteraceae > CAXSEF01. The sequence goes on from JBPBQX010000159.1 coordinate 26,776, forward strand.
TTTCCAGCGTCCTTGGATCCATTGCAGGTAGATTTTCTGCCAGCGTCGTCATCGCGACCGACCAAGAAAGTCCATCGGCGCGTAGTCTCTGAAAGCCGTCTAGAAGTTGTTCTAATTGACCGTCTTTGCGGAATGTCCTGAAGGCATTGTATTTTGTCGTCTCGTCTGTAAGCCCAAGAACTCGAGTAACAGCGTCCATTGCTTCGGCCGGAGGCTGTTGATCTTTTCCAATCGCAAGATCGAAGATGCCGAGAGACGCGCGGACGAGGTAGTCCGTGCACCAGGCAGGAACGTCCGCATACCCGCCAAGGGTGCCATCCACGGTGCTGTGACGGCGCCCTCGACTGAGAAACATGAGCGCGATCCAGACATACACCGGGTTGCCGGACTGCTCGAAACGCCGCTGGGATTCGAGCACGCTTGCCGCGGCCGAGGCTTCCAGGGCAGCCATCATCCTTTCGGTGCGCTGCCTTTCCTCCGGTGTGCCGGACGCGGCACCGCCATCCCACTCGCTGTTCCGACGAAGCGGATCCAGGCTGTCCGGAGCATCGCCCGCACCCGCTCCATCCGTGCCCAGCGCCTCGAGCCGGCGGCGCACCTCGTCCCGGTCGTAGGGCTCGTCCGACATCCGCGTGTCTCCGCTTCACGGTTTGCTGGTTCGCGCGGCGGGGCAATCGACGCGGAGTGCCGACGTTCGGGGCCAGCCTAGCCCCGCCAAGCCGCAAGATCGCGCGGCGGGTGCTGGCGAGCAACTGGGCCTCATGGCACCGCCGCCAGCACGTCGCGCAGCAGCGAATGCACGAGCTCGAACTCGTCCTGGTCCTCGTGCATGTGCACGCGCACCAGCTCGGCCTTCGCACGCAATCCGGTAGCCGTCCGGGCCGGGATCTGCTCGACCTGATCGAGCACCTGGTTGTAGCGGTCCATGAGCAGGCGCGCCTTGTCGAAGGCGACCGACCAGCGAGGGTCGGACAGCAGCACGTCGTTGACCGCCATCGTGAGTGCCTCGGAGCGGGCCTCGCAGGCGATTGCCTCGTGGCACAGCCGGACCAGCTCGGTGTCGGGGTCCGCTGGGGCTGCGGCAGCGGACAGGGCCAGCGGTGCGGTTGCCAGGGCAGCGGCGGCGCCCAGGAGGCTGCGGCGGGTTTGGGGCTGGGTCATGCGCCTCATTCCGCCAACGCTGCCAAATCGCGAAGGATCGCGCCCTGCATGGCCTCGTTGCAGTAGGGACTATTCACATCGGGCGGGCTCTTGTCCCACCGGTGGTAGGTCCGGCACCGCGCCACATGCCCCTGCAGCGTCGTGGGCCGGGTCTCGCACATGCGCTCGATAAGGGGGATCTGCTGGGCCGTGAGCGGCGCCTGCAGATTGTCGCGTTCATCGTCATCCTCGATCCTGCTGACGCCGTCCCAGAGCGCGTCGACCTGGACCTGCAGCGCGTCGCACTCGGCGCACAGGCTGATCAGCTCATCGTCGGGGCTCGCCGCTACCGGGAACGCCTCGCCCGGGTCCGACAACACGACGGCGCCGGCGACGGCTGCGCCGGTCAGCGCGGCGAGGATGGCACCACCCACGCCGCGCCGGGTGGCACGGAAGGGCAGGGCAGCCGTCGCCGGCGGCGCTGCGGGTGTGGTAGGCGCATGGGAAGCCTGTGACATGTAGACCCCTGTCCCGTGTCTCGGGCCAGGCGCCGCCGGTGTGTCCAGCCCCGGCGGCGCCGACCCGCCCGCCGACTGGCGAGTTGGTGCCGGGGAGCCGCCCCGGCGCGGGTGGCGCGGGCCCGTTGCAGGCCGGCGCGATCTGGTGCGGGTGATGCGGCTCAGGCGGCCTGCGCGAACGCCAGGACGGCGGCCTGTGCGAACGCCAGGACGGCGGCCTGTGCGAACGCCAGGACGGCGGCCTGCGCGATGGCCAGCGCCTTGACGGCGGCGCGGCGCGCGGCGCGGGCCTTGTTGATGAGGCGCATGGCGCTGGCCTTGTACTCGGCGCGGCGAGCGACCCGGCTGTAGGCGTTGGCCTTGCCCAGCTCGGCGCAGCACACGGCGTAATGGCGCTCGCTGGAGGCGTGGTCGCGCACGGCGATGGCCAACGCCCACTCGGCCCTCTGCTGCGCCGTGAAGCCGAACACGCGGTGCGCCGGGCGGAGCATCGGGACGCCAGCGAACATGTCGGCGGGCTTGGCGGGGTTCGCGTTGGCGTAGGTGAAGCCGTGGGCCATGGTGGCGATCCGTTGCTACATTCTGTATCTGGTGATACTATATGCATCGTCACGCAGCTTTGCAATACCGTTTGCACCATAAGGATCAGAATGTATCTTGCAGGCGCACAGATCAGGGCTGGCCGAGCTTTGGTTCGCTGGTCCGCCGATGAGCTGGCAAAGCAGGCGAAGCTCGGCCGCATCACGGTCTCGAGGGCCGAGGCGATGGATGGGAAGACGGCTTTGACCGAAGCCAACTCGGACGCCATCCGTCGGGCGCTTGAAGCTGCCGGCGTCGAGTTCATCGAGGAGAATGGTGGCGGGCCCGGAGTGCGGCTGCGGGATCGCCAGGGCTGAGGCATCGAGGTGCACCGGGAGCCGGTATGCACAACCTGCGGTACGTGTGTCATGCTTGCGGCCCAGCCACGTCCGGACACGCGCCATGCGCAGGAATGCTCGCCTCGGCCTAATGTTGGTTTGCGCTACCGGGTGCACGCCCACCACCTGGTACAAGCCCGGCGCCAGTCAGCAGGACTTCACTACGACGTCCTACGAGTGCGAGCGGGACGCCCGACAAAGCGGCTACTTCGGCCTCGGTTTGAGCGGTGCGATCGAGATGGCATCGTTCCAGAACCGCTGCATGGGCGCGCACGGCTACAGCCGGCTCGACGCGCAGGAGGCTTCCGCGGCACAGGCTTCGGATGTCGCCTACTCGACGCCGGTTGATCCTGCCGTCGAGGCGCGCGTCCGAGTCCAGGCTTCGGACTCCTGCGCGTCGGCCGGTCTGAAGACGTCCGATCCCGGCTACTACGCCTGCTTCACGAACGGATGGAAGGCACGGCTCAGGGCAGAGCAGGCCCAGGCCGTCTATACGCAGCCTGCAGAGTTCACCAAGGCCAACGACGACACCCTGGCCCGGATCGAGGCCGCGAAGGCATGCCAGGCCAAGGGCGTCAGCACCCAGGATGCCCGCTACTACGGATGCTTCTCCAACGAGCTAGGCGCCAGAACCGGGAACTAACCGACGTCGGTTTCATCGAGGAGGATGGGGCGGGCCTGGTGTGCGGCGGAGCGCTATCGGCTGAGGTCTAAATCAGTGCTCCGAATCCCCTCGGGTCGAGGAGCCAATCCCGCCCAGGATGTCGCTGTATTCCTTCTCACGCCGCTCCCGTTGTAGCTTCTGCCAAGCGGTCTCCTCTGGATCCACAATCGCAGGCCGTGCCTGAGGTTGAAGCTGAGTCTGCGCCCGTTGCTGCGCCGGCCAGTGCACCAGACGAGCGCTGGTATCCGGCTTGTCCGCCAGCCTAGCTCGCCTCTCCTCGCGTGCTGCCCAGTTCCGGTTTACCCTCGCCCAGGTCTCGGACAGCGCCTGGGAAGTCGGCGGCCGCCCCAGCTCGTTGAGCACGCCTTCCTCCGACATGCAGTCGCGGATGACCGGCCAGCATGGCCGTCCTCTTCTTGGGGCAAAGAGGCTCGTCAGCATTCGACGGTGCCTCCACAGCCCGCGGTAGACGTCGCCATAACCTTCTGACCCGTCCGTCCGTTTCCATCGTGCCACTTCGCCGCGTCCCCGTTGCTTCGAGTGCAAGCCTCGGCAAAAGCGGCGCGAACGAGAACATCGAACTTTGAGGGCTGCGACGTGGCCCGCTCCGACCCCCTGATCTTAGGCACCCGGCGCCTCGGAGTTAGGCCAGCGGCACCTCGATCTTAGGTTGCCGGTGCCTCGATCTTAAGGTCAGAAAGCGATCCCCATACACCAATGCACCTGTCGTGCACGCGGCAGAGGTTGGGATGCGAGTGCTGCACTACGAAACCGCACGTTTGCGCGCATGAAGACGCCAGACCGCCGCCGAGCTGGGGCCGCCCAGGGTAGGTAAGGCCGACGACCCCTTGCCTTCCAACAGCCATTCCCGGACCTTTCGGCAACATCACCAGAGGCTGCCATGTCCCGCGTCGCCCTGATCGCTGCCTTCCTCGCCTTCGCTTCCCCTGCCTTCGCGCAGTCGAGGACCACGGCTGTCCCGAACCCGATGCAGAGCGGCGCGCCTGCCGCACCCGTTATGCCGCGCATGGAGTCTCCGATACCAAAGGGGCCCGAAGCCTCGGCAACCCAGTTCGGGAGCGAACTCCGAGCGCAAGCGCACTGCCCAGGCGACAGCGTCGTGTGGGCGAACCTCCGGTCGAAGGCCATCCACCTCAAAGGCACCAAGTTTTACGGGCACACGAAGTCCGGTGCCTACATGTGCCAGAGGGACGCGACCGCTGACGGCATGCACGCGGCCCAGAGCAAGAAGCCGGGTGGGTCGGCCGTTGGTCACTGAGACCGTGGTCTGTGACGTCAGCCGTGAGCCTGACGAGACGTGGCGCCAGGTGATCGTGCGGAAGGCTGAGCCGTTCGACCAGGTGCAACCGTGCCTGACCACCTACCAAGCGCTGCTGTCCGAGTTCACCGACCCGGGCGACAGCGTCCAGGCGGATGCGGCGTGGGATGCTTTGCTGATGGGCGGGTGCCTGCAGGGCTAGCGGGTGGCGCCGGCGTCGAGTTCATCGAGGAGAGCAGGGACGGACCGGGGGTGCGTTTAAGGCGCGGTTAGGGGGAGGTGATCTTAGATGGCGAGGTAAGAAGAGGATCACCTGTCGTGCCGCACACCTTCAGACCTGGCGACGCCGTCTTCGTCCTGCTTTTCGATACCCCTCTACCCGGCGTCATTGAGGGACGGGCAGGGCTCGACGACGTAGGCGGCAGGCAGTGGAACGTGCTTACGGAAGCTGCGAGCCACGCCTACGCAATCCCTGAGAGCGCTCTGCGGCTCTACTCCGACGGTCCCAACTTCAACTAGGTGCCGGCTGTCGAGACCCGGCTACGACACCACGCCAACGTGGAAGCTTAGGGAGCAGAGTGACTCATGCCTGAGCCGGTCCAGCAGCCGACGAAACAACGGTGGTTTCGCATCAACCGGGCGATCGGCTTTGTCCTGACCATCTACGTGTTCGGGAGTGTCGCCCTGCACGTGTGGCGCTGGTGGACCGGGACACTTGAGCCGTAACCAGCCGCAGGAGGCGCGCGATGCCTGAGCGCTTGCCCCGCCTGCTCACCGTGGCCGCCGCCGCGGCCCAGCTCGACTGCCACCCCGAGACCCTTCGCCGCGCGATCCGCCGGGGCGACCTGGCTTGCTACCGTCTCGGCGGCTGCACCAGGATCGCGCCCGACCAGCTGAGCGCCTACCTGGAAGCAGCCCTATGCCCCGCCCGCGACCCGCAGGACCCCAGCTCGTCAAGCACCGCGGCGTCTGGGCCATCTGCTGGTGGGACGATGGACGCCGTCGACTCCTTTCGACAGGCACGGAGAACGAGGCGCGCGCTCGACAAACCCTCGCGGAGCAGCCCAGCAAGCGCGTCTTCGTTTCACCATGACGGCTGACTTACCGCGCGTCCGAGCGACCGCGATCACCATGATGACCAGCCTGTCCGTGCGCAAGGTGCAGGAGTTGGCCGCCCAGGGCCGCATGCCGGCCGCCGCCAAGCTGGGCGGGCTGAACAGGCGGCTGCAGCTCGAGCAGACCGACCCTCGCAGCAGCCTGCGCCCGCAGGCGCTGGACGGAGCGTCGGACCGGCTTGTGCCGTTCAGGCAGCCTACGATCGGCTCATTAAGGGCGGATCGCGCAACCGGCGTGGTTGACACGGCCAACACGCCTCTCGCCGCACTACCGCCTAGTGGAAAGTCTGAACACGCCACTTGATGCTCCGACCCGTGGCATCCTGGTGGCTGTTTGCGGCGCGGCCGCCGGGTCCGCGTCCTCGTCGCCTAGCGCGGATCCGAACGGGTTGGCCTGGACCTGCGCCGGCCGCTGCGGACTCTGGGGCGTCCGTGTCGTCGCGCCTTCCGCAGGCCGGGGTCCGAACGTCTCGCCCGCGCTGGCCTGATCCACTTCAGCCGGCTCATGTCGCCTGTCATGGCGTGCACCTGCTGTGGTCCGCGCACGCCGTGGCGCCTTCGCGATCTCGCCGGCCGCGTCGTCGGCCGCATAGCAGAGCGGCCGCAGCCCGCCTGGCTTGGAATAGGCCGAGTGCCGTCCGCACGCCTCGCCGTTGCGCATCCGGTTGTACGGGCACGGACAGCGGTGCCCCGTTGCCAGGTAGGTTGCCACACTACGCTGTGCCGCCTGATCGCCGGCGGCAGTCGCCTGTGCCCGTAGCGCTGCCCAGACGCCCCCGAGCTGCACCGCGACGACGGCCGCGAGGAGGATTTACCCAGCCATCTTTCGCGTTGTGTTTGATCCTGTGTATCTTGGCTCGCCGATCCAAATGCTTCACGAGGACGCAGCCAGCTATGCAGGGAAGACCATGAACCATGGGTCTGGTCGGACCCTGAAGGTGTCGCGACTATCAATCGCAGTCTTCCTGCTCGCTGCGGGGTCGGGTGCGGCAGAGCCGTTGCTGGAACCGACGGCAACGCCGTTTGCGGAACGGCTGACTGATCGCGTGCCGGTCAGTGGGCGAACCCTGGTCGGCCTTCTGTCCGTCCTCACCAACCAGCCCCCAAATGGCGCTGGGCTGGAAACGAAGAACATGGCCGTGCCGGCCTTTGTCACAACGGAAGCGGTTCCGGTGTGCGTGAGGGCGACGACCCAGGACGGACGCTACTCGGCGCAGAACAGCTTCGTGGCTCAAGGCCCCCTGCCGAAAACCGGTCGCGTCGATCTTGATTGGCCCACAGCCTACCAGGAGGCCCTGAGCAGCTTTCCATTGCGGGAAGTGGCAGTGCTGGCACGTAGAGGGTCGTGCGACGAACACGCGGATCTTATCCCGGTCATGCTCGGGGAAGGGGACGCTCTCGGGATCCTGCAAGCCCTGGTCAATACCCGAGGTGGAGCGGTCACGGCCGTTCTTCGCGATCCGGAGGCGGGAAAGACGCTCAAGCGCGTCAACTGCACACGCGTGAGCGGAACGGCACGCGTGGCGTTTGACGCGCGCTGCGTTCTCGGTTCTGCCGCGGACCTTCCACCGCGTGTCCAGCTGCGGCTTGAGCAAGTGAGCCGTGACGGATTGCAGACCGAGGTCCTGGAAGACCTGATTCTTCAGCTTACCAACTAGTCAGGTGGTGGATAAGCATCACCAAGGCAGCGATGATGCTGGTCACGCAACACGCGTTCCCTACAAGTATCAGGCGGGCCGCGCGTGTCGGCGTTGGTGCCTTGATCTAGGCCGCCAGTCTAGCGATGCCTTTCGGGACATTCATAGTCATGTCCGTAGCGCCACGCCTTTTGATCATCTCCGGATGGGTTTCAAATTCATACTTCTGCTCTGTGGCATTCTGCTGTTCTGGACCTTGATCAGCCCGCAGTATGATCGAGCGCTGGTGTTGTCCGGGCGAACGGAGGTGATTTCGATGCATCTGGATGATGCGGCATTCGGCGTCTTCCAGCTTGGTCATTCCATCTACCGGGCTGATCCGGATACGCCGGCGCGAGAAGGCCCTGTGGAGCTGGAGATCTCGACCGGAACGACAATCCGCCTCGTGCGCAGCGGACATGGCGCGCTGCGAATGACGTTCGCAGCGACCTCTCCGTCGCACGAGGATCAGGCCTGTGGCGCAGGCCTGCAGGCTGTCGGCTCGATCATTTCGGAGAACACGGTCTCGACGTTGTGCGACGCGGCGACGATTGTCCTCCCCTTGGCCGCAGGGGACGGTCCCCTCGTCATGGGGCTGAGCGGCGACATCACCGTCGGAGAAGAGGTCAGCCAGGGGGCAGGACAACGCCCCCTGCTGCTGGAAGCAACCGCGTCGCTTCTAGTCAAACATAACTCGAGGCTCTTCAGGTGGATCTGTTCCGGTGAACTCCTGGAAAGCTGGTGCGACCGCTTTGTTGCAAACAGCGTCCTGCTCAGCCCGGGAGACTCGGTGCGCGCCGATCAGCAGGCGAGCAGGTCGCGCTCGCCAGCCGGGCTGGGCTTCATCCGCATCGACCCGAGCGAGCCTCAAAGCGGCATGTTGTTCGACTTGGCGGCACCGGCCACAGCGTTCGAAGTACAGCGGATGCAGGGAGAGACTTTCACTGTGCGGGAGAGCCTGTTCGACGTGATCGAGAAGTCGCCGGTAGTGAGAACCTTGAACACTGCCCTGGTCGCGCTGGGACTGATCTGGTACTTCCTAGGCCTCACCAAAGTTGGCAGGTCCAGCGAAGCAGGACGAGATGCCGCAATCTTGCTGGTTGGCGCCCTGGTCTCTTTCCCCGCGGTCGGTCACGCGCAGCAGGCATTCGTGCGGGCGGACGGGGTTGGCCAAGCGCTGCTGCGCTCGCGGGGTGATCGCTGCTACGCGATAACGCCCAGCCACGTACTTGGAGCGGAGACCTCGGTGGTAGCGACGGCGCCTGGGCGCGAGCGTGGCGAGGGGGACCTGTTGGCACGCATTCCCACGGCCCCCGAGCCCATGGCATTCGTCGCGCTCCGCGGCATCCCGATTACGGTCTGTCCCGCGTTCGAGGGGACTGTGTCGCTCGACGACGTGTTGCGCGCCCATGCGGGCGCCACGCTCCAACTGGTCCGTGCCGACGGCTCGATCGACCGTGTTCCCCTGGTGCTGGGATCGGTGGAGGTCGAGACACTGGAAGTCCGTAGCGACACAGGCGCGCTTGAGCAGGGCATGAGCGGAGGCACGGTGCTGGTGGCGGACCAGCCAGCCGGGCTGCTCGTCGATGTGACCGAGGAGGGCCACGTCGGCCGGGTGGCACGCCTCGATCGGATCTTCGAGAGGGTAGGCCCGCACCTGTCGAACGCACCGGCCGCGGCGGTTGCGCACGCTGCGGCCGGGAGCGTGCCCTACGACATCGTGCGGTCGAGTGCAGCCCCCGTAGAAGCGGCTAACAAGGCGAGTGGTCTCCAGGGGGATGGTCCGGGCCCGTGGCGCGTCCCAGCGGAGGGACGGGTCGAGCTGATCCTGAAGCTAACGGCGCCGTTTGGCGGAGTCGTGCTTGATCTTGCCGGGCTGCCAGACCCGCCAGGAACCGTCGAGGTTCTTGGCGGTCGCAGCGAGCATGGCCCATGGCAGTCTTTGGGAAGCTTCAGTCTCGAACCAGGTGACGGGATGCAGCAGCGGCTATTTCCCCCCACTAGCCTCGGCTACGTGCTGCTCCGGGCCTACGCACCGGCGAGCCGCAAAACGCTCGCGATCACGCGAGTCTCGTTCGTGCCAAAATGATCAGAGCTAGCGTGGTTTCCAAACAGCATTTCGATTTGCGCTTGCGGATCCATTATCAGTATTTACCCTTCCCCTGAAATCACCGGACTCCGCGGTCCAGTTTAGTACTCCACTGCACCAGTTATTATCCGTATTAAAGCTTAAGACAGTCCCTTGCAACTGGCCGCTCCATTTCGGATTATTAGCGCAGGCTGCTGTACCCTCAACATGTCCTGTCTCAGTATCGAAATGTGTAATTGTCAGCCTAAAGTTTGCCGACCTTCCGTCCACTGTCGACTTACCTTCCGCATCCACGAACTCCATCACGATCTGCTGTATGTTCGCCATTACGCCGCGGAGCGCCATCTCCACCATCGCGGACTCGTTGCTTGCGAGACCCGCGTCAATCGCCATCTGCCGCTGTGAAGCATCTCCGGCCCGGATCGCCTCCTGCATCGTCGCCAGCCGCACCGTCGGATCGGGGTCCGAGAGCAGGGTGCGGAACTCGGCCCGCTGCGCCGCCAAACGACGGATCGCGGCTGCATCGAAAGTCGCCGGCGCTTTTGGAACGTCGGAGGGCTTGGTCTGTGTCTGTCGCGCGCCCGCGGTTCCTCCACAGAGAACGAACAGCAGGGCGCAGGCGGCTACGCAGTGTCGACGCATCTCTGAGAACTCTCCACTTTGTATGACATTCCCAGCCGTTTCGACCGGGAACGCCGGATCCATAGTACGGTGGCTCAGCCTGCTTCGTAATGACCAAAATGGAACGGCCGAAGCGCCCGTCGACCCGCAGGCTCCGCTAGCCCCCTGGCCGGCCGCGCCACCTACTGTTCCGCCAGCGTCCCAATCCCCGTGACCAGCGCTAGACACACCCCGCATACCGCTATCCGCCAAGCCCAGCGCCGGCCCACGCCCACCCTCCTTTAAACGGGATCAGCAGCGGCACGTGCACTAGATAGACCCTGAACGAACCCCGCGCTGCACTCGCGTCAGGCCTCGCCCTCCGGCGCCGCTAGTACCAGCATCAACATGTCCCGCGCCTGGTCGCACACCAGCTCGTCCGCCGACGCCAGCCCGACCTTGCCGCGCATGCGGACGATGCCGGCGAGCTGGTAGAGCAGGGGCGTGGGCAGCGCGCCGGGCGTGCTGAAGCGCTCCGGCAGCACCCACACGCGTTAGTCCAAGCCCAGGGCATCGTCGTCCGGCGCCGCGAGCCCGCCGTGGATCAGCGCCTTGAACGGCAGGCCGGCGTCCATCTGCGGGGTGAACACGGCCGGCCCGGCGCCGTCCAGGCGCAGGCCGTCGCCGGCGTAGAGGGTGCCTGGGAAGGTGCTGTCCTGGTCGGGTGGCGCCATGTCGTGCTCCTGCGTCCGGCCGGGAATCTAGCCGCAGGGGAGCTTTGCGTTCCAGCCTCTGGCGCGGCATGCAGGCGCCCATGCCCGAACTCACCTTCGACCTTTCCCCGCGCCGCGCGCTGTCCGCCCTCACTGCCGACGAGCAGGCGACATGGCACATGCGCTACTGCCCGCAGGAGGGGCTGGAGATGCGCGCCCGGGCGACGCTGGCGAACGTGGAGCGCGAGCTGCGCGCGGCCGGCGCAGAGGTCACGATCCATGCGCTGTGGGTGGCGCTGGCGAACCGGGCAGGGCAGGGGGACGAGCCGGACGTGCGGGCGGCGGCGGCGTTAGCGGGGATGGCGATGGGGTTACGGGCGGGGTAGGGCGGTCAGGCTGGGCGGCACGCCGCAGGACCGCTTGATATCGGGAGTGTGGCCTGGGCGGTGGCGCGATGAGCTAAGCCATTAAGAGATCAGCAGGTTTTTTACGGCACCATTCCTCCCGAAACTGTAACTCATCCAACGCGCGGTTGGATGTTGACATGAGTGGGTGGAGAGGCCACTTTCCGGTCAAGGCGTGTAACTGTTTAGAGGTGAGAACGGCCTCCTCACACACCAGGCTAGCTGCGGTTAGTTTGGTAAAGTAGTCGCAAGACGAAGAGATCCAGAAGTGGGCATCCTGGCTAGCAGTTACTAGAAAAGGCTCCACCCTGTTGGGTGGGGCCTTTTTCTATTACACCACGCGCTTTAAAAACTTCTTTTCAAGACGGCCAAGTATCTTGTTTTCCGATACCGGATAAAGCGAAGTGACGTTGTAGCACCCATTCTCATCAGGCTCGATCGATATTGCTACCAACAAACCAGCCTTTAGGGCCGAAACGCGCGCAATTAGTTCAATCTTACCTGAGTTCTGAAAGTCGTCACCAACAAACAGCGGAGAAGTGACGACAGTTCCAGTATAGGGAAGGCATCTTGGAAAATCGTCCGGGTGAGATCTTCTAGCGTGTATCTGAGCCGGAACAGAAAACACTACCTCACCCATCTCAAGTTCAAGGTTGAGAGTGCAATTTATTGCGGTTGTTGGAAGTTGGCCAAGCCGCAGTTCGACAAGGGCAGGTCCACGGCTAACTGATTTGGCCACTCATTCTCTTTCTGGAAAGACGCAGTCGGTATCTATACGGGCATTATCATACGTCAATGCAATGACCCATACAAATGCCAGACTCTCATTTGCGCACCATTTGCTTTGTCCGTTCGCCGCCCGCCTAAGTCAGTGACTATCTACCCCACACCACCAGCATTCCTCGCTCGTCCCCACGCTGCGACGGGTACCGCGGCGCCAGCACCACCTGCATGGCCGCGCTCCCGCAGTCCGAGCACCGCAGCCGCCGGATGCCCTCGGCCAGCGTCACGCCGCGGCTCGAGACGACGAGGTCGCGCGCATGGAGCCAGGACGTGCGGCCGCAGCGGCAGGTGATGCGGAGGAAGGCGCCGGCGAGATGCAGGGCGGGTGCAGCGAGGACCAGGGTGGCGCGGCGGCGGGCGGAGAGGTTGGCGGCCACCGGGGCAGGGTGGCGCCGGGCGCTAGTCCGGAGAGCACAGCTCCCACGTTACGAGCGGGCTGCCGTGCATTAGGTCCTGGCCGCCCTGGACGTTTGGAATAGGCGGCTCGAGGCGCACGACGACGCGATCCTCGCCCCGGTCGCCCACACCGCCGAGCTGCCCGGTCGTATAGCCCGCGAGCTCGCCGTTCACCCGCCAGCCGACAACAACGCCTGTCACGCTGGGCTCAAAGCGTCGGCGGACCCGGGCGCCGTCCCTCAATTCCTCAGGGCTCATGTGCACCGCCATCCTTCCGATCCATAGTGAAGTCCGCCCACGCCTCCATCATCGCCCGGCGCTTGTCGAACAGGTCCCCGCGACGATAGGCGGCCTCGACCTTGTCGGCGATCACGTGGGCCAGCGCCATCTCCGCCACCTCGCGCGGGTAGTCCGTCGCCTCGGCCGCCCAGTCCCGGAACGTCGACCGCAGCCCGTGCACCGTCACGCCCTTTGTGCCAGCCGCCAAGTGCAACGCGCTGGATAAGGCCACATCGGACAGCGGGCGTCCCACCCGTCCGCCAGGAAACACCAGCCCGGCCTTGCCCGCCGCGAGCGGCTGCAGCCCAGCCAGGATCGCGAGCGCTGGCGCAGACAGTGGAACGCGGTGGCCTCTCTTGGCCTTCATGCGCTCGGCCGGAATCGTCCACACCTGTCCGACCAGGTCGACTTCCGACCAGGTGGCGCCACGGACCTCGTTGGACCGGGCCGCGGTGAGGCAGGCGAACCGGACAGCCAGGGCGCCCACGCCGGTGGAGCTCGCCAGCTTGTCCATCACCGGCCCAATCGCCGGGTAGGGCAGGGCGGCGCGGTGCTGGACCTGGGACACCGTGGAGGGCCTGGGCAGGATGTGAGACAGGTGCCCCTTCCAGCGGGCAGGATTGTCGCCCTCGCGCCATCCCTGCGTCCGGGCATAGTCGAGGATGCGCTCCATCCGGCCGCGCACCCGGTCGGCCGTTTCCGTCCTGGTCTCCCAGATCGGCCGAAGGATCGCGATCACGTCCTCGGTGTCGACCGCCTCGACCGCCTTGTCGCCGATGCGCGAATAGGCAAGGCGCTGCAGCGAGCTGCTCCAGATCCCGGGCAGCCTTGTGTCGCGCCACCCAGGCGTCTGGTCGACGATGTATCGCTCGGCGACGGCCTGGAAGGTGTGGGCGGGCTTGTCGCGGCGGCCGCCCTGCTCGGCCCGGCGGTGGTCGAGCGGGTCTACGCCCTTCCGGAGCAGCTGGCGCGCCTGGCCGGCCAACTCGCGCGCAGCAGCCAGCCCGACGTCACGGTAGGGACCAATCCCCATCTCGCGACGCCTGCCGGTGGTTGGGCTGGTGTAACGGATCGACCAGGTGCGCGCCTTGCCCTGGACGGTCAGCCACAGGTTGCCGCCGTCGCTGTGCGTCCCGTCCTTTAGGCTCTCCACCTTCTTGACGGTCATCTGGTTGGGGCCGAGACGGCTCATCGAAAGCCGGCACCGAACCTGCGCGCACCCCTCTTACGACCCCTCTTACGGCTTGCGCTTTGGGGGAACGGCGGGAGACAGCCGGAGACGCAGAACCCGTATAGTGCTCTGATCATTCAGCGTTTGTGGCACAGCCAGAGACGCCGGGGAACATGGGTTCGGTGTCCGTCGGGGACACCAGCCTTCCGCAGCCCGAACTTCCGGCTGCGGACTTGCCCCCGGGAGTCGAAGCGGAAGCGCGGGAGGTACAAGATCGCCGTGACGCAGGCTTGGACGGAGCTTGCGTCCCCCTGAGGCATGGAGCCCATTCGGATTGGTGTGGGGTCGGGATTGCCCCATCGCGCTTGTATCGAGCGGGGCAAAGGCGACGGAGACGGCCTGCCTAACCCACCGCAGTCCCGTCGCGATCCCGCTGGGCGCAGCCGCTGCTCACGCGCCCGGCTCGCCTTCGCCTCCCGCCCGGTTCGCCGACGCCACGGTCACGCCGGCGAAATGCACGCTTCCCCGGACCCGGCTTCTGCCTGCCTGCGAGGCGAACTGCGCTACGGCGCGTTTTCCGCAATCTCGATCCAGCCGACTCGCACCATCGAGGCACGGGGGGTATACTGGCCATAGACGGCCATCCGCCCGTGCATGGCCTGCCGCGTCGCAACAACCGCCCAATCGGCGGCCCCCGTCGCCGCCAGACCAGCCGTCACCACGGCGATCCCGACAACGATCCGGAAGATTCTTTCCCGAGACAGGCTGGCCGGAAACAGGCGCGACCTCTCGCTCCGGATCAACGCATTCTCGTAACGGTCGGTTTTCGCCATCCGAGCCTCCCTGACAGCGGTTGACTGTTCGCCCCGCCTTGCGTCGATGCTGCCACCAGTCGGCGTCGCGCTTCCACTAAATAATGGGACTGCACAACTGACCGATTTTCTCCGTTCTACAGATCAGGCCGCCCCGGCTACTGGAGCAGCCCGGCAGGCCGGCAGTGCCTCCGCGACGCGCGCTGCCGGCGGCGCGTGCCGAACGGACAGCGCGCGGTGCGGGCTTGCCCCCGGGCAGGCGCCGATGAGCCATTCCCCATGGCCGACGCTGGTGATCACGCCCGCGAACCGAGCCGGTTCGGCCCCGCCAAGATCGTGACGGGCACCGTTGGGTCCGGGCCGCGCCGGCTCAGCTCCTAGGCTGGAACGGCAGGCCCAGCATGGCCGGCCGGTGCAGCCGGATGAGGCGCACGTCGCGCGAGATCAGCACGAGCACCACCACCGTGCCGATGTAGGGCAGCGCCGACAGCAGCGCCGAGGGGATCGGCACGCCCAGCGCCTGCACGTACAGAGACAGGTACATCAGCGCCCCGAAGAACCACGCCCCCGCCAGCAGCCACGCCGGCCGCCACGCCGAGAACGTCACCAGCGCCACGGCCACCCAGCCGCGCCCCGCCGTCAGGTCCTGCGCCCACAGCGGCGTGTAGGCCAGCGACATGTATGCCCCCGCCAGCCCCGCCATCGCGCCGCCGAACAGCACCGCGCCGTAGCGGATCGGCACCACCGGATAGCCCAGCGAGTGCGCCGCCCCGTGCGAGTCCCCGACCGCGCGCAGCACCAGCCCCGCGTGCGTGCGCCGGATCGCCCACGCCACCGCGGCGAGGATTAGCAGCGCCGCGTAGACCAGCACGTCGTGGCCGAACAGCACCGGCCCGACCACCGGCAGCCCCGAGAGCCCGGGGATGCGCAGTTTCGGTAGGGTCGGCGCCGCGATCCCCACGTAGCCCGCGCCCAGCAGCGCGCTGAACCCCCGCCCGAAGATCGTCAGCGCCAGCCCGGTCGCCGTCTGGTTCGCCTGCAGCGTCAGCGTCAGCAGCCCGAACAGCAGCGCCAGCGCCATGCCCGCCCCCACCGCCGCCACCAAGCCCAGCGAGGTCGAGCCCGTCGCCTCGGCCGTGGCGAAGCCGGCGATCGCCCCGGCCAGCATCATCCCCTCCACGCCGAGGTTGAGCACCCCCGCCTTCTCCACCACCAGCTCGCCCGTCGCCGCCAGAAGCAGCGGCGTGGACGCGGCCAGGATGCTCACCAGGGCGCTGACGACGATCTGCCCCATCACCGCAACCCCTGGAAGTAACCTGGAAGCAAGCAAGCCCGGGCTCTGCCCGGACCCGCCAGGGGCGAGCCGCCCCTGAACCGGCATGACCTAGGGAGGCCGGTCCAGGGGGGCTCCCCCTGGCGGAGCTCGAGGCAGAGCCTCGACCTTCCTTGCGTCACGCCGCGCTCCGCACGGCTCGCCGCCATCGGATCCTGTTGTGCAGCAGCACGTCGCAGCCGAGCAGGCAGAACAGCAGGATGCCCTGGAAGATGCCCGTGACCGCGTTTGGCAGCCCGAGCTGGATCTGCGCCGCGTCGCCGCCCAGGTAGGACAGCGCCAGCAGCAGCCCCGCCGGGACCGCGCCGAGCGGGTTCAGCCGCCCCAGGAACGCCACGATGATCGCCGCGAACCCGTAGCCCGGCGAGATCACCGTGGTGAGCTGCCCGATCGTGCCCGTTACCTCCAGCATCCCCGCCAGCCCCGCCAGCCCGCCGCTGATCATCATGGCGGCCCACACCAGCCGGCGCTCGCTGAACCCCGCGAACCGCGCCGCCCGCGGCGCCTGCCCCAGCACGCGGAGCTGGAAGCCCAGCAGCGAGCGCTCCACCATCAGCCACACACCGACGGCCACCAGCGGCGCCAGCGCCACGCCGAGGTGGACGTTGGTGCCCGACACCAGCCGGGGCAGCTCCGCCGCGTCCGAGAACAGCGCGGTCTGCGGGAAGCCGAACCCCTGCGGGTCGCGCCACGGCCCGGTCACCAGGTAGATCAGCAGGTACTGGATGACGTAGGTCAGCATCAGGCTGGTCAGGATCTCGTTGGCGTTGAACCGGACCCGCAGCCACGCCACCAGCCCGCCCGCCA
Source organism: Janthinobacterium lividum (assembly GCA_050955025.1). Lineage (GTDB taxonomy): Bacteria > Pseudomonadota > Alphaproteobacteria > Acetobacterales > Acetobacteraceae > CAXSEF01. The sequence goes on from JBPBQX010000159.1 coordinate 43,472, forward strand.
TCATGCCGCCCAGCAGCCCCGCCGCCGCCAGCACCGGCAGCAGCAGCCACGCCGGCGCGTCGGGCAGGGCCAGCGCCACGCCGCCGCTCACGATCGCGCCCAGGGTGAACTGCCCCTCCGTGCCGATGTTCCAGACCCTGGCGCGATAGGCGAGCGACAGCCCGACGCCCATCATCACCAGCGGCGCCGCCTTCACGACGAGCGCCTCCAGCCCGCCGGGCGCCAGCAGGGGCGACACCAGGAACACCCGGACCGTGCCGAACGGCGCCCGCCCCATGACCGCGAAGATCACCGCCGAGAACAGCGTCGTCAGCACCAGCGCCAGCACCGGCGAGCCCGCACGCCAGAAACGGGACTCCGCGCCGCGCGGCTCGACCCTAAACACGGGAGCACCAGCCAAGAAAGGAAGCGCGTTCTTTTTTGAAAAAAAGAACCAGAAAACTTTTGCCACTTTGGTCCGGTGCCAGCCACGCGGCACAGGTGCCAAGTCGCAGAAGTCTTTTTGCTTCTTTTTCTTTAGAAAAAGAAGGCCTTGCTGCCTTCATGATTCCTGCAGCTCCTCGACCGGGCCCGTGCCCCCCATCAGCCGCCCGATCACCTCCACCGTGGCGTCGCGCGCGGGCATCGGCTCGGACATGCGCCCGCCCGCGATCACGGCGATGCGGTCGGCGAGCACGAGGATCTCGTCGAGGTCCTGCGAGATGATCACCACCGCGGCGCCCTTCTGCGCCAGCGCCATGATCGCCTCGTGGATCGCGAGCGCGGCGCCGGCGTCCACGCCCCAGGTCGGCTGGTTGATCACGAGCACCGCGGGGTCCTGCATCACCTCGCGCCCGACCAGGAACTTCTGCAGGTTGCCGCCCGACAGCGAGCGTGCCTCGGCGGCGGGCCCGGTGGTGCGCACGTCGAAGCCGTCGATGATGCGTTGCGCGAACGCATCGGTGCGGCGCCGGTCGATGAAGCCGAAGCGCAGCAGCGAGGCGCGCAGGAACCCCGACAGCAGCGCGTTGTCCGACAGCGACATGGTGACCACGGCGCCGTGCCCGTTGCGCTCCTCCGGCACGAAGCAGCCGCGCAGCCGGCGGCGCTCGATCGGACCCATGTGCCCGGCCGCGACGCCGGCGATCGTCACGGTCTCCGGCCGCCCCGCCAGGATCTCGCCCGACAGCGCGTCCATCAGCTCCGCCTGCCCGTTGCCGGCGATGCCCGCCAGCCCCAGGATCTCGCCGCCCGCCAGGCTGAGCGAGATGTCGTGCAGGTCGGTGCCGAACTGGGACGGCGAGCGCACGGTCAGCCGGTTCAGCACGAGCTGCGCCGGCGCCTCGCTGGCGCTGGCCGGGCGCGGCGTGGGCGCGCGCAGCTCGGCGCTGATCATGATCTCCGCAAGCTCCTTGACCGTGCGCCCGGCGGGCACGACGCGCGCGACGTTGCGGCCGAGGCGCATGATCGTCGCCGCCGAGCAGAGCGCGCGCACCTCCTCCAGCTTGTGGCTGATGTAGAGGATCGAGCAGCCCTCCGCCGCCAGCCTGCGCAGGGTGACGAACAGACGCGCGACCTCCTGCGGCGTCAGCACCGAGGTCGGCTCGTCCATGATCAGCAGCCGCGGCGACTGCAGCAGGCAGCGCACGATCTCGACGCGCTGGCGCTCGCCCACCGACAGGTCGTGCACCAGCTGGTCCGGGTCCAGCGGCAGGCCGTACTCGGTGGAGATCGCGACGATGCGGCCGCGCAGCCCCTCGCGCTCGGCCGCCGTGCGCAGCCCGAGGGCGATGTTCTCGGCCACCGTCAGCGACTCGAACAGGGAGAAGTGCTGGAACACCATCCCCACGCCGAGCTGCTGCGCCTGGCCCGGCGAGGCGATGGCCACCTCCTGCCCGTCCCAGACGATGCGCCCCGCGTCGGGACGCACCAGGCCGTAGATGATCTTGACCAGCGTGCTCTTGCCCGCGCCGTTCTCGCCCAGCAGCGCGTGGATCTGGTTGCGCCCGACGACGAGCGACACCCCGTCGTTGGCCACGCACCCCGGATAGTGCTTGGTGATCCCCTCCATGCGCAGCAGCGGAACCGCCGCCTGCGCGCCGGTCGCGGGCGGCGCCGGTCCCCCGTCCACGCCCGGCACGACGCCCGCCTGCACCGCCGCCACCGCTCAGGTCAGCTTGCCGTCGATGCCCTGCACCAGCCACTGCATGGAGGACAGCGCGGCGTCGTCCATGCTCGTCCCCGCCGCCACCTTCACCGCCCCGGCCTGGTCCGCCATCGGCCCGGCGAACACCGGGTTGCTGCCCGCGGCGATGGCCGCCTCCGCCGCGCTCGCCTGCGCCGCGACGTCGGGCGGCATGTTGGCGAACGGCGCCATCGCGAGCATCCCGCTGTCGAAGCCGCCCCAGACGTCCGTGCTCTTCCAAGTGCCGTCCAGCACCTCGCCGATGCGCCGGATGTAATAGGGCGCCCAGATGTCGGTGGACGCCGTCAGCTGGTCGCCCGGCGCGAACTTGCCCATGTCCGTGGACTGGCCGAACGCCTTGACGCCGCGGCTGGCGGCGGCCTGCAGCGGGGCAGGGGAGTCGGTGTGCTGGGTGATGATGTCGCACCCCTGGTCGATCAGCGCCTTGGCCGCGTCGCCCTCCTTGGGCGCGTCGTACCAGGAGTTGACCATGACGAACTTCAGCCGCGCCTTGGGGTTGACCGACTGCATGCCGAGCATGAAGGCGTTCATGCCCTGCACGACCTCCGGCACCGGCAACGAGCCCACGTAGCCCGCGAGCCCCGCCTTGCTGAGCCGCCCCGCGATCACGCCCTGCACGTAGCGCGCCTGGTAGAACCGGATGTTGTAGGTGGCGAGGTTCGCTTCGCGCTTGTACCCCGTCGCATGCTCGAACAGCACCTTCGGGTTTCGCTTCGCCGCCTTGACGACGTAATTCATGTAGCCGAACGACGTCGCGAAGATCAGCTTGTGCCCGGACGCGGCGAGGTCGTTCATCACCTTCTCCGAGTCCGGCCCCTCCGGCACGCTCTCGACGAAGGTGGTCCTGATCGCGTCGCCGTAGTGGGCGTCGGCGGCCTTGCGCGCCGTGTCGTGCTGGTAGGTCCAGCCGAAGTCGCCCACGGGCCCGAGATAGATGAAGCCCACCTTGAGCGGCTCGGCCGCCGACGCGGCGCGAACGAGCGCCGGGAGGGCGGACAAGGCCGCGCCGGTTCCAAGGAGACGGGCGAAGTCGCGGCGCTGCATGGGGGTTCTCCGCTCACGGCCAGATATGTCGCATCCCACGCTACGCAACTCGTGTGCCAGTCCTGACGCAAACGTGTTGCGCAGGCATCCCGCACGAATCCGCGAACCGCGGTTGCGCCGCCTGCCCGCATCCGGCCCACTTCGCAACGAACCCGATCCCCAAGCGGCACGGAGGGCCACACACGCCATGGACCACGACCTGCAATGCCTGCGCCTTGCCTTCGACGTGGCGCGACGCGCCCGCGAGGCCGGCAACCACCCGTTCGGCGCCGTCCTCGTGGGCCGGGACGGCGCGGTCTGGCTCGAGCAGGGCAACGGCTTCGCGACCGACGGCGGCGACATGACCGCGCACGCCGAACGCCTGCTGGCGGGCGCCGCCTCGCGCCGGTTCGGGTCGGCGCTGCTGCGCGGCTGCACGCTCTACGTCTCGGCCGAGCCGTGCGCGATGTGCGCGGGCGCCATCTACTGGGCCGGCATCGGGCGCGTGGTGTTCGGCCAGTCGGAGCGGGACCTGAAGCGCCGGACGGGCGACCATCCGGAGAACCCGACACTGGCCCTGCCGTGCCGCGTGGTGTTCGCGGCGGGACAGCGGCCCGTCGAGGTGGTCGGCCCCCTGCTGGAGGAGGAGGCCGCCCGGCTGCAGGACAACTTCTGGGCGGCATCACCCAGTCCTAAGTAAGAAAGCAAGTTCTTTCTTGAAAGAAAAAACCAAAGAACCTCGGCCCATAAAATCCGAGCCAGACACGCAGTACGGAAGCCAAACGTGCAAAGTCTTTTTGCTTCTTTTTCTTCAGAAAAAGAAGGTCTTTCTTCCTTCCGCCTTCCTCACCCCTGCCCGGCTCTCATGCACCGGGCATAGATGATCTGCCGGGTCAGCGGAGGCGCAGGCGGCGGGCTGCTGGTGCCGGCCGGACCCGCCCCTGCCTCGGTGGCGAGCACCACGTCGGACCGTGCCAGGGCGCGCTGCTCCTCCGCCGTCCCGGGCGCGTCGGGGGCACCTGACGCGGCGACGCGCGCGCGGCAGGCGGCTTCGTCCGGCCGCGACGCCTCCGTCCCGGCGGGTGGCAGCGTGCAGCCTGCCGCCCCGGCCACCGCGAGCGCGGCCCCGAGCAGGCGCCCTGCCCGGACGGGGCGCCCTGCCAGCACCCGCGTCAGCGGCCGCCGCCGCCGGCGGCAGCGCGGTCCGGCTGGTTGCCGTTCTCCGTGCCGGGCGGCTGCCGGTCGGCCTTGGCCTCGGCCTCCGCGCTGGGCTGCACCCTGCGGGCGTGCTTGCCCCGGGTCCCCAGAACGGGGTCGCGCACGACATGGGTCCCGGTCGCCGGAGCCGTCGTCTGGGCCCATGCCGGCCCCGAGCCGAGACCGAGCGCCAGGGCGACGGCGAGCAGAGTTCTCACGGACATCCGAGATGATCCTTGGAAGGGAGGTGGTGCCCGCCGGGGCGCGTGTCGGCACCGGCAGAGCCGGGAACAGCAACGACGCCGTGCGCGCGGGGTTGCACGGGCGCACCCGCGGGCGCGGCCTGGTCAGAGGTGGTAGCCGACCTCCACGAACACGGACTTCTGCTCCGTGCCCGGGACGAACGAGGGGATGTCGCCGAACTTGTTGTGCCAGTACTCGAAGCCCACGCCCGCCTCCAGCTTCTTCGGCGTGTAGCCGAGCAGCGACCCGACGTCGACCAGCACCTTGGGGTGCAGCAGGATCTCGACGCCGTGGCCGAAGTCGCCCGTCGCCCCCGTGCTCTTCGGCGTGATCAGGTTCGCGAAGCCGGTGAAGTTGAGCGGGATGTTACCGATGGCGAACGGATAGGCGAAGGCCGTCTCGATCGTGAACGCCGGGCTGAAGTTGGTGCCGTTGCCGTTCGCCAGGAACCCGTTGGTGTTCCACTCCTTCGACAGCCCGAGCGTGACGTTGAGGAAGCCGCGCGGCAGGTTGAACGAGAACTGCGGCCCGAAGGTGACCAGCTTCTTGTAGGACGCGAACGCGTCGTTCTGCGTGTCGAAGTCGAAGCCCGCCAGCAGGCCGACGTCGCGGATCGGGCC
>JBPBQX010000160.1:0-31502 GCA_050955025.1 Janthinobacterium lividum
CGGTATCTGCGCCTCCTCACGCGCATGGCGGCGTAGCTCAGTGGTAGAGCAGGGGAATCATAATCCCTTGGTCGGCGGTTCAAATCCGTCCGCCGCTACCACCGTGCGCGTGACTTCCCCCATCTCCTGTCGTTCGGCGCGGCCCGGCGTGCCGCGGCGCGGCGGCATCCTGCCGAAGCGCCGCAACCACACGGCGCGTGCGGTGTTCACGTCGCCGACAGCGGGCCCGCCTCGTGCGGCCTGCCCGGCCCTGTAACGGCCGGTCATCCTCGGGAGAACACAAATGCGCACCATCGGCCTGCTTTCCGCCGCGCTGCTGACCGCGGCCGGCGCCGCACTCGCACCCGGCGCTGCCCGGGCCCAGGCCGCCGCGCCCGCCGCGCAGACGCCGGTCGCCGGCCAGTCGAAGGACTCGACCGAGACCATGGCCGACAAGCCGGTCGACAGCATCCAGGGCGGCTACGACCACGGCCAGTTCGACCTCGACCACGACGGCAAGCTCAGCCTGGCCGAGGCGAAGAGCGCCGCCGCCTACCGCTTCGACAAGCTCGACCGCGACCACGACGGCACGCTGAGCCGCAAGGAGCTCGCCAAGCGCGTCGACGCCCCGGCGTTCAAGCAGGCCAACGCTGACAGCGACCAGACGCTGGACAAGGCCGAGTACCTCAAGCTCGTCGAGGACCAGTTCAAGGCCGCCGACCCCGACGGCGAGGGCACGCTCGACAAGACCGAGATGGCCAGCCCCGCGGGCAGGAAGCTGATGTCACTGCTGAAGTAGGCCGACCCGGCGGGCGCGTCCCGGCGCCCGCCACCGCCGCGCAGGGGTGGCATGTGGCCCGCCCTGTTTACCGGCCCACGCGGCCGACCCAGGGTGGGTCGAGCGGGCCGTGCCACGACCCGACCAGCCAAGGAACAGCGCCATGACGCTCAGGGTCGCGGTCCAGATGGACCCCATCGAGGGCATCGACATCGGCGGCGACTCGACGTTCGCCCTCATGCTCGAGGCCCAGCGCCGCGGCCACGCCCTGTGGCACTACGACGTGCGCAACATGGCGCTGCGCGAAGGCAAGACCTCGCCCGGCGCCCCGCGCACCGAGCGCCTCACCGCCCGCGCCCGCCCCGTCACCGTGAAGCGCGAGCGCGGCGCCCACTACGCGTTCGGCGACGCGCTCACGCTCGACCTGGCGACCATGGACGTGGTGCTGATGCGCCAAGACCCGCCGTTCGACATGGCCTACATCACGGCCACCCACATGCTCGAGCACATCCACCCGCGCACGCTGGTGGTCAACGACCCGAAGTCCGTGCGCGACGCGCCCGAGAAGCTGCTCGTCACGCACTTCCCCGAGCTGATGCCGCCCACGCTCGTGACCTGGGACCTCGACGCGATCCGCGCCTTCCGCGCCGAGCACCGCGACATCATCGTCAAGCCGCTGTTCGGCAACGGCGGCGCCGGCGTGTTCCGCATCCGCGAGGACGACGAGAACCTGGCCTCGCTCCTGGAGATGCACTTCTCCCGCTCCCGCGAGCCGCTGATGATCCAGCGCTACGAGCCCGCCGTGCGCCTCGGCGACAAGCGCATCATCCTCGTCGACGGCGAGCCGCTCGGCGCCATCAACCGCGTCCCCGCCCAGGGCGAGGCCCGCTCCAACATGCACGTCGGCGGCCGCGCCGAGCTGTCCCGCCTCACCGCCCGCGACCGCGAGATCTGCGACACCATCGCGCCGGTGCTGCGCGCCCAGGGCCTGATCTTCACCGGCATCGACGTGATCGGCGACTGGCTCACCGAGATCAACGTCACCTCGCCGACCGGCCTGCAGGAGATCGCCCGCTTCGACGGCGTGGACCTCTCGGCCGCGATCTGGGACGTGATCGAGGCGAAGCGGGCCGCTAGGCCGGCCCAAGCGCCCGCCTAGCCACCCCGGCCGGCCCCGGCGTCGCCCCTCACGTCACCGGGCCGTCCTTGCCGGTCATCTGCCGGATCAGCGCCACCAGCTCGCGCGGCACGTACGGCTTGCGCAGCAGCCCGTAGCCCAGCTCCGTGCGCCAGGCCGGCTTGAACACGTCCGGCCGCCCCGAGGCGATCACCACGGGCAGGCCGGGGTACTCCACCCGCAGGCACGCGGCCACGTCCGCGCCGTTTGAGTCGCCGGGCATGTGGAAGTCGGTCACCAGGATCGTGAACGCGTGGATCCTCGCACGGATGAGCGCCATGGCCTCGTCGCCCGAGGCGGCCTCGACCACGTCGTAGCCGGCGTCCACGAGGCTCTCCGCCATGATCTCGCGGATCACGGGCTCGTCCTCCACAAGCAGCACGCACAAGTGCCGTTCTCCCCGACCCGCTCCGGACCTTCCCCGCGGATACGGCGCTAACCTGCGGGCAGCAGCATTGTTGCAACCGACGCGAACACCATCCGGTGGGCGGCGGAACCCGCCGGCGAATGGCGCGGCGCCGCAGGGTCGAGGCGGCACCGTCCGGCTCGCGCGTCCGGTTGCCAGCCGGCATCAAGGAAGGTTGAGGCTCTGCCTCAAACTCCGCCAAAGGCTCGCCTTTGGGATCCAATTGTTCAGGCAAGCGGCTTCCCGGTTCCGGCAGGCTCGGGTGCGTCGGCACGAGGCGCGGCCGCGCGCCCGGCCTCCCGCAGCCTGATCTCCGCCGCGGCACCCGCCCGCGCCGTCGCCCGCCCGATCACCGCGGCGTCCACGTCCCCCGCGCGGCGCAGCGCCGCCACGCACGCCTCGGCGCCCTCCGCCGCCACCCCCGCCAGCAGCCCGCCCGACGTCTGCGGATCGAACAGCAGGTCGCGACGCGCCCCGCCCCCGCCGCGCACCCCGGCCCCCAGCCGCTCGTTCGCCGCGTGCAGCGACGACAGCAGCCCCGCCGCCGCCGTCTCCAGCGCCCCCTCGAGCACCGGCACACAATCCGCCCACAGCTCCGCGTCCACGCCCGACGCGCGCAGCATCTCGAGCAGATGGCCCGCCAGCCCGAAGCCCGTGACGTCCGTCGCCGCCACCACCCCGTGCGCCCGCAGCACCGCGCCCGCCGCCCGGTTCGACCGCTGCATCTGCGCCAGCGCCCCCGCGACCCAGCGCCCCCTGGCCCGCCCGCGCATGTCCGCGGCCAGCAACGTGCCCGTGCCGATCGCCCTGCTGAGCACCAGCGCGTCGCCCGCGCGCAGCCCGCCCTTGCGCAGCACCGCGCCGTCCCGCGCCGCCAGCCCGTTGACCGCGAACCCCAGCGCCAGCTCCGCCCCCTCCGCGCTGTGCCCCCCCACCAGCGTGCAGCCGCACTCGGCCAGCACCTCGTTCGCCCCGCGCATCAGCGCCGACAGCTCGGCCTCCACCTTGCGCGGCGGCCCGTACGGCAGCGTGGCCAGCGCCAGCGCCGTGTGCGGCTCCGCCCCGGTCGCGAACAGGTCGGACAGCGCGTGCGTCGCCGCGATGCGCCCGAACAGGTAGGGATCGTCGACGATCGCGCGGAACTGGTCGACGCTGTGCACCAGCAGCCGCGGCCCGCCGCAGTCCACCACGGCGGCATCGTCCGCTGCGTCCAGCCCCGCGAGCACCTCCGCGCGCGGGAACGGCCGCAGCCCGCCCACCGCGCGCGCCAGCACGTCGCCCGCCACCTTGGCCCCGCAGCCGCCGCACCGCATCCCGTCCGCCGCCTCGCCGCGCTCCCCCGCCGACGGGGCCGGCTCGCCCGCGCCCGCGAGATCCGCGAGGCTCGACGCCGGACGGCGCGCGTCCGCCATCGCCGGCAGGACGTTGAACCGGTCCACGAAGCGCCGGTCGAGCCGGTCCTTCCAGCGCCACAGCCAGTCGCCCTCCAGCGTGACGCCGCGGCCCGTGCCCACCGCATGCCGCCCGCCGGTCGACAGCAGGTAGAGCGCGTGGCGCTGCGGCCGGAACCGCCGCAGGGCCTGCCCCAGCAGCGTGGCGCGCAGGTTGTGCGCCAGCACCGGCCCCGCCCGCACCGCATAGACGCCCGACTTCGGCAGCCCGCGCGGCGCGAACGCCGCCACGTCGCCCGCCGCGAACACGTCGCCACGCCCGTCCGCGCGCAGCTCCGCGTCCACGCGCAGGAAGCCGCCGCCGTCCAGCGCCAGCCCGGTGCCCCGCAGCCACGCCGGCGCGGCGGCCTGCGTCGCCCACACCACCTCGTCGACCTCCAGCGCCGTGCCGTCGTCCAGCGCCAGCCGCCGCGCCCCGGACGCCTGCCCGGGATCCGCCGCCGCCACCGACAGCACCCGCGCGTCGCGCACCGCGAGCCCCTGCGCGTCCGCCAGCGCCCGCACCCGCCGCCGCGCTCCCTGCGCGAACCCCGGCAGCAGCCCCGACCCGGTCAGCAGCGCCACCTCGACCGCCGTGCCCGGCGCCGCGTCCTCGCGCAGCCGCCGCGCCAGCGCGAAGGCCAGCTCCGTGCCGCCCGCGCCGCCGCCCACCACCGCCACCCTGGCCGCGCCGCCCCGCGCCCGCGCCCGCTCCAGCACCGCGTCGATCCTGGACAGCAGCCCGTCGATCGGCTTCAGCGGCACGGCGAGCTCGCGCGCGCCGGGCACGTCGGCGATGCGCGGCGTGGCGCCCACGTCGATCGACAGCAGGTCGTAGGGCACCGGCGGCCGCCCCTCGCACGGCACCTCGCGCCGCGCGAGGTCGATCCCGGTCGCGGCGGCGAGGTAGACCCGCGCGCCGGCGAACCGCGCCAGCGGGAACAGCTCGATCCGCGCCTGCTCCGCGCGATACAGCCCCGCGACCACGCCGGGCAGCATGCCGGAATACGCGGCCTCCGGCTGCGGCGTGACGAGCGTGAGCCGCACGCCGGGCACCGGCCGCATCCCGAAGGCGCGCAGCACCGCGACATGGGCGTGGCCGGCGCCGAGCAGCACGACGTCGCGCTGCACCGGGCCTGTGTCGTCGTGACGTCTCATGGCGTGGCCTCGGCGATCGCCCGTGCTGGCCTTCGCGGGCCGGGTCTGTCACATGGGTTGCCGGCACGGGAGGTCACGATGGGCGAGCTGAGGCAGGTGATCGTTCCGGTCACGCCGTTCCAACAGAACTGCACGATCCTGTGGGACGCCGACTCTGGCGAGGCGGCCGTGGTCGACCCCGGCGGCGACGTGGACCGCATCCTCGCCGCCCTCGACGCGCACCGCGTGACGCCCGACCGCATCCTGCTCACCCACGGCCACCTCGACCACGCCGGCGGCGCCGCCGAGCTGCGCGACCGCCTGCGCGCCCGCACGCCGGGCGCCGCCGTCCCGATCGAGGGCCCCGACCGGCGCGACGCCTTCCTGCTCGACGGGCTGGAAGCCGCCGGCCGCCAGTACGGCGTGCCCATGCGCAACGTCACGCCCGACCGCTGGCTCGCCGAGGGCGAGAGCGTCCAGGCCGCCGGCCGGAGCTGGGAGGTGCTGCACTGCCCCGGGCACACGCCGGGCTCGGTCGTGCTGTTCGACCGCGCCGGCCGGTTCGCGCTCGTGGGCGACGTGCTGTTCCGCGGCTCCGTCGGCCGCACCGACTTCGAGTACGGCGACACCGAGGCGCTGCTGTCCGCGATCCGCGACAAGGTGCTGCCGCTCGGCGACGACGTGGCCTTCGTGTGCGGCCACGGCCCGTCCTCCACGATCGGCGCGGAGCGCCGCTCCAACCCGTTCCTGCAGGGCTGACGGCCCTGGAACTCTTCTCGATGCACGGGCTCGACCACCTGTTCTCCGAGTACGGCTACTGGGTGGTCGGCCTGGGCGTCATGCTGGAAGCCACCGGCCTGCCGCTGCCCGGCGAGAGCCTGATGATCACGGCCGCGATCTACGCCGCAACCACGCACAGGCTCGACATCTTCGTCATCGTGCCGGTCGCGGCCCTGGGCGCCATCGTCGGCGACCAGATCGGCTACTTCATCGGCCGCAGCGTCGGCTTCCGGGTGCTCGCCCGCTTCGGCCGCAGGGTCGGGCTGAGCGAGGAGCGGCTGGAGCTGGGCCGCTACCTATTCCGCCGCTACGGCGGGCGCGTGGTGTTCCTCGGCCGCTTCGTGGCCGTGCTGCGCACCTTCGTTGCGCTGCTCGCCGGCGCCAACCAGATGGCCTGGCACAGCTTCCTGCTGTGGAACGCGCTGGGCGGCATCGGCTGGACCAGCCTCTACGGCTTCGGCGCCTACGTCCTCGGCGACGCGGTCAAGCGCGTCAGCGGCCCGGTCGGCATCGCGATGGCCGTGGCCGGCGCGATCGCCCTGGTCTGCGGCCTGGTGTTCGTCAAGCGCAACGAGCGCCGCCTGCTCGACGAGGCGCGCGCCGAGATGCAGAAGCCCGCGCCCGCGCCCGGCTGGCGCCGCAAGCCGGCCTGAGCATGCGCGCGCACGCAGCCGGGGAGGGGAGCGATGCCTGACCTCGGCGGCTTCCTGCTCGCCTTCCCCGCGCTCTTCTCCATCGTCAACCCCGCCGGCGGCGCCCTGATCTTCTCCCAGGTCATGGCCGAGCGCACCCACGCCGAGCGCGCCGCCCTGGCCCGTCGCATCGGCCTGTACGCGCTGCTCGTGCTGCTGGTCTCGCTCTGGGCCGGCTCCTACGTGCTGAGCTTTTTCGGCATCACGCTGGCCGCCCTGCGCATTGCCGGCGGCCTGGTGGTCGCGACCCGCGCCTGGAGCCTGCTCAACGCGCCGGAAACCACCCAGGCGCGCAAGGAACGCCAGGCCGAGCCGGCCCGCGGCGCCACGCCCGACACCCGCCCGCCGATCGACGACATCGCCTTCTTCCCGCTGACCATGCCGTTCACCACCGGCCCGGGCACGATCTCGGTCGCGGTGGCGCTGGGCTCGGAGCGCCCGCACCACGGCGTGCTCGCCTTCTTCGCCGGCGTTTCCGCGGCGGCGGCGGCCGTCGCGGTGATCGTGTGGATCGCCTACAGCTTCGCCGACCGCCTGATCGCGCTGCTCGGCCCGGGCGGCGCGCGCGTGGTGACCCGGCTGGCGGCCTTCCTGCTGCTGTGCATCGGCACGCAGATCACGCTGGCCGGCGTGGAGGACGTCCTCCGCCCCCTGCTGCACCCCTGACGCGGATGCCCTGATCCTCGGTCGAGGTTTCCAAAGGCGAGCCTTTGGCGGAGTTTGAGGCAGAGCCTCAACCTTGCCTTCCTGCATTGCCACTGGCCCGCCCCGCCCGCCGCCGGTAGAACACGCCCGACCAAGCACGAGGAACGACCGTGGCACTGACCGACCTCGCCTGGCTTCCCGTCGAGCCCGACTGGTCCGAGCGCCTGAAGGCATCGGGCGAGGCGGACTGGCCCGCGCTGGTGCTGCTGGCCCGTGCCCGGCTCGACGCCCTGGCCACGGGCCGCCTCGACCGCCTGCTGCGCCGCCGCTTCCCCGAGCCGCCGGACGCGGGCCTCGCCGCGCCGCCGATCCGCCTCGCGGTGCTGGGCTCCTCCACGCTCGGCCACCTGGTGCCGGCGATCCGCGTCTCGGCGCTGCGCCGCGGCCTGCACGTCACGGTGCACGAGGGCGAGTACGGCCAGTACCGCCAGGAGCTGATGCAGCCCGCGCCGGAGCTGGCCGCGTTCCGCCCCGACGTGGTGCTGCTGTGCCTCGACGCGCGCCACCTCGCCGCGGGGCTCCCGGCCGGCGCCGACGCGGCCGGCGCGGAACAGGCGCTCGCGGCCACGCTCGCCGACCTCGCGCAGCTCTGGCAGGCGGCGCAGGCGATGGGCGCGACCGTGATCCAGCAGACCGCGCTGCCGGTGCTGCCCAGGCTGATGGGCGACAACGAGCACCGCCTGGGCTCCTCGCAGGCCGGCTTCCTCCAGCGCCTCAACGCGGCGCTGCGGCCGGCGGCGGACGCGGCCGGCGTGCACCTGCTCGCCGTGGACGAGCGCGCCGCCCGCTTCGGGCTCAACGCCTGGCACGACCCCGCCGTGTGGCACCACGCCAAGCAGGAGATCGGCGGCGCCGCCGCTCCGGTGTTCGGCGAGATGGTGGGCAACCTGCTGGCGGCGTTCCGCGGCCGCTCGCGCAAGGCGCTGGTGCTCGACCTCGACAACACGCTGTGGGGCGGGGTGATCGGCGACGACGGCCTGGAGGGCATCGAGATCGGCCAGGGCAACGCCTCGGGCGAGGCCTTCGCGGCGCTGCAGACCCACGCCAAGCGCCTGGCCGCGCGTGGCGTGATCCTCGCGGTGTGCTCGAAGAACGACGAGGCCAACGCGCTCCAGCCCTTCGAGAAGCACCCGGAGATGGTGCTGCGCCGCGACGACATCGCGAGCTTCGTCGCCAACTGGGACGACAAGGCCACCAACCTGCGCCGCATCGCCCGCGCGCTCAACATCGGCCTGGATTCGCTGGTGTTCCTCGACGACAACCCGTTCGAGCGCAACCTGGTGCGCGGCGAGCTGCCCGAGGTCGCGATCCCCGAGTTCCCCGAGGACGACCCCGCGCTGGTACCGCAGATGCTCGCCGACGCCGGCTACTTCGACACGCTGGCCATCACCGCCGACGACGCCAAACGCACCGCGCAGTACCGCGAGAACATCGAGCGCGCAGCGCTGGCGGAGACCGCGACGGACCTGCCGGCCTACCTGCGCTCGCTCGAGATGAAGCTGGTGTGGAACCGTTTCGACCGCGTGGGCCTCGCGCGCATCGTCCAGCTGTTCAACAAGACCAACCAGTTCAACCTGACCACGATCCGCACCACCGACGCCGCCATCGCCGCCGTGATCGACGACCCCCGGCAGTTCGGCCTGCAGCTGCGCCTCGTCGACAAGTTCGGCGACAACGGCATCATCGCCCTGGTGATCGGCAGGCTGTCCGAGGACGGCCGGGACGCGCTGATCCACTCCTGGGTGATGAGCTGCCGCGTGCTCGGCCGCCAGGTCGAGGCGGCGACGCTCATGCTGATCGCCCAGGAGGCCCGCCGCCTCGGCGCCACGCGCCTTGTCGGAGAGTACCGCCCCAGCGCAAAGAACGACATGGTGCGCGAGCACTACCAGCGCCTCGGCTTCACGCCGATCGAACCGCCCGCGGACGCGGCGGTTGGCGACGAGGCCGCCCCGGGCGCGTTCCACGCCCTCCCGCTCGACGGCTTCGAGCCGGAGCAGTTGTTCATGCAGGTCAGCGAAGGAGCCTACTGATGACCGAGGCCGAGATCACCGCCGGGTTCACCGAGATCGTCCGCGACTCGCTCGACGACGACAGCGTCGTGCTGCGCCCGGAAACCACGGCCGCCGAGGTGAAGGGCTGGGACTCCGTCGCCATGGTCGCCATCATCGTCGCCGTGGAGCAGCGCTTCGGCGTGCGGCTGCGCTCCAAGGAGATCGACAAGGTCGCCTGCGTCGGCGACATGGTGTCGCTGATCCACTCCAAGGTCGCCTAGCGCGTACCATGGATCCGCACGTCGGGGCAGGTCAGGAAGTCTTCTTTTTCTGAAGAAAAAGAAGCAAAAAGACTTTCTCCGATCGGCACCGTGCCGCCCGACGGACCTGTGTCCCCATGGGCAAAGTTCTTTGGTTCTTTCTTTCAAGAAAGAACTGCTTGCCTTGCCTGCCGCACGTCACGCGTTCACGACGCCCTCCAGGCACGCGGCTAGCGGCGCGCCGGCAGCACGGCGAAGTCGCTGGCCACGACGAACAGCGGCTCTGCGACGCCGCTCGCAGGCTGCACGCGCATCGCGCCCTTCTCCACCGGCGCGGTGACCTGGAGCCTGGTGTCCGGGGCGATCGCCTTGCAGTGCGCCTGCACCATCCTGGCGAGGGCGGCCGGCGACCCGGCCAGCCCGGCGGGGTTCATCGCCACCGCCACCTCGCCGGTCTCGCAGCCGGCCGTCAGGTGGTCGGACGCCACCATGTCGCCCGGCGAGATTGCGGCCGGCGGCTCGTCGGCGACCAGCACCGCCAGCCCTGCCAGCGCACCGAGCACGGCCGTCCCCGCGATCAACGCGGCTCGCCCGGCTCGGGCGCCGAGAGCCCGCGCAGCCGCTCGACCAGGGCCGTGGCGATGGCGCCCTGCGGGTCATGGTCCCCCAGCGCCGCGCCAGCCCTGCGCGCCGTCCTCTGGATCGCGCGCTCCGTCCCGTGCCGGTCGCCGAGCAGGCGCAGGGCGTCGCACGTCTCGCCCAACTCCCACGCGACCTTGCGCAGCCCCGCGAAGCCGACGGCGCTCTCCGCCTGCCCCGCGGCGAGCGGCTCGAGCAGCATCGCGGCCACCAGCTCCTCGAACCGGTCGAGGCAGACCGTCTGCAGGATCACGCGCTTGCGGCCGACCTCGCGGTGCAGGCGCGACAGCGGGCGCAGCGCCGCCATCGCCTCCACGCAGCGCGTCACCCTGGCCGCCTCCGCGATCTCCGCCGCGAGGGCACGCGCCCGGCCGGGCCCTGCCGCGGCCGGCGCCGCCGCGGCGCGCTGGTGGTGCGTCACGACGGCGTCGAGAACGTAGGTGGCGCCGGAGTACGCGGCGTCCTCGATCCCGTCGTCGCCACGCGCCGTGGACAGCGCCATCGCCGCCAGCTGCTCCAGCCGCGGGCAGCGCCGCAGCAGGATCACCAGGGCGAGCCGGAACCCTGGCGCCCCGCCGCGCGCGATCTCGTCCAGCAGCGTGCGGATGTGTCGCGGCTCGGGCGGCGGGCGGGACGGCTCGCACTGCGCCACGAACGTCTCGATGATCGCGGCGTGGGCGAGCAGCTGCGCGACCGGGGTGCGCACGGTCTCGAAATCCTCGGGCGCGAGCCCCGTGGTGGCGCTCCACAGGGCAGGGCAGGGCGCCGCGCGCAGCAGCTTGGCGGCGGCCGGCCAGAGCCTCGCGCCCAGCGGCGGCGCCGCGCCCTGGGGACGCCCCTGGCCCGACGTGCTCCACACCGCGAACTGGTCGCCGATGCCCTCGCGCACGATGGCCAGCAGCGGCGGCAGGGCGGCGGCGGGCACGGCGGGCTGGCCCGGCCGCCACTCCGCCCGCTCCACCACGACGCCGCGCAGCGGGGCGAACACCAGGCGGTCCAGGCGGGCCGGCTCAGGGGCGTTCTCCGCATCCAGGCTGCCCGCGGCGCTCATGGCGCCCGCCGCCGCGTCGCGCCGCCGGCGGCGCAATCGGCGGGAGGCTGGCATGCGGGGCGAAGGGGCGGCGCCGTCCGGCGAGCCGGGCCGCGGCCGGGGCAATGTGACGACATCGGGGCCTTTCCGGTGCGGACCCTCCCGGACTCGGGGGGCGATCCTGCCTTCCAAGCCTCGATGTTCGCACGCAAACGTAACCAAACGGCCAACGCCGCCGCCCGATTCGTCACGCCCGCCACGCGGAACCGGGGACGCCTCCCCCGGCCAGCGCGCTAGGCCGTGCGGGTGCCGACCAGCTCGTCGACCACGCCGGGGTCGGCCAGGGTCGAGGTGTCGCCCAGCCCGTCGGTCTCCCCTGCCGCGATCTTGCGCAGGATGCGCCGCATGATCTTGCCCGACCGCGTCTTGGGCAGGCCGGGCGCCCATTGGATCGCGTCCGGCGCCGCGATCGGCCCGATCTCGCGGCGGACCCAGGCCACCAGCTCCTTGCGCAGCGCCTCGCTCGGCTCCTCGTCGGCGACCAGCGTGACGTAGGCGTAGATGCCCTGGCCCTTGATGTCGTGCGGGAAGCCGACCACCGCGGCCTCGGACACCTTGGGATGCGACGTCAGCGCGCTCTCCACCTCGGCCGTGCCCATGCGGTGCCCGGACACGTTGATGACGTCGTCCACGCGCCCGGTGATCCACCAGTAGCCGTCCGCGTCGCGCCGCGCCCCGTCCCCCGAGAAGTACTTGCCCGGATACGTCGAGAAATACGTCTGCACGAACCGCGCGTGGTCGCCGTACAGCGTCCGCGCCTGCCCCGGCCAGCTCTCGGCGATGCACAGGTTGCCCTCGGCCACGCCCTCCAGCTCGCGCCCCTCGGCATCCACCAGCACCGGGATCACCCCGGGCAGCGGCAGCGTCGCCGACCCCGGCTTCTGCGCGACCGCCCCCGGCAGCGGCGAGATCATGATCCCCCCCGTCTCCGTCTGCCACCAAGTGTCCACGACCGGGCAGCGGCTGCCCCCCACCACCTCGTAGTACCAGTGCCAAGCCTCGGGATTGATCGGCTCGCCGACGCTGCCCAGCACGCGCAGGCTCTCGCGCGACGTCGCCTTCACCGGCGCGTCCCCGTCGCGCATCAGCGCCCGGATCGCCGTCGGCGCGGTGTAGAAGATGTTGACCTTGTGCTTGTCCACGACCTGCCAGAACCGCCCGCTGTCCGGCCACGACGGCACGCCCTCGAACATCAGCGTCGTTGCCCCGTTCGCGAGCGGCCCGTACACGATGTAGGTGTGCCCCGTGACCCACCCCACGTCCGCCGTGCACCAGTAGATCTCGCCCGGCCTGTAGTCGAACACCAGCTCGTGCGTGTAGCTCGCCCACACCATGTAGCCGCCGGTGGAGTGGATCACCCCCTTCGGCTTGCCCGTGCTGCCCGAGGTGTAGAGGATGAACAGCGGGTCCTCCGCCGCCATCTCCGCCGGCGCGCACTCCGGCCCGGCCGCGGCGATCAGCTCCGCATACGAGTGGTCGCGCCCCGCCTGCATCGGCACAGCGCCGCCCGTGACCGCCACCACGATCACGTTGGCGATCGTCGGGCACGACCGCAGCGCCGCGTCCGCGTTGGCCTTGAGCGCCACGCGCCGCCCGCCCCGCCGCCCCTCGTCCGCGGTGATCAGCAGCGTGGACCCGCAGTCCTGGATCCGCCCCGCCAGGCTGTCCGGCGAGAACCCCCCGAACACCACCGCATGCACCGCCCCGATCCGCGCGCACGCCAGCATCGCCACCGCCGCCTCGACCACCATCGGCAGGTAGATCGTCACCCGGTCGCCCCGCCCCACGCCCAGCGCCAGCATCGCGTTCGCCAGCCGGCACGTCTCCTCGTGCAGCGCGCGATACGTCACGTGCCGCTGCATGCCCGGGTCGTCGCCCTCCCAGATGATCGCCACCTGTTCGCCCCGCTCCGCCAGGTGCCGGTCCAGGCAGCTCGCCGACGCGTTCAGCGTCCCGTCCGCGAACCAGCGGATCCACACGTCGTCCGCCCCGGGCGCAACCCCGCTGCCGAAGCTCGCGTCGCAGCCCTCGGTCGGCGCCCGCATCCACGCCACCCGACGCGCCTCCTCAGCCCAGAACGCGTCGGGCTCCAGCGCGGCATGGTTCGTCATCAGCCGGTAGCGCTCGGCATTGACGTGCGACGAGGCGGCCAGCGCAGGCTTCACATGGTACAGGGCGTCGGCGGACATGGGCGTCTCCCGGGAAGTGCCGCCTTGGCGGCGGCTTGGCGGCATCATGGGCAGGTGCGGAGGCGAAAGGAAGCAAGGTTGAGGCGCTGCCTCAAACTCCGCCAAAGGCTCGCCTTTGGAAACCTCGACGAAGGCGATTCGCCCGCGTTGTCAGGCGTTTGGCCGGCTCAGCCGTCCCGCCAGCCGCCGAGCGCGCACACGCGCCGCCATTCCGCCTCGCCCACCGGGCCCACCGACAGGCGCGACAGCCGCACCAGCGCCATCGCCGACAGCGCCGGGTCGGCCTTGACCTGCGCCAGCGTCACCGGCCGCGGCATCGCCCCCACCGCGCGCAGGTCCACGCACAGCCACGGCCCGCCCTCCTCGGCCGTCGGGTCCGGGTACGCCGCGCGCGCCACCTCCACCACGCCCACGATCTCGCGCCCCGTGATCGAGTGGTAGAAGAACGCCCGCTCGCCCAGCCGCATCGCCGCGAGGTTGTTCCTCGCGGCGTGGGAGCGCACCCCGGTCCACGGCTCGACGCCGGCCGCCACCTGCTGGGCCCACGAGAAGCTGTCCGGCTCGGACTTCACCAGCCAGAACACCCGCCCGCGCCTCAGCCCACCATGGCGCCGTCGCGGAACACGCTGCGGAACGCCCGCACCACCACGCTCTCGAACAGCCCCGCCTTGCCGTACGGGTCGCCCGCGGCCAGCGCATGCGCCGCCCCCGCGTCCGCGACGTCGACCAGCAGCAGGCTGCCGCACGGCCGCCCCTGCGGATCGAGCAGCGGCCCGGCCTGCACCAGGCTCGCGACGTGACTGCGAAGATAGGCGATGTGGACGTCGCGGGTGGCCAGCCGGATCGGCAGGCTTTCCGGCTTGTCGGTGCACGTGATCGCAAACAGCATCTGCGCGAAACTCTTCCCTGTTCAGCTTCCCGCCACGATACGGTAAGCACCGGGGTGCGATACCCCCGCAGGGCAGGGCGCGTATAGGTCGGCATGCCCGCAAGAGGCAGGGCCGCGGGAGGGCTGGATCATGCAGGAACCGATCCGCAACACCACCGCGCACCAGGGCGATGCGCCGCGCCGCCGCATCGCGCACCCGCTCGGCCGCGCACGCCTCGCAATTCCCGCCGGCAGCTACAGGTAGGCCCAGTGGACGCAAGCACGACCTTCACGCAGCCCCAGGGCCGCACCGGCAGCTGGCTGCACCGCTTCGCCAACCCCGGCCGCTTCCTGCGCCTCGGCGCGCGGATGCAGCCCTGGCTGAACGGCGCCGGTCTCCTGCTGACCCTCGCCGGCCTGACCTGGGGCCTGTTCTTCTCGCCCGCCGACTGGCAGCAGGGCGACACCGTCCGCATCATGTACATCCACGTCCCAGCCGCCTGGCTGGCGTCCGCCGGCTACGCGTCGCTGGCCGCGTGCTCGTTCGTCTCGCTGGTCTGGCGCCACCCGCTCGCCGACCTGGCCGCCGTCGAGATCGGCCCCGTCGGCGCCGGCATCACCGCGCTGTGCCTGGCCACCGGCTCGCTGTGGGGCAAGCCGATGTGGGGCGCCTGGTGGGTGTGGGACGCGCGCCTGACCTCGGTGCTGGTCCTGTTCTTCCTCTACCTCGGCCACATCGCCTTGGTCCGCGCCTTCGACGACCCGCAGCGTGGCTATCGCGCCGGCGCGATCCTGGCCCTCGTCGGCGTCGTCAACCTGCCGATCATCAAGTTCAGCGTGCAGTGGTGGAACACCCTCCACCAGCCCGACAGCATCACCCTGACCGGCGCGCCCACCATGGACAGCCGCATGCTGTGGCCGCTCGCCGTCTCCACGCTCGGCTTCACCATCGGCTTCGCGGCGGTCGTCTGCGCCCGCCTGCGCGCGAGCGTGATGGAGCGCCGCGTGCGCGGCCTCCTGATGGCGCGCGCCGACGCCGCCGGCCGCGACGAGGCGCCGCGCCCGCAGGCGGCCGCCACCCGGCTCGCCGGGCTTGTGGACGGCGCAGCATGACGCATCTGCCGTTCATCGCCGCGTCCTACGGCCTCGCCGCCGTGCTGGTCGTGGCCTATTCCGCGAACGCCGCGGTGCGCCTGCGCCAGGCGCGCCGCAGGCTCGCCGCACTCGACCCGCGCGCGGCGGCAGGGCAGGGGAACATATGACACGCAAGCGTCGCAGGCTCTGGGTGGTGCTGGCGTGCGGGGTCGGGCTCGGCTCCGCGGCCGCGCTGTCGCTGTCCGCACTCGGCGGCAACCTGGTGTTCTTCATGGCGCCCACGCAGATCCTCGCCGACGCGCCGCCGCCCAACCGCACCATCCGCCTCGGCGGCATGGTTGAGGCTGGCTCGCTTCACCGCAGCAACGTGGACGGCCAGCCCGCCGCCTCCTTCAAGGTGACCGACGGCCGCGCCACCGTCGCCGTGACCTACGTCGGCATCCTCCCCGACCTGTTCCGCGAGGGGCAGGGCGTGGTCACGCTGGGCAGCCTGCAGGCCGACGGCACCTTCCGCGCCCAGGACGTGCTCGCCAAGCACGACGAGGCCTACATGCCCAAGGACGTCGCCGACGCCTTGAAGAAGTCCGGCCGCTGGGACCCGGCCAAGGGCGGCCCGCCGCCCGCCTCGGAATGGACCGCGCTCGCCGCCACCCCGGCGCGCGGCTCGTGACGGCCCCCGCGCCTCGCACCACAAGGAACCGGGCATGATCCCCGAGCTCGGCCACTTCGCCCTAGCCCTGGCGTGCTGCCTCGCCGTGGCGCAGTTCGCGATCCCGCTCTACGGCGCCCACCGCGCCGACGCCCGCCTGATGGCGGCTGCCCCCGGCCTCGCCGTCGGCCAGATGCTGGCCCTCGTGGTCGCCGCCGCGGCCCTGGTGTGGAGCGCCGCCTCCGACGACTTCTCGGTCGCCAACATCGCCGAGAACAGCGCCGCCGCGAAGCCGCTGCTCTACAAGATCACCGGCACCTGGGGGAACCACGAGGGCTCGATCCTCTTGTGGGCGCTGATCCTCGGCCTGTGCGGCGGCTCCGTCGCGTGCTTCGGCCGCGGCCTGCCTTCCGCCCTGCGCGCCCGCGTCCTCGGCGTGCTCGGCGGCACCTCCGCCGGCTTCCTGCTGTTCGCGCTGCTGACCTCCAACCCGTTCCTGCGCATGTGGCCGCCGGCGACCGACGGCCGCGGCATGAACCCGCTGCTCCAGGACCCCGGCCTCGCGTTCCACCCGCCCGTGCTCTACGCCGGCTACGTCGGCTTCGCCGTGCCCTTCGCCTTTGCCGTCGCCGCCTTGCTGGAGGGCCGCATCGACGCCGCCTGGGGCCGCTGGGTGCGCCCCTGGGCGCTGGTGTCGTGGTGCTTCCTGACCTGCGGCATAGCACTCGGCTCGTGGTGGGCGTACTACGAGCTCGGCTGGGGCGGCTACTGGTTCTGGGACCCGGTCGAGAACGCCTCCCTCATGCCCTGGCTCACCGGCACCGCGCTGGTGCACTCGGCCATCGTCGTCGAGAAGCGCGAAAGCCTGAAGATCTGGACCGTGCTGCTGGCGATCGCGACCTTCTCCCTGTCGCTGTCCGGCACCTTCCTCGTCCGCTCCGGCATCCTCAACTCCGTGCACGCCTTCGCCAACGACCCCGCGCGCGGCGTGTTCATCCTCGCCCTCCTCGGCATCGTCATCGGCGGCTCCCTCCTCCTGTTCGCCCTGCGCGCCCCCACGCTGGCCGCCGGCGGCGTGTTCGCGCCGATCTCGCGCGAGGGCTCGCTCGTCCTCAACAACATCCTGCTGTGCTCGATCTGCGCCGTCGTGATCACCGGCACGATGTACCCGCCCTTCGCCGACCTCCTGCTCGGCGCCAAGATCTCCGTGGGCGCGCCGTTCTTCAACGCCACCGTGCTGCCGCTGGCGATCCCGATGTTCGCCTTCATGGCGATCGGCCCGCTGATGCCCTGGAAGCGCGCCCAGCTCGCCCCCGTGCTGATGCGCGTCTGGTGGGCCGCCCTGATCGCGGCCACCGTCGCGGCGTTCTGCCTGTTCCGCATGGCCGTGCTTCCCGCGCTCGCCTTCGCCGCCAGCGCCTGGCTGATCCTCGGCTCCTTCTCCGAGCTCGTGGAGCGAATCCGCCTGTTCCGCGTCCCGCTCGCCACGAGCTGGTCGCGCCTCGTCGCCCTCCCTCTCTCCGTGCTCGGCGCCGCGATCGCCCACGCCGGCATGGGCGTGACCATCGCCGGCATCGCGGGCATGTCGCTCGCCCAGCAGCGCATCGTCGCTGTCCACATCGGCGAGAGCGTCGACGTCGCCGGCTACACCTGGACCCTGGAGGACCTCGCCGACGAGCCCGGCCCCAACTTCAAGTCGCGCGTCGCCACCATCGCAGTCTCGCGCAACGGCCACCCGGTCGTGACGCTGCGCCCGTCGCGCCACACCTTTGCCACCCAGGGCCAGACGGTCGAGGACGTGGCGATCGACACCAACCTGATGCGCGACCTCTACGCCGTGCTCGGCGACGAGCGCGACGGCGAGGCGGTGCTGCGCCTGCACGACAACGTCCTGGCGCCGTGGATCTGGCTGGGCGCGCTGGTGATGGCGGCCGGCGGCGTGCTGTCGCTGGCGGACCGCAGGCTGCGCGTCGGCGCCCCGGCGCGGCGGCGCAGCATGGTCGTGGCCGCCGAATGACCGTGGCGGCGCGCGCAGGAAGGCAAGGCCAGAGGCTCTGCCTCTGGACTCCGCCAAGGGAAGCCCCTTGGATGGCTTCCCTTAAGTCAAAGGATCAAAGGGTCCTCGGACCCTTTGCGGGTTTGGGCAGAGCCCATGCTTCCTTCCTTCCTTCCCCGACCCCCGCCGCATGATCGCGATCGACCGCCGCCGCGTGCTGATGCTTGCGCCGCTGGGCATCGCGGCCGCCGGCGGCCTCGGCTTCTGGACCATGCTGGACCGGATGCGCACCGGCGCGTTCGACCCGCACGGCGTGCCGAGCCCGCTGGTCGGCCACCCCGTGCCGCCGTTCGACTTGCCGGCGCAGCCGCTGCCTGACGGCTCGCCGGGGCAGGGGTTCTCGTCGGCCGACCTGGCCGCGCCGCCGCGCCCGATCCTGGTGAACTTCTTCGCGTCGTGGTGCATCCCCTGCGTGCAGGAGGCGCCGCTCCTGGGGCAGCTCGCGAAGGCGGGGATGCCGATCTGGGGCGTGACCTACAAGGACCGCACCGAGGCCTCGACCGACTTCCTGCGCCACAACGGCAACCCCTACGCCAGGGTGGCGCGCGACGCGACGGGGCGGGCCGCCATCGACTGGGGCCTGACCGGCGTGCCGGAGAGCTTCGTCGTGGACCGCGCCGGCATCGTCCACTGGCACTGGGCGGGCCCGCTGGACCCGGACGTCGTGCGCCAGCAGCTCATGCCGCTGCTCCGCAAGCTGGGCTGAGCGCGGCCGACGTCCGCAGGTTTGGCGCGCGCCGGCGAAACGGCCTATCCAGTCACCCCCGCCAGAGCCCGGACCCGATCGCCATGCGCCTGCGCCACCTCCCTCCTGCCGCCGCCGTCCGGACCCTGTGGGCCGCGGTCCTCGCCCTCGGGCTGACGGCCGGGCCGGCGCTGGCGCTGAGCGACCCGGCGGAGATGCTGCACGACCCGGCGCTGGAGGCGCGTGCGGAGCAGGTCGGCTCCCAGCTGCGCTGCCTGGTGTGCCAGAACGAGAGCATCGAGGACTCCGGCGCCGACCTGGCCCGCGACCTGCGCGGCATCGTGCGACAGCGCGTCGCGGCCGGCGACAGCGACAGCCAAGTGGTCGCCTGGATGGTCGCCCGCTACGGCAACTTCGTGCGCCTGAGCCCGCCGCTCGACGCGGGAACGCTGCTGCTGTGGGGCTCGCCGTTCCTGGCGGTGTTCGCGGGGCTGTGCGCGGCGTGGCTGGCGCGCAGGCGTCCCCCGGCCGGCCCCGCGCCGCTCGACGACGGCGAGCGCGCACGCCTGGCCGAGCTGACCGGCGCACGATGACCACACGGGCGGGGCGTGCCGTGACCGCGCGCGGCGCGGCGTGATGGTCTGGCTGGCGATCCTCTGCCTGTGCGCCGTGTCCCTGGCGCCGGTGGCCTGGGCGATGGGGCGCGGCGTCACCGTGCGCGGGCGCCGCGACCCCGCGCTGGCGCTGCACCGTGCCCAGCTCGCCGAGCTGGACCGCGACCTGGGCGAGGGCCGCATCGCGCCGGCGGACCACGGCAGCGCCCGCCTGGAGGTGCAGCGCCGCCTGCTCGCCGAGGCCGCGCGCGACGAGGTCGCCCCGGTCCGTGCCGCGCGCGGCCCGCTGGTGGCGGCGCTCCTGCTGGTGCCCGGCATGTCGGTCGGGCTCTACCTGATCTCGGCGGGTCGCCCGGACCTGCCGGCGGCGCCGCTGGCCGCGCGCATCGCGGCGTCCTCCGGCCGCGCGGCGGAGGACGACAAGCTGCTCGGCGAGCTGCGCGACAGCATCGCCAAGCTGCCGCCCGGCTCGGACCAGGCGCGACAGGGCCTCCTCATCCTCGGCCAGGCCGAGGCCACCATCGGCCGCTGGGGCGACGCGGCCGCCGCCTGGCGCCGCGCCCTGGGCATCCGCTTCGACGCCACGGTCGCCTTCGAGGTCGCCGAGGCCACGACGCGCGCCCAGGGCCACGTCGACGCCGAGTCGGCCGACCTCTACCGCAAGGCGTTGGCGGCCGGCGCTCCCGACGCGCCGTGGCACGTGCTCGCCACGCAGCGCCTCGCCGAATCCGAGCACCACTGAGCCGCACCGCGTCGGCCGGCACCACGCGCGCCTTGCGCCACGCCGCGAGGCCCACGATCTCCCGGCGATGAGCAAGACACCCGACCTGCCCGCCGTCCCCCCTGCCACGCCCGCGCCCGAGCCGGCCGCCCGGAGTCCCGAGCCGCCGAAGGAGACCGGCGGCCCCAAGGGCAAGGACCCGACGCGCTACGGCGACTGGGAAAGCAAGGGACGCTGCATCGATTTCTGAGCGGCCGCCGCGCAACTCCGGGAGAGGAACGATAATGCCTTTCCCCGATTTCCCACGGTCTTAACGGTTTCTTCACGTCCGGCCTTTAACCCGAAGCGGCACGCACCGGGGACAAGGCCATGCAGGATCGTCACGCGAGGAACACCGCCACCACCGCCCGCCGGGCCGTCCTGTGCGCCCTCAGCGTCGCCGGCGTCCTGGGCGCCGCGATCATGGCGCCCGCGCTGGGCTGGCCGACCGGCCTCGGCCTGCTCGGCGTCGTGACCCTGGTGCTCGTGGTCATCCTGCTGGCCGCCGCACCCGACGACGACGCGGGCGCCGGCGCGTCCGACCCCGCCTCCTGAACGACGAAGGGGCGCGGGGTTTCCCCCGCGCCCCGACGCGCCTCCCCGAACCTGGCGGCCGCCGCTTATTCCGCGGCTTCCGAGCCCCAGTTGTGGCCGGGCGCCTGGACGGCCTCGGCCGTGTCGTGGAACTGCTCGGTCTCCGTGCTGCCGGCCATCGCCGTGGTGGACGACTGCCCGCCCGCCGCCGTGGTGGCCACCGCGTCGAACCAGCCGGTGCCGACCTCGCGCTGGTGGCGCGTCGCGGTGTAGCCGGCCGCCTCGGAGGCGAACTCCGCCTGCTGCAACTCGGAATACGCCGCCATGCCGCGCTCCTTGTAGCCCTTCGCCAGCGTGAACATCGAGTGGTTCAGGCTGTGGAAGCCGGCGAGTGTCACGAACTGGAACTTGTAGCCCATCGCGCCGATCGCCTTCTGGAAGCTGGCGATCTTGTCCTCGGGCAGCTTCTTCTTCCAGTTGAACGAGGGCGAGCAGTTGTAGGCGAGCATCTTGCCCGGGAACTGCCGGTGGATCTCATTGGCGAAGCGCTCCGCCTCCTCGAGGTTCGGCTCGCTCGTCTCCCACCACAGCAGGTCGGAGTACGGCGCGTACGCCAGGCCGCGCGCGATCGCGTAGTCCACGCCCACGCCCGGCTTGATGCGGTGGAAGCCCTCGGGCGTCCGCTCGCCGGTGATGAACGGGCGGTCGCGCTCGTCCACGTCCGCGGTGAGCAGCTGCGCCGAATGCGCGTCCGTGCGGCACAGCAGCACCGTCGAGACGTTCTCGACGTCGGCCGCGAGCCGAGCCGCGTTCAGCGTGCGGATGTGCTGGCTGATCGGCACGAGCACCTTGCCGCCGAGATGGCCGCACTTCTTCTCCGACGCGAGCTGGTCCTCGAAGTGCACGCCGGCCGCACCCGCGTGGATCATCGCGCGCATCAGCTCGAAGGCGTTCAGCGCGCCGCCGAAGCCCGCCTCGGCGTCGGCCACGATCGGCGCCATCCAGTACTGCGTGTTGTCGCCCTCGAGGTGGGCGATCTGGTCCGCGCGGCGTAGCGCGTTGTTGATCTTGGTGATAACCTTCGGCACCGAATCGACCGGGTAGAGCGACTGGTCCGGATACATCTCGCCGTTGCTGTTGGCGTCGCCTGCGACCTGCCAGCCCGACAGGTAGATCGCTTTGAGCCCGGCCTTGACCTGCTGCATCGCCTGGTTGCCGGTCAGCGCGCCGAGCGTGTTCACGTACGGCTCGGTCTTGAGCAGGTGCCACAGCCGCGCCGCGCCCATCCTGGCCAGCGTGTGCTCGACGTGGAACGAGCCGGACAGGCGCGCGACCTCGGCGGGGGTGTAGTCGCGGCGGATGCCCTCGAAGCGGTTCGGGTCCTGGGGGGCGCTGCCGCCCATCCCGTCGGGGCTGTGGTTCACGCTCGGCGTCATGGCTGAAAACTCCTGGGCAATCGGTGCTGGTCAACAATTAACACAACCCGGACGCTGCTGCACCGCACAAGCAGGTCGCGTGGCGAAATCAGGTCGAGGCCTTCACAACCGGCGGTGTGAAGTTGTAAAACATGCACCCAATGGCACGCCCCCTCATCGGCCGCACCGTCCGCCGCCTGCGCCTGGAGCAGGCGATGTCCCAGCAGGCACTCGCGGTCCGCCTCGGCATCTCCGCCAGCTACCTCAACCTGATCGAGCACGACCAGCGCAACGTCACCGCCTCGCTGCTGATCCGCCTCGCCGAGGTGCTGCGCGTCGACCTCGCCGCCCTGTCCGGCGCACAGGAACGCCAGATGGAGGCCGGCCTGCGCGAGGCCTTCGCCGACCCGCTGCTCGGCAACGAGCACGTCGGCGAGAACGAGATCGAGTCCCTCGCCAACTCCCCGGGCGCCGCCCGCGCCGTGCTCGCCCTCTACCGCGCCTGGCGCGTGGCCCGCGACGACGCGAGCGGCCTCGCCCTTCCCTCGGGCCGGCGCATCCTGCTGCCCAACGAGGAGGCGCGCGACGCCTTCCACGAGCGCGCCAACCACTTCCCCGGCATGGAGGCCGCCGCCGAGGCGATCGGCGCCGAACTGGGCGCCACGCCGTCGGAGACCAACCACGCGCTCGCCGAGCGCCTGCGCCGCACCCACGGCCTGAGCGTGCGCGTCGCCCCCCTGGAAGGCGCCCTGCGCCGCTACGACCCCGCCGCCCGCTCCCTCACCCTGTCCGAGCAGCTGCCGCGCGAGAGCCGCGGCTTCCACATGGCGTTCCAGCTCATGCTGCTGGAGGCCCGCGACGCCGTGGAGGCCGAGCTCGCCGTGATCGCGCCCTCCTCCGCCGAGGCCGCCGCCCTGATCCGCATCGCGCTACTCAACTACGGCGCCGGCTGCCTGCTGATGCCCTACGCGCCGTTCCTGGAGGCCGCCCAGGCGCTGCGCCACGACGTCGAGCTCCTCGCCGCCCGCTTCTGCGTCAGCTTCGAGCAGGCCTGCCACCGCCTGTCGTCCCTGCAGCGCTCCGGCGCGCGCGGCGTGCCGTTCTTCTTCCTGCGCGTCGACCCCGCGGGCAACGTGACGAAACGCTTCTCCGCCGCCGGCTTCCCGTTCGCCCGCTTCGGCGGCTCGTGCTCGCGCTGGGTGGTGCACGCCGCCTTCGCGACGCCCGGCGCGATGCGCGTGCAGGTGGCCCAGCTGCCCGACGGCGCGACCTTCCTCTGCTTCGCCCGCACCGTCAGCAAGCCGGCGGCTATGTGGGGCGAGCCGAACCCGGTGCACGTGATCGCCATGGGATGCGACATCGGCCACGCGCCCGACCTGGTCTACGCCGACGCCATGGACATCGAGCGCGCCACCGTCGGCATCGGCCTGTCGTGCCGCCTGTGCGAGCGCGAGGGCTGCCGGAGCCGGGCGTTCCCGCCGCTGGAGCACCGCCTGGCGCTGGACCCGATGACCACGAGCGACAGCCCGTACCGTTTCGAGCCCAAGACGCGCCGCTAGTCCCCGTCGCGCCGGGACCTGGAGGCTGCCCCGCCGCGATCCGCGACCCCCCGCAACAAGCGCCTGGAGGTGCGAGCCGGCCGGGAGCCGGAGCCGTGCGGGAGCAGCCCGCGACGGGTGGTCCGGGCGGGGCGCGGTGTGGACCCGCGCCCCGCCCCGCCGACTACTGGGCGAGCGGCGTCGGGCGCGTCGTGCTCATCGCGCGGCCCGGGTTGTTCCGGTTCACGGTGCGGTGGCGGCGGCCGGGCGTGCTGGACGTGGCCACCGAGTTGGCGCTGTTGCTCGGCAGGCTGTTGGCCGGCTGGGGCATCTGCGACCCGGTGCCGGGGTTCGGCGGGCTGGTGGTGGAGGTCAGCGCGTCCTGCGCCATCGACACGGCGGGAAGCGCGAGCAGCAGGGCTGCGGCAAGGATCAGCTTACGCATGGGAAGGCCTCTTCAAAACCGGAGTGGTCGCCGGGTGCTACTGGGCGGAGCTCTGCGGAACCGTGTGGCTCATCGCGTGGCTCGGGTTGCTATGATGCACGGTATGGCGGCGGTGGCGCGTCACATGGCGGTGCATCCCGCCGCTGGTGTCGGCGTGCGTGCCGGTCGTGGCGCCGGACGGCAGGCTGTTCTCGGGCTGCGGCATCTGCGAGCCGGCGCTCGGGCTGGCCGGGCTCATGGTGGTTGCGCTCTGGGCGAGAGCGAAGGCGGGCAGGGACAGCAGCAGGGCGGCTGCGACGGCAAGCTGGCGCATCGGAAGTCTCCAGGATGGGGGATGGCTCCGGCGGACCGCGGCACGCCGCCGCGGGCCGGATCGGATCACCCCAAGCCCTAGCACACGCCGCCGCGACGCCGAGCCGGTCGCACCGTGACAGTGTCCCCGCCTCCCATCATCGCCGCCGGCTGTGGCGCAGGCGCAACATTGTCCTGGCCGCGACGACACACACCCGGCCCGCGCTACTCCACCGCCCCGCGCAGCGCCGCCCCCGCCGCCAGCGGGCACAGCGGCGCCGCCACCGCCAGCACCGCGCACAGCAGCAGCAGGTGCGGCCGCGCGCTCATCCCAGTCGCCGCCGCGTCCGCCGCCGCCGCCCCGAAGATCAGCACCGGCGTCGCCAGCGGCAGCACCAGCAGCGGCAGCAGCACGCCCCCCCGGCGCGCCCCCAGCACGATCGCCGCCCCCGTGGTCCCCAGCAGCGACAGCGCCAGCGTCCCCGGCAGCAGCCCCGCCAGCAGCGCCGGCACGCCCTCCGTCGGCATGCGCAGCATCACCGCCAGCGGCCCCGCCGCCAGCAGCAGCGGCAGCCCCGTCACCAGCCAGTGCGCGCACGCCTTGGCCAGCGCCACGCCGCCCGCCGGCATCCCCGTCAGCAGCAGCTGGTCCAGCGACCCGTCGTCCAGGTCCGCGCCGAACAGCCGGTCCAGCGGCAGCAGCGTCGCCAGCAGCGCGCACACCCACACCACCCCCGGCGCCAGGCGCCCCAGCGTCTCCGGCGCCGGCCCGATCGCCAGCGGGAACAGCGCGCCCGCCAGGAAGAAGAACAGCACCGCGCCCAGGCTGTCCGCGCCGTGGCGCAGCGACAGCCGCATCTCGCGCGACAGAAGCGCGGCGAACAGGCTCATCGGAAGACAGCAAGGCCAGGGCGCTGCCCTGGACCCGCCAGGGGCAGCGCCCCTGGACCGGCACACCAAGGCAAGCCGCAGGCCCAAGTCCGGGTTTCTAAAGGCGAGCCTTTGGCGGGATCGAAGGGCAGAGCCCTTCGCCTTCCTTGCCTACGCGCCAAGCCGCAGCTCCTCCGCCCCGGGCAGCGGCAGCGGCAGGTGCGTGGCGCTCACCACCACCCCGCCCCCCGCCCGGTGCGCCGCCAGCATCGCCCCGAACCGCGCCACCGACGCCACGTCCAGCCCCAGCGTCGGCTCGTCCAGCAGCCACAGCGCCGCGCGCGACAGCGACAGCCGCGCCAGCGCCAGCCGCCGCTTCTGCCCCGCCGACAGCATCCGCGCCGGCAGCTCCGCCAGCGGCGCCAGGTCCAGCCGCTCCAGCGCGTCCGCCACCCGCCCGCCGCCGACCCGCGCTGCCAGCGCCAAGTTCTCCGCCGCCGTCAGCCCCGGCTTGATCGCGTCCGCATGCCCCAGGTAGGCGCAGCGCCCGGCGTGCCCCGCCGGGTCCGACAGCGCGTCGTGCCCGTCCCAGCTGAGCGCCCCCGCGTCCGGCCGGCGCAGCCCCGCCAGCACCCGCAGCAGCGTGGACTTGCCCGCGCCGTTGCGGCCGAGCAGCAGCGTGGCGCCGCCTGCCACCACCGACAGGTCGACGTCGCGCAGCACCAGCCGCTCGCCGCGCAGCACCGCCAGGCCGCTCGCCACCAGTCGCATCGCGTATCCCCGGTCGGTGTGCCGGCGCGCGGCGGGCAGGGCGGCCTCGCGCCGGGTGGTGCGGATCTTGCTCATGCAACCCCGCACCGCGGGCGCGAATGCCCGCACGCCGGACAGGCGCCAGCCTGGACGGACAACGCGCGGGTATGGTGTAACCCGCGTCAGGGATCAAGCTGCCCGGCCCCACGCGGGCGCCCGGCCGCGCCATCACCCACCAAAGGAACGCCATGAAGACCGTCGGGCACGACACGCTTCACACACGCCGGACCCTCGATGTGGGCGGTCGCCGCTACGACTACTTCTCCATCCCCGAAGCCGCCAAACAGGTCGGCAACGTCGACCGCCTGCCGGTCAGCCTCAAGGTGCTGCTCGAGAACGTCCTGCGCTTCGAGGACGGCCGCTCCTACAAGGTCGACGACGCCCGCGCCGTCGTCGGCTGGCTGGAGAACGGGTCCTCCACGAAGGAGGTCCCCTTCAAGCCCGCCCGCATCCTGATGCAGGACTTCACGGGCGTGCCCGCCGTGGTCGACCTCGCCGCCATGCGCGACGGCATCACCCGCCTCAACGGCGACCCGCAGAAGGTCAACCCGCTGGTCCCCGTCGACCTGGTGATCGACCATTCCGTGATGGTCGACGTCTCCGGCACCCCCGACTCCCTGCAGCGCAACGTCGAGATCGAGTTCGAGCGCAACGGCGAGCGTTACGCCTTCCTCCGCTGGGGCCAGGAGGCGTTCGAGAATTTTCGTGTTGTCCCCCCCGGCGCCGGCATCTGCCATCAGGTGAATCTCGAGTACCTGGCGCAGGCGGTGTGGACGGCCGAGATCGACGGCACAACCTTCGCCTACCCCGACACGCTGTACGGCACCGACAGCCACACCACGATGGTCAACGGCATGGGCGTGCTCGGCTGGGGCGTGGGCGGCATCGAGGCCGAGGCCGCCATGCTCGGCCAGCCCATCGCCATGCTGATCCCCGACGTGATCGGCTTCCGCCTCACCGGCCGCATGCCCGAGGGCGCCACCGCCACCGACCTCGTGCTCACCGTCACGCAGATGCTCCGCGCCAAGGGCGTGGTCGGCAAGTTCGTGGAGTTCTTCGGCGACGCGCTCGACCACCTGCCCGTCGCCGACCGCGCCACCATCGGCAACATGGCGCCCGAGTACGGCGCGACCTGCGGCTTCTTCCCCGTCGACGCGCTCACCCTCGAGTACCTGCGCCAGACCGGCCGCGACGAGGACCGCGTCGCCCTGACCGAGGCCTACCTGCGCGCACAGGGCATGTTCCGCGACGCCTCCACCCCCGAGCCCGTCTTCACCGACACGCTGGAGCTCGACCTGTCGACGGTGGAGCCCTGCCTGTCCGGCCCGAAGCGCCCGCAGGACCGCGTGTCGCTGAAGTCCGCCTCCACCGCGTTCCAGTCCGAGCTGACGCGCAGCCTCGGCGTGCCGGCCAACGACCTCGGCCGCAAGGCGCACGTGTTCGGCTCCAACTACGAGATCGGCCACGGCGACGTGGTGATCGCCGCCATCACCTCGTGCACCAACACCTCGAACCCCTACGTGCTGGTCGCCGCCGGCCTGGTCGCCCGCAAGGCCCGCGCCAAGGGCCTCACGCCCAAGCCCTGGGTGAAGACCTCGCTCGCCCCCGGCTCCCAGGTGGTCACCGAGTACCTGGACCGCGCCGGCCTGTCCGAGGACCTCGACGCGCTGGGCTTCAACCTCGTCGGCTACGGCTGCACGACCTGCATCGGCAACTCCGGCCCGCTCGCCGAGCCGATCGTGGACGCGATCGAGGACAACAAGCTGGTCGCGGTCTCCGTCCTCTCCGGCAACCGCAACTTCGAGGGCCGCATCAGCCCCAACGTGCGCGCCAACTACCTCGCCAGCCCGCCGCTGGTGGTCGCCTACGCCCTGCTCGGCACCATGATGGAGGACATCACGACCGCGCCGCTCGGCACCGGCAGCGACGGCCAGCCCGTCTACCTGCGCGACATCTGGCCGACCAACAAGGAGATCGCCGACCTCGTCGCCTCCTCCGTGACGCGCGAGCAGTTCGTCCGCCGCTACGGCGAGGTGAGCAAGGGCACCAAGGAGTGGCAGGCCCTGCAGGTCGAGACCGGCAGCGAGACCTACCGCTGGAACGACGGCTCGACCTACGTGAAGAACCCGCCGTATTTCGACGGCATCACCATGGAGCCGGCCGCCAAGGGCGAGATCCTCGGCGCGCGCCTGCTGGGCCTGCTCGGCGACAACATCACGACCGACCACATCAGCCCGGCCGGCTCGATCAAGAAGACCTCGCCCGCCGGCGAGTACCTCGGCGAGCACCAGGTCCGCCAGGCCGACTTCAACTCCTACGGGTCGCGCCGCGGCAACCACGAGGTGATGATGCGCGGCACCTTCGCCAACATCCGCATCAAGAACGAGATGGTCCCCGGCATCGAGGGCGGCATCACCCGCCACATGCCGTCCGGCGAGCAGATGCCGATCTACGACGCCGCCATGCGCTACAAGGCCGAGGGCGTGCCGCTGCTGGTGTTCGGCGGCAAGGAGTATGGCATGGGCTCGTCGCGCGACTGGGCGGCGAAGGGCACGATGCTGCTCGGCATCCGCGCCGTGGTGGCGGAGAGCTTCGAGCGCATCCACCGCTCCAACCTGGTGGGCATGGGCGTGCTGCCGATGCTGTTCCCCCTGGGCGTGGACCGGCACACGCTCGACCTCAAGGGCGACGAGACCTTCGACCTCGTGGGCCTGGAGACCATCACGCCGCGGATGCGCGTGCCCCTGCACATCCACCGCGCCGACGGGACCACGGACACTGTCTCGCTGATCTGCCGCGTCGACACGCTGGACGAGGTCGAATACTACCGCCACGGCGGCATCCTGCAGTACGTCCTGCGCGGGATGGCCACCGCCGCCTGAGCAAGGCAAGCATGGGCTCTGCCCAAACCCGCAAAGGGCCCGAGGCCCTTTGATCCCTTTGCTTAAGTAAAGCCATCCAAGGGGCTTCCCTTGGCGGAGTCCAGAGGCAGCGCCTCTGGCCTTCCTTCTCCGGTCCCCGCACATGCGCCTCGCGTCCCTTCGCCGTCCCGGCGGCGACCTCGCCCGCCTGCCGATCGGCTTCGACCTGCGCGGCCTCGACATCTCCGAGGGCGTGCGCGCCGCGCTGGCCTGCGCCATCGTCATCATCGCCAACGAGTGGATCGCCTGGCCGCCGCTCGTCTACATGGCGCTGGCCGCGAACCTGACGTGCTTCTGCGACGTGGGCGGCCCGATCCGCTCCCGCGTCCCCGGCCTGCTGATCTTCACCGCCGTGGGCGCCGCGATCTGGAGCTGCTTCGGGATGCTGCGCCCGCTCGGCATCCCGGTCGTGGTGCCGCTGGCGTGCGTCGTGATCTTCTGCAACGCCTACGCCAGGGTGTACGGGCTGGCGGCGGCGGCGATCGGCAACGTGCTGACCGTGGTGCTGGTGTTCGCGCTCGACGTGCCGCTTGCCCCGCACAAGGCGGGGGTGATCGCCGCGATGTTCGTGGCCGGCGGGCTGTGGTGCACGCTGCTGACGCTGGTGATCTGGCGCCTCTACCCCGCGCGCCACGCCCGCCTCGCGGTGGCCGAGACGTGGCAGATGCTCGCCGAGCTGGCGCTGGACCTGCACGCCCTGGCGCGGCGCGACGGCGTGGCGCTCGCGGACTGGGAGGCGCACGCCCGCGGCCACCGACGCGCCGTGCGCGACGCGATCGAGCGGGCGCGGGTCCGCGTCGTCGAGCTCGCCCGCGGCGGCGGCCAGGTCGGGCCCCGCGCCGCGCAGGCCAGCGTGCGGCTGGAAACCGCCGACCAGCTGTTCGGCGCCCTGATCGCGCTGTCCGAGCTGTTGGAGCACGCGCCGGTGCTGCGTGCGGGCGCGGACGGCATGCTGGCGCCGCTGGAGTCGCTGCTCCTGTCCGTGGCCGACGACATCCTGCACGAGCGCGACGAGCGCGGCACCGGCATGGACGCCGCCATCGCGCGCATCGTGGCGGCGGGGCAGCACGAGCCCGCGCTGCGCGGCATCGCCGACGCGATCGGCGACCGCCTGCGCATCATGCTCGCCGTGTCGGGGCCGCAGGGCGGGCAGCGCTCCGGCGGCACGCTGGGCAGCGAGGCCGCCGTGCCGCTGCGCGCGCGCATCCTCGGGCCCATCCGCGACAACCTGAGCTGGCGCTCGGTGATGATGCGCCACGCCGTGCGCACCGCGGTGATCTCCGCGCCCGCGCTGGTGGTCACGCTGTCCTACGAGACGACCTTCACCCACTGGCTGCCCTACACGGTCGTCCTGGTGATGCAGCCGTTCTTCGCCGCGACCTGGCAGCGGGCGCTGGAGCGGATCGGCGGCACGGTGCTGGGCGCGCTGCTCGGCGGCGGCCTGGCGATGGTCGCCCACACGCCGCTCGCGCTCGCGGCCCTGATGTTCCCGCTGTGCGTGGTGGGCTTCGCCGCCCGCCAGGTCAGCTACGGCGCCTACATCGCCTGCCTGACGCCGCAGATCGTCGTGCTCGTCGAGCTGGTCGAGCCCGGCCACTCCTCGCTGGAGGTCGCGGCGATGCGCACCCTGTTCACCCTGGTCGGCGGCCTGATCGCCGTGGCCGGCAGCGTGCTGCTCTGGCCGAGCTGGGAGCCGGACCGCCTGCCCGACGAGGTGGTGCGCACCGTGCTAACCCACGCCCGCTACGCCCGCGTCGCGCTGGGCGACGCGGGGCCTGCGGCGACGGGCGAGGCGCGCCGGGCCGCGGGCCTGGCGAGCAACAACCTGGAGGCCGCGATCGGCCGCGCCCTGCAGGAGCCGCGCCGCCGCCACCGCGACCGCGTCGAGGCCGCGATGGTCGTGGACGCCGCCCTGCGCCGCCTGTCCGGCCGCCTGATCGCGCTCCAGCACGGACCCGAGGCCGCGCCGCACGACGGCTGGGCGGACTGGGTCGGGAGCGCCCTGGACGCGGTCGCCGCGCGCCGCACGGTGCCGCCGCGTCCCTCCGGCGGGTCGGAGTCGCTGCTCCGGGTCGCGCGCCAGGTCGAGCTGGTCGAGGGCGCGCTCAGGCGAAGCTGAAGAAAGCAGGGCCGGGCTCTGCCCGGACCCGCAAAGGGTCCGAGGACCCTTTGATCCCATGACTCAGGGAAGAACAGGCAGCTACTTCGCCTTGTCGATCCAGCGCAGGATCGCGGCCTCGGTCTTCTCCTTGTCCGCCCAGCCCGTGACCTTCACCCACTTGCCGGGCTCCAGGTCCTTGTAGCGGGTGAAGAAGTGCTCGATCGCCTTGACGGTGATCTCGGGCAGGTCGTCGATCGACTGCACCGTCTTCCACTGCGTGTGGATCTTGTCGTGGGGGACGCAGATCACCTTCTCGTCGCGCCCGGACTCGTCCTCCATCTCCAGCATCCCGATCGGCCGGCAGCGGATCACCGCGCCCGGCACCACGGCCACCGGCGTGAGCACCAGCGCGTCCGCCGGGTCGCCGTCGTCGGCCAGCGTGCCCGGGATGAAGCCGTACGCCGCGGGATACGCCATCGGCGTGAACAGGAAGCGGTCGACGAAGATCGCGCCGCTCTCCTTCTCGATCTCGTACTTGACCTGGCTGCCCTGCGGGATCTCGATCACGACGTGGAGGTCGTGCGGCGGGTTCTTGCC
>JBPBQX010000161.1:0-22984 GCA_050955025.1 Janthinobacterium lividum
CAACCGCCCCGGGCGCCGCGGCCCGCGACGCGAGCAGCAGCCGCAGCGTCGCGGGATGCACGTGCACCCCGTCCGCGATCACCCCGCACCAGGCCTGCGCGCTGGCGAGCGCCGCCCCCATGACCCCCGGCGCCCGCCCCGCGAGCGGCGCCATCGCGTTCGGCCAGTGCGTGAACCCGCCCACGCCCAGGCCCAGCGACTCCACCGCGCGCTCGAACGAGGCCGCGGAGTGCCCCGCGCACAGCACGACACCCGCCGCGGCCAGGGCGCGCAGGTCCTCGTCCGCCACGCATTCCGGCGCCAGCGTGAGCACCACCGGCACCCGCGCCGCGAGCCCCGCGATCAGCGCGCGGTCCTGCGCGTCCATTCCCCGGATCAGCGACGGATCGTGCACGCCCGGCCGCAGCGGGCTGAGGAACGGTCCTTCCAGGTGCACGCCGCCCACCCCGCCGCAGGGCGCGGCCACGGCGTCCGCGATCGACGCCGCAGCCTCGCGCATCCTCGCCCGCGTGTCGGTGATCAGCGTCGGCAGGATCGTGGTGACGCCGAAGTCCCTGTGCGCCCGCGCGATCGCCAGCGCCGCCTCCGCCGTGGGCGCGTCGTTGTAGAGCACGCCGCCGCCGCCATTGACCTGCAGGTCGACGAGCCCCGGCGCGAGCACCGCCCCGTCCGGCAGGTCGACGCCGCGTCCCCCGATGCGCCCGGGCTCCACGCCGACGATGCGCCCGTCCTCGACCACCACCGTGGCTTCCGGCAGCGAGTCAAGGCGGGCAGCGCCCTCGACGAGCACGCGTGCGGCGCGAAGATGCAGACGATCCATGCGCGCAGTCTCGTTGTGCGAGGCGGGACCGGCAAGCGTGCGCGCAACGCCGATCCTGGCCAGCCGCCTCGCCGCGGGCGACAAGGGGGGGTGCAGAATCCGACGCCGCCTGCTGCCTCACTCCTTCCCGAACCGAACGCGCCTGTCCGCGCGACGGATCTCCGCGTGGCCGTGCTGATCCCCTGCCGCGACGAGGCTGTGGCGATCGCGGGCGTGGTGCGCGAGTTCGCGCGCTACCTGCCCGGCGCCGCGCTGCACGTCTACGACAACAACTCCACCGACGGCACGGCCGAGGCGGCGCGTGCAGCCGGCGCAATCGTCCGGCGCGAGCCCCGCCCCGGCAAGGGCAGCGTGGTGCGCCGCATGTTCGCCGACGTGGAGGCCGACATCTACGTCCTCGTCG
The DNA here is from genome assembly GCA_050955025.1 of Janthinobacterium lividum. GTDB lineage: Bacteria > Pseudomonadota > Alphaproteobacteria > Acetobacterales > Acetobacteraceae > CAXSEF01. Next base: position 1,224 of record JBPBQX010000161.1, read on the forward strand.
ACGGCGACGGCACCTACGACGCGGCCGCGGCGCCGGCAATGCTGCGCCTGCTGGTCGACGACGCCCTGGACATGGTCAACGCCACCCGCGTCGACGAGGCCGTCGGCGCCTACCGTCCCGGTCACCGCCTCGGCAACGCCGTGCTCACGGGCATCGTGGCGCGCCTGTTCGGCCGCGAGATCACCGACATGCTGTCCGGCTACCGCGTGTTCTCGCGCCGCTTCGTCAAGTCGTTCCCGGCGCTCGCCACCGGCTTCGAGACGGAAACCGAGTTCACCGTGCACGCGCTCTCCCTGCGCATGCCGGTGGGCGAGCATCCCTCCGCCTACCGCGAGCGGCCTTCGGGCTCGGAGTCGAAGCTGCGCACCTGGAGCGACGGCCTGCGCATCCTGCGCACCATCGTGCTGCTGGTGAAGGAGGAGCGGCCGCTGGCGTTCTTCGCGGCGGCGGCCGGGATGCTGCTGGCGCTCGCGGTGCTGCTGGCGGTCCCGGTGGTCGCGACCTACCTGCGCACCGGCCTGGTGCCGCGCCTGCCCACGGCGGTGCTGTCCACCGGGCTCGTGCTGCTGTCGTTCCTGGCGCTGGCCTGCGGGCTGATCCTGGACAGCGTCGCGCGCGGCCGCAGGGAAGCCAAGCGCCTCGCCTACCTGCGCCTGCCCTCCGTCGCTGCCGGTGGCCGCTGAGAGCCGGACCAAGCGAGCCCCGGCGCACGGCCGCAACCCCGCTGGACCCGGACCATCCCGGCATCCCGACGGCAACCGCGAACGCCCTGGTCTCCGAGCCGGCTTGTGCAGGCCATACGAAGCCGCGCCCCGGGCACGCCCCTTGCCGCGGCGTTCTCTCCTTGTCGAACGGACCCGACCCGCTGGCCTGATCGCGCAGGCGTTCCTGCCCGCGGCCTCCCAGGTTTGCAGTTGTCCTGGCCAGGAAGATGAGGGTTTATCCCGCCTGGAGCCAGACGGAGCGGATGCCACGATGACCATGATCTCCTACGCGCAGAACGGCGAAGACGTCATGCTGATGCGCGCCCTGGGCAACATCGCCGGCGGCTTCTACATCGACGTCGGCGCGGCAGACCCCACGATCCTGTCCGTGACTCGCGCGTTCTACGAGCGCGGCTGGCACGGTGTGAACATCGAGCCGACAGAGGACCGCCACCGTCTTTTAAACGAGGCGCGGCCACGCGACGTGAACCTGTCCCAGCCCGTCAGCGATCGCATGGCGGAGGAAATGTTCCACGTCTGTGAACAATATCCCGATCTGTCGACCCTGCATGAGGACGTGGCCGCCGCTACCTGTTCGGGAGGTCTCAGGATACAGAGCCGCATCGTCCAAACCACCACGCTCGCGGAGGTCTGCCGACGCTTTGCCCCGCTGGTCATCCACTTCCTCAAGATCGACGTCGAGGGGGCCGAGGAGAGCGTGCTGCGCGGCGCGGATTTCCAGCGCTACAGGCCCTGGATCGTCGTGGTTGAGGCTACGCGGCCTGGCACGCAGATCCCGGCATACGTGAGCTGGGAACCGGTCCTGCTCGACAACCAATATCGGTTCGTCTGGTTCGACGGGCTGAACCGGTTCTATCTCGCCGGCGAGAAGTTCGACTCACTTCGCCACCACTTCGACACGCCGCTCAACGTCTTCGACCAATATGTTTGTTACGATATCACCTCTGAGACGCTTGCGGCGGAAGCCGCAGCAACAAAGACGGAACTGGAGCTTCTACGCGCGGCCGTGGTGGCTGCGGAGCACCGTGCAGATGCAGCGGTCTCCGACATCAGAACGCTCGCGGAGGTCGCGGAGCGCGAACGCGCCGCGGCGGTCTCGCGCGCCGACGCGGCCGACGCGATGGCCGCCCTGCTCGACGCGCGAATGCGCAGTTCCGACGCCCTCGCGCAGGCCGCGGCCGTCAACGCGCACGCGGCCGAGGCACAAGTTTCCGCCGCCAGGACGCGTCTCAGCGACCTGCAGCACGAAATCGACGACACGCGCCGTCGCAACGAGGATTTGCACCGGCACGAGGAAGCGACGCGGGCCGTGCTCGCGGCCCAGCAGTCCGAGGCCGCGGCGCAGTTGGCTCTCGCCCATCGTTCGCTCGACGATCGCGCCGCCGTCCACGATGTCGCGTGCGCCGAGCGTGACTCCGAGCGTGCGCGTGCACAGGCGCTGGACGTCCACGCCGAGGCGCTCAGGCGCGAGGTGTCCGCGCTGGCAGCCGAGCTTGCGGCACGCCCCGCGCCACCGCGCGAGCCCGCCGTGCAGGCTGTCGAGACTGTGCCTTCTCCGATGGCCGTGTCCCCCAGACCGCCGCTGCGCCGCAGGGTCGCGGCGAGATTATACGCCTGGACACTGCGCCCAGTCTTGCGGCCGCTTGCCTGGCGCGGGCGCGGCTTTCTGCTGGCTGGGTTCGCCCAGGCGCTCGACGAGCGCGGGTCGTGGGTGGGTACCCCGTCTCCCAACGCTGGCGCCCAGACCGCGCTGCTCGGCCAGATACGCGGGCGCCAGGACCGCATCCTGGAGATGGTTCATCGCGTCGACGACCTGGCCGCCGAGCAACGCGCGCAGCATTTCCACGACATCGCAGACCTGCGCACGCGCGCCGACGACGCCATCGCGGCTGCTCGCAGGATCGAGGCCGCGCTGTCGCAACACACCGACTCCGACCTCGAGGGGCTCGCCCGCAGCATGGAGGCGGCCCTGCTGACCCTGGCCACCGCGGGGCGCGCCCGCGGGCGTTAGCCGCGGAACCGGCGCTGCGTGCGCCACCGCCGCACCTGTCCGGCAGCACCTGTCGCGCGGGTCGCGCCGCGATGCAGCCGACGCGCAGTCCCTTGCCGGCCCACTGCAGGCTGGACAATCCTCCGCGCAGGCCTGCTTGTCGCCAAGCGAGCGGCCCCGCTGATCACGGCCCGGAGAAACGCGCGATGCTGCGAAGAACGCTGCGACCTGTCGCTCACTCGATCCGCTCCCTGGTCGGAACGAACGGCCTGTCCGACCGCGTCCTGGCGCTGGAAGCGGCGACACGCGGGCTTGCCTCTGCAATCTCGCCCCCGGACGCGCACGTCGCCACGACTCCGGTCGTGCCAGCGGTCGACGTGAACATCCTGCTGCACCAGTCGCGCGGCGCGCTGCTGCGCACCATGCCACCGGGCGCCCAACGCCTGCTCAGCGCGGGCTGCGCCGGTTCATGGTACTTCGCGTGGATCGAGCAGACCTACGGCCGGGTACGTGAGCACCTCGGCATCGAGTACTACTCGCCCGAGCCGGATGACCTGCCTGACAACGTGACCTGGATCGCCAACACCGCTTCGGACATGTCCGGGGTCGCGGACGGCAGCTGCGACCTCGTGTTCTCCGGCGAGAACCTGGAGCACCTGTGGCCGGAGGAGGTTGCGGGCTTCGCGCTTGAGGCGGCCCGCGTGCTGTGCCCCGGCGGGCATCTGGTGATGGACAGCCCCAACCGGCTTGTTACGGCGCCGCTGAACTGGAGTCACCCCGAGCACACCATCGAGCTGACGTCCGACGAGGCCTGCGAGCTGGTGCGGCTGGCGGGCTTCGACGTCGCTTCCGTCCAGGGCATCTGGCTGTGCCGCGATCCCCGCTCGGACGCGATCCTGCCGTTCGATCCAAACCTGCCCGCGCCGGGTTGGTCGGTCACGGAACGCCTCCTGGTCGCGCGCGACCAGCCCGACCGCTCGTTCATCTGGTGGATCCAGGCGGTACGCAGCGACCGTGTCCCCGTGGCGGAGGCCGTGCACGCCTTCATGGCCCGGCTGTTCCGCGAGCACTGGCCGGAGCGGGTGCAGCGTCTGATCGTACCATCCGCGCACGGCTCGACCCCCTCGCCTGAGGGCGACTGGATCGACGTCGCCGCGGGGTACGGCGGCATCGCGATGTTCGGCCCCTACATGCCGCTGCGCGCCGGCCGGCACCGGGTGACATGGCAGCTGCAGACCCCAGACCGGGCGCCCGAAGCCGTCGCGGTCTGCGAGGTGATGATCGGAACCGGCGCCGTGCTCGCCCGGCACGAGGTACGGCCCGGGGAGTCGGCCGTATCGCTCGAGTTCTCCATCGACGAAACCACGTTCGGCTTCCAGTTCCGCTGCTACAGCCTCGGCGCCGGCCGCTTCTCCGTCCTGCGCAAGGTTCACTTGGACGAGCATCTCGCATGATTGTGCGGCACGGCGGCTTCAGGTCAGGGGCCGTGCACCCACTGCGCCATTGCGGCCGCGAAATCCCGCCATGAGGGAATGCGCAGGTCCGCTGCCTCGCGCCAGAGCCGTTCCGCGACGATGTCGTCCTCGAGGCCCCGTACTGCGTCGGCAATGCACGGCCCCGACACCCGCTCCAGCCGGACCTGCCCTCGCGCCGGCAGCATCTCGATGCTCGGCACCGAGGCGCTCACGACCACCGGCACGCCGTTGTAGAGGCTCTCGAACGGCGGCAGGCCGAATCCCTCGCCCTCGCTCGCGAAGATCATTGCCCTCACTCCCGCGATGACCTCGCGGATCGCCGTATCGCTGGCGTGGCCAAGGTGGCGGAACAGCGGCTGGCTTTCGAGCGTCGCCATCAGTTGGACTTCCTGTTGCGCGTGGGGCAGCAGGCAGCCGATGACCGTCAGCGGCGCCGCGATCCCCTCGGCCCAGAGCGCGATGAACGCTTCCAAGATCGCGGCGACACGCTTGCGCGGCTCGATCGAGCCGAGCACGACGTAGCCGGCGCGACCGGCGAAGAACCTCTGTGCGTCCAGGCCGAGGCCGTCCCCACCGAGGGCGATGACCGGACCGTCGCGCTCCGTGCTGCGCATGGCGCGGCGCAAGTAGTCCTGGCGGGTATGCTCGCTGATGAAAGCGACGTGGCGGATGGACCGGAGCGCCCGAAGGTAGAACATCGCGGTTCGGCTGGACCCCTGCTCGAACCAGCGCGGCTCCAGGTAGGGCAGGAAGTCGTAGACGAGCCAGAACACCTCGATCTGTGATCCGGCGAGTCTCTCGTAGAAGCGCGCCCGACGCACGTCGAAGAACAGCTCCGGATTGACCAAGCGCCTCGCGCTGGCGGGAAGACGCACAGGGTCCTGCCCGGCAACCAGGGCATGCAAAGCCGCGCATTCCTCTGCCGTGTCGAGGAGGACGGCGTCCGACGCCGCTGTCAGGATGCCGGACGCGGCCTGCGGCAGCACCCGCAGATCGTCGAGCGCGTGATCGTAGACGCAAAGGACGAGCCGGCCGGGCCCTGGCCAGTGCCGGATCAGCTCGCGCTCGACACGCTGGATGCCGGTGCGCAGAGGCCGGGCGAAAAGCTCGGAGATGTCGAGATAGGTGTCCTGGTCTGGCATCGGGTCAGTCGGCCATGGTCGCGGGCAGGCCCACGGCTTGGCAGAGCTGGTCGGCATAGGCGCCGAAGTTGTGCCGCGCCTCGAAAGCCCGACGCTCCGCGCCATCGCGTTCGACAACGCCGTCCGCGGCGATCAGGTCCGCGATCGCCTCGGCCACGAGAACCGGCGCGAGCTTGTCGGGCACTCGACGGACGAAGCCCGGAGCGTTCGTGGCATCGGCCATGTCTTGGTTTGCAACCGTCGGCAGCCCGGACGAGATGCAGTCGAGCAGGGCGCCCGACATCGCGCCCATGCCGTAAGCCCGGAGCTGCACCCCGTAGTCCGCAGCAAGCAGGTAGTCCCTGTAGATCTCCTCGGTGACGTAGTCCTCGAGGAAGCGGACATGCTCCTCAAGCCCCAGCTCCGCACTCAGCTGGAGCAGCGCTGCCAGGTCGCCCATCAGGCTTGCGCCGACGAAGACAAGACGCGCCGCGATCCCCCACCCGCGCAGCAGGTCGAGTGCCCAGATGCACTCGCCCGGCGCCTTCGTCTCGGCGACGAAACCGAACGTCGCGATTAGAACCTCCCCATCGCCGATCCCGAGACGCGCCCGCGCCTCCTGGCGGCGCGACTCCAGCAGCGCCTCGGGCGCCCACGCCCGGTAGATCGAGAACGGCAGGCAGACCGGCTCAGTGCCGAAGCGCTCCGCCACGATCCTGGCAACCGGGGGGGAATGGAGCATGAACGGCTCGCACTGCGCGGCCAGCTCGCCCAGGAACGTCGCCTTCAGCGTCGACTCGTCGGCGAGCCACCCGTCGACCTCGCGCCTCTCGACCGGCCGCCCCAGCTCGGCCGAGGCCGTAGCCAGCGCATGGTCCCAGCCGAGGATCGCTGCGTAGAACCCCACCAGCCGCACGTCGTGGCAGATGCATGCCCCGCCGTAGCGCATCAGCAACCGGAAGATCCGCGTGTGGTAGTGCGAGTTTCCCATCACCCCGATCACCCGGTCGAACTCGCCAGACAGCATCGGCAGCTCGGACAGCGGCGAGATCACGGTGTTGGCGATCGGCGCGGGGTTCTCGGTCTCCGTGAACACGTGCAGATCGACGCGCAGCGCCAGCTCCGCACAGCACGCCGCGGTGTAATCCGCGACGCCAGAGCGGTCCGGCGGCACCGGCGACAGCAGCGCCACGCGCGGCCTGCGCGCCCCTGCGGAGCCTTGCGCACGCTGCGCGCCCGCCACGGATCCACCTCGCGCACTCTTGGCGGCATCCTCGTCAGCGCGCGCCTGCATCGCCGACCAGAACAGACGCGCCACTTCGGCCGTGCGGAACCGCGGCCAGGTCGCCGCCTGCTGCTCGACCACCGCGCGACGCCACTCCGGCCGCATCGCGCGCGCGAGGATCGCTGCCAGCGCCTCGTGGTCGTCCGGCTCGAACAGGAGCGCCTCGTCCTCGACCAGCTCGCGATGCGCCGCAATGCGCGAGGCCACCGAGGGCACCGCGGCCGCCATGGCCTCGATCACCGGCAGCGAGAACCCTTCGGCACGCGACGCGGTAACCACGCAGAACGCCTCGCGGTAGAGCCCCAGCAGCTCCGCCTCGCCGACATGGCCGGGGAAGCGCAACCGTCCCGGATGCCCCCCGCCGTCCCGGTGCAGCTGCCGGAACGCCTCGACCTGGTGCGGCGCATAGCTTCCGGTGACCACGATCGGCACGCCTGCGGCCGCCATCTCGGCGCAGGCGGCATGGGCGCGAATCGGGCACTCGACGTTCTTGCGCGGGTCGCCCCCGCCGATCACCAGCAGGTGCCGCCCGTCGAGCGGCCGGTCATGCGCCGCCGCCGCGTCGCGTTCGAACGCCGGGTCGAGCGGCGCTCCGGTCACGGTGACGTCGCGCTCGGGAATTTGCAGCAGGTCGCGCAGCCTCTTTGCGCTGCTCCGCGAGATCGGCATGAACAGGTCGTAGCCCGACAGCCAGGCGAGCTGGGCGTTGTAGTCCAGCCTGCGCTGCGCGTCGGGAAGGTACCGCGCCGGGAAGTCGAACGGAATGAAGTCGTACACCACGGCGGCGCGCAGGCAGAGCGGGCTCGACGCCAGCCGCGCGGTGAACAGCGGGTCATGCGTCATCGGCGAGAGCTGCACGAACCAGCACCCTGCCATGTCGCCGACGTAGCCGGTGGGCTGCACCTGATCCAACAGGGAGCGCACGCCTTCGCCAAGCGCCGGGAGCGCGGGGTCGGCGATGCCGATGATGCGGTGGCTGGCCGCGAACCGGCTGTGCTCCCTCGCGTGCCGCAGCAGTCCGAGCGCGTGCCGCCCGACACCCCGCTCGCGGTAGTTCTCGTCCTGCAGGCAGCGCAGGTCGACGATGAGGGCGGGCTGAGCAGTCATACGCGCGTCCTAGCAGGCAGGTGTTTCCGGCGCAGGTGGCGGACTCCATACAGGCGCGCCCGCAGCTTGCCTATCGGCCGCGCGAGCCCCGTCGGCGCCCTGGCGCAGCGGACCGTCTCGGCGCCTGGAACGCACAGGTCTTGCCTCTTGCCCGCCGCCGGTTCAAACGCTCCCCTGCGACAGCGCGCGGGAGTGCATCGGATGCGGACGGCTTTGATCACCGGCGTGACCGGCCAGGACGGCGCCTACCTGACGCAGCTTCTCCTCGCCAAGGGATACCGCGTGATCGGCCTAATGCGCCGCTCCGCCTCCTCCGACGTCGTCGGCGAGCGCCTGCGCTGGCTCGGCGTGCTCGACCGGGTCGAGCTGGTCGACGCCAACCTGATCGACCTTTCCAGCCTGATCCGCGTCATCGAGCAGCACCAGCCCGACGAGGTCTACAACCTCGCCGCCCAGAGCTTCGTCGCCGCCTCCTGGCAGCAGCCCCTGCTGACCGGCACCGTGACCGGCCTGGGCGCGGCCAACGTCCTGGAGGCCGTGCGCATCGTCCGCCCAAAGGCCCGCTTCTACCAGGCGTCCTCCTCCGAGATGTACGGCCTGATCCAGGCCCCGATCCAGAACGAGGACACCCCCTTCTACCCGCGCTCTCCCTACGCCGCGGCCAAGCTGTACGCCCACTGGATGACCGTGAACTACCGCGAGAGCTTCGGCCTGCACGCGAGCTCGGGTATCCTGTTCAACCACGAGAGCCCGCTGCGCGGCATCGAGTTCGTCACCCGCAAGATCACCGACGGCGTGGCCCGCATCAAGCTCGGCCTCGCCACCGAGCTGACGCTGGGCAACCTCGACGCCAAGCGCGACTGGGGCCACGCCCGCGACTACGTCCAGGCGATGTGGCGCATGCTGCAGCAGGACGCGGCGTCGGACTACGTGGTCGCCACCGGCCGCACCACCACGATCCGCGAGTTCTGCCGCATCGCCTTCGAGTGCGCCGGCCTGGACTGGGAACGCCACGTCCGCACCTCCGCCTCGCTGGTCCGCCCCGCCGAGGTCGACGTCCTGCACGGCGACGCCGGCAAGGCTCGCCGCGTGCTGGGCTGGGCCGCGGAGACCACGCTGGAGCAGATGGCCGCCGAGATGGTCGAGGCCGACCTGGCCCGCCACCGCGCCCGCCAGCACGGCACGCCCCCGCCGACCGCCGCGCGCCAGATCCTGCCCGCCGAGGTGTGACGTGGCCCCGCGCGCGATCCTGGTCACCGGCTCGGACGGCTTCGTCGGCCACCACCTGCTCGCCCGCCTGGCCGCCGACTTCCCCGACGCGACGATCCATCCCGCCGCGTTCGACGTCACCGACGCACCCGCGATCGACGCCGCCGTCGCCGCGCTGAAGCCCGACGCCTGCATCCACCTCGCCGCGATCGCCGCCATCGCCGAGGCCCGCGACGCCCCGGAACGCGCCTGGGACGTCAACCTCGGCGGCACCCTCTCCCTCGCCCGCGCGCTGCGCCGCCACGTCCCGGACTGCGCGTTGCTCTACGTCTCCTCCGCCGACGCTTACGGCGGCTCGTTCTCCGCAGGCGTCCCGCTCGACGAATCCGCCCCCCTCGCGCCCATGAACACCTACGGCGCCACCAAGGCCGCCGCGGACCTGGCGTTGGGCGCCATGGCCCGCGACGGCCTGCGCGTGGTGCGTCTGCGCCCGTTCAACCACACCGGCCCCGGCCAGTCCGAGGCCTTCGTCGTCGCCGCCTTCGCCCGCCAGGTCGCCCGCGTCGCCGCCGGCCGCCAGCCCCCGGTACTCCGGGTCGGGACGCTCGACGCCCGCCGCGACTTCCTCGACGTGCGCGACGTCGCCGCCGCCTACAGCCTGTGCCTGGCCCGCGCCGACACCCTGGCGCCCGGCACGGTCCTCAACGTCGCGTCCGGCGAGGGCCGACGCATCGGCGACATCCTCGACGCCCTGCTCGCCCTGTCCGGCGTCCAGGCCGCCGTGGAGACCGACACCGCCCGCCTGCGCCGCGCCGAGATCCCGCTCGCGGCCGGCAACGCCACGCTCGCCCGCGATACCCTCGGCTGGACCCCGGCCGTGCCATGGGAAACCACGCTGCGCGACGTGCTGCAGGACTGGCACGGGCGGGTCTGACGCAAGCAAGGCCAGAGGCGCTGCCTCTGGACTCCGCCAAAGGCTGCGCCCTTGGAACCTCTCCCTTAAGTCAAGGGATCAAAGGGTCCTCGGACCCTTTGCGGGTTCGGGCAGAGCCCGACCTTCCCTACGCTCCTCGCTGCACCACCGGCCCCGACAGCCCCAGTGCCGTGTTCACCACGCCCAGGTGGCTCAGCGCCTGCGGGATGTTGCCCACCATCCTCTGCCGCGTGACGTCGTACTCCTCGCTCAGCAGCCCCACGTCGTTGCCCAGCCCGACCACCCGGTCCAGCAGCACGGCCGCCTCCGCCTTGCGCCCCTGCATGGACATCGCGTCCGCCATCCAGCACGAGCACGCCAGGAACGTCCCCTCGTCCGACCCGTCGCCCTTCGACGCCTTGCGCCGCACCAGCCCGCCCTCCGTCAGCTCGCGCTCGACGGCCGCGATCGTGCCCGCGATCCGTGGGTCGCTCGCCGGCAGGAACCCCGTGACCGGCAGCAGCAGCAGCGAGGCGTCGATCACCCGGTTGTCGTAGGCCTGCACGAAATGCCCGCGCGCGCTGTCGTAGCCCTCGCGGCACACGGTCGCGTGGATGGTGTCGCGCACCCCCTCGAGCCGCCGCCGCACCCCCTCGTCCACCGTGCCCTGCGTCTCCGCGCCGTGCAGGAACGCGTTGATCCCCACCCACGCCATCGCCTGCGAGTAGGTGTAGCGGCGCGACTCGCCGCGGCTCTCCCAGATGTCGGCCCCCGGCCTGTCCCAGATGCCCTCCAGGTACTCGATCAGCGCCGTCTCCACCTCGATCGAGCGCTCCGTGCGGCCCAGCCCCGCCTTGGATCCGACGTGCATCGCGTCCAGCAGCTCGCCGTATACGTCGAGCTGCGTCTGTCCCGACGCCGCATTGCCGACCAGCACCGGTCGCGACCCCTCGTAGCCGTCGAGCCAGTGCGCCTTGTACTCGTCCAGGCGCCGCGACCCGTCGACGCGGTACATGATCCGCATCTTCTCGGGACTGCCCGCCACCGCGCGCAGGATCCAGTCGCGCCACGCCAGCGCCTCCTCCTGGTAGCCCGCGTTGAGCAGCGCGGTGAGCGTGAACGTCGCGTCGCGCAGCCAGCAGTAGCGGTAGTCCCAGTTCATCGAGCCGCCGATCACCTCCGGCAGCCCCAGCGACGCCGCCGCCACCAGCCCGCCCGTCGGCCGGTGGATCAGCGCCTTGAGCGTGACCAGCGAGCGCCGCACCGCCTTGTCCCAGCGCGTCGGCCGGTCGAACCGCGCGGACCAGGCCCCCCAGTACGACAGCGTCTCCGCCAGCAGCCGCGAGACGTCCGGAACCTCCCGCAGCGGCGCCGTCGAGCTGTCGTAGGTCAGCACGAAGTCCAGCCGCTGCCCCTCGGCCACCGTGAACTCCGCCCACGTCGCCGCCTCGCCGTGCCGCAGCGCCACCGGCGCGTGCAGCCGCACCCGGTCCGGCCCGACCTCGGCCACGAAGCCGTCCTCGCGCGGCTGCAGCCACGGCGGCATCGCCCCGGTGTCGAAGCGCAGCGCGCAGTCCAGGCGCATCGGCACCGTGCCGCGCACCCCCTCGACCCTGCGCACCAGGGCCGAGATCGTGTCGCGCATCGGCATGAAGTCGACCACGCGCACCGCGCCCGACCCGGTGGCGAACTCCGTCTCGAGAACCAGCGTGTCGCCCTGGTAGCGCCGCGTCGTGCGCTCCACTGCGCCGGCCGGGGCGATGCGCCAGCGCCCGTTGCCCGCGTCGCCGAGCAGGGCCGCGAAGCACGCGTCGCTGTCGAAGCGCGGCCAGCACAGCAGGTCCACCGACCCGTCGCGCGCGATCAGCGCCGCCGTCTCGCCGTCGCCCACCAGGGCGTAGTCCTCGATGCGCGAGACCATTGCTGCCGATCCTTGAACTGCCGAGCGCCGCCAACGTGACTGCGTGCACAACGTTGCGCCCGCCCACCCCGCACGCCCCACTCTCGCGCGGATCCGCCCGCAGCCACCGTCCCGGCGGCAGCGAACGTGCCCGCCGCGGGCAACTCGCGCTTCCCGCCGGCTTTGAGGCGCTCGACCACGCGCGCTCGCCGCCAGCCCGTGCAAGCCTGCCCCACCGCCGCCGCGCGGCGCGTGCGCCCACCCAGGAACCGCCTCATGCTCCTCAACGCCGCCGCCGCGCTGATCGCCAGGATCTGCCTGGTGATCCTGTTTCCCTTCTCCGCGCTCGACAAGATCGTGCACTGGAACGACGCCCTGAAGCAGGCGAACTCCTCGTTCCTGCCCGGCGGCCCCGTGCTGCTGGTCGTGGCCATCGTGGTCGAGCTGGTGACGCCCGCCTGCATCGTGCTCGGCTGGTCGGACCGCCTGGCCGCCTTGGTGCTGGCCGGCTTCTGCGCCGTGACTGCGCTGCTCTACCACCCGTTCTGGACCTACCCCGACCTGCTCGCGGCCGGCCAGAGCAAGGGCCGCGAGGAGTTCTGGGAGTTCCTCAAGAACTTCGGCCTGGTGGGCGGCCTGCTGCTGGTGGTGCTCGGCCTGCAGCTCGCTCCCGTCGGCCAGGTCGTGCGCCACCCCTTCTCCTCGGGGCCCGCATCGGCCACCCCCGCCGCCACCGCCGCGGCCGCCGCAGCCCTGGCCAACTGACCGGAAGCAGCTCCGCGCCCGGAGCGCCACCCGGCCCAGGCACCGGCCGAACCGGCGCCCCCGCCTCCGGGCCATCCTGCCGATGCAGACGCCCGTGGCCCCGGCCGCTACGCCGCGATCATCCCGGAACCGGCCTGGCAGGCAGCGACCCCGCCCCGGCGGGCGCGGCGTCGTGGCGCACCACCCGCGCCCGCCGGCCCCCGCCCACGGCGAGCAGCACGCGCTGCAGCAGGATGAAGCCGAACAGCAGTCCCCCGATGACGATCTTGGTCCACCAGCTCGACAGCGTGCCGTCGAAGGTGATGTAGGTCTGGATGATCCCCTGGATCAGCACGCCGATGAACGTGCCGGCCACGAACCCCGATCCGCCGGTCAGCAGCGTGCCGCCGATCACCACCGCCGCGATCGTGTCCAGCTCGACGCCCACCGCGGCCAGCGGATATCCCGCCGAGGTGTAGAGCGAGAACACGATCCCCGCGATGCCCGCGCACACGCCGGACATCATGTACACGAGGACCGTGGTGCTCGCGACCGGGATGCCCATCAGCTCGGCCGACACGCGGTTCCCGCCAATGGCATAGATGTTGCGTCCCAGCCGCGTGCGGTGCGCGACCACGATCGCCACCGCGAACACGGCCAGCATGACCATGGCGACCAGAGTCAGGCGCCCGTGCCCCGGCAGCATCACCGCCACGTCGTTCATCTCGGCGTACAACGGGTGGTTGATCGGCACGGACTGCGTGGTGATCACCGAGCTCGCGCCCCGCGCGAGGAACATCCCCGCCAGCGTGATGATGAACGCCGGGATCTCGAAGAAGTGGATGAGCGCGCCCATCGCCGCCCCGAACGCCCCCGAAACCAGCACCGCGAGCGCGAACGCCGCGAACGGGTGCAGCCCGTAGCTGCCGATCGAGACGGCCAGGAACACGCTCGTGAACGCGATCACCGCGCCCACCGACAGGTCGATGCCGCCCGCGATGATGACGAACGTCATGCCCACGGCGGCGATGCCGAGAAAGGCGTTGTCGGTCAGCAGGTCGCCCACCACCCGCGTCGTCGCGAACGCCGGGAACTGCAGGACGCACAGCCCGTAGGCCAGCGCGAAGATGGCCGTCGTCGCCACCAGCGGCAGCACGCGCGCGTTCATGCCCGCCCTCCCCGGCGCACGAGCCCGGGCAGGCGCCGCAGCGCCGGCGACTGGGCGAGCAGCACGGCCAGCACGACGACCGCCTCCACGATCAGGTTGAACTCCGGCTGGAACCCGGACAGCAGGATGCCCGTGCCCATGGCCTGCATGATCAGCGCGCCGAGCACGCTGCGCCCCAGGCTGAATCGCCCGCCCCCCAGCGACCCGCCGCCGATCACCACCGCGAGGATCGCGTTCAGCTCCAGCCACAGCCCCGCGTTGTTGGCGTCGGCCCCGCGTATGTCGCCCGCCACGATCAGCCCCGCGATCGCCGCGCACAGCCCCGAGGCGACATAGGCGGAAAGCGTCACGACGCGCGTGCCGATCCCCGCGTAGTGGCTGGCGCGCGCGTTGGCGCCCGTGGCCTCCAGGAACATGCCCAGCGCCGTGGCCCGCAGCACCACGCCCGCCGCGGCGAGCACGACGGCGGTGATCACGACCGGCAGCGGCACGCCGAGCAGCGAGGACGCCGACAGCCCGATCAGCCCGGGATCCTCGAAGGTGACGATCTGCCCGCCCGTGACCAGCTGGGCGATGCCGCGCCCGGCGACCATCAGGATCAGCGTCGCCACGATCGGCTGGATGCGCAGCACCGCGACCAGGAACCCGTTCCACAGGCCGCACGCCGCTCCCACGAGAAGCGCCGCGCCGATGCACGCGGCCGTGCCCTGCCCCCCGTTGACCAGCGTCGCCGCCACGGCCCCCGCGATCGCCATCACGGCGCCCACCGAGAGGTCGATGCCGCCCGTGGCGATCACCAGGCACATGCCGATCGACAGCAGCGCCACCGGCGCGCCGCGGTAGAACACGTCGACCACGCTGCCGAACCACCGCCCGTCCTGCATCCGCACGTCGAAGAACTGCGGCGAGACCACCCGGCACGCGAGGAACACCAGCGCCAGCGCGACGAGCTGCGGCAGGCACGCCAGCAGCGCCGGACGCCGCCGCACCCCCGCGACCGGCGCCGCCACCAGGTCCGCCGGCACCCCGAACCGCCCCGTCACGCCGCGCCCTCCGCCGCGATGACGCGCACAATGCCGCCGACGCTGATGTCGTTGCCCGACAGCTCGCCCACGTGGCGGCGGTCGCGCAGGATGCGCACGCGGTCGCTGTAGGTGACGATCTCCTCCAGCTCCGACGAGACGACCAGCAGCGCCATGCCTGCCGCGCACAGCTCGCGGATCAGGCGGATGATCTCCGCGTGCGCCCCGATGTCGATGCCCCGCGTCGGCTCGTCGAGGATCAGGAACCGCGGCGACGTCGCCAGCCAGCGCGCCAGCAGCGCCTTCTGCTGGTTGCCGCCCGACAGCAGCCGGATCGGCGTCTCGGCATCGCGCGTGCGGATGTCGAGCCGCCGGATGAAGCTGTCCGCCAGCCGCCTCTGCTCGGCGCGCGGCACCCGCCTGAGCCAGCCGCGACGCGCCTGCAGCGCCAGCACGATGTTCTCGCGCAGCGTCAGCTCGCCGACGATGCCCTCGGTCTTGCGCTCCTCCGGGCAGAACCCGAAGCCCAGCGCGATCGCGTCGCGCGGGCTGCGGATCCGCACCGCCCTGCCGTCGAGCCGCACCTCGCCCGCGTCCGCCGGCTCCGCGCCGAACAGCAGCTTGGCCGTCTCGCTCCGCCCCGAGCCGAGCAGCCCCGCCACGCCCACGACCTCGCCCGCCGCGACCTGCAGCCCGAACGGCGCCACCTGCCCCCGCCGCCCGACCCCGCGGAAATCCAGGAACGCCTCGCCTGCCGCCGCCGGCCCGCCGCGCGGCGCATGCGTCGCCTCCTCCAGCTCGCGCCCCAGCATCATCGACACCAGCTCCAGCCTGGGCAGCTCGCGCGTCCTGCGCGTCCCCACCAGCCGCCCGTTGCGCAGCACCGTGATCCGGTCCGACACCGTGTACACCTGGTCCAGGAAGTGCGTCACGAGAACCGTGCCCACGCCGCGCGCCCGCAGCCCGCGCACGATGTCGAACAGCTGCTCGACCTCGCGCGCGTCGAGGCTGGCGGTGGGCTCGTCCAGCACGAGCACGCGCGCGGACAGGTCGATGGCCCGCGCGATGGCGACGAGCTGCTGCACCGCGACCGAGAACTCCGACAGCGAGCGCCCCACGTCGAGCTCCAGCCCGTAGCCGCGCATGATCTCCGCGGCCCTGCGCCGCAGCGACGCGCTGCGGATCATCCCGAACCGGCTCGGCTGGCGCCCGATGAACAGGTTCTCCGCGACCGACAGGTTGGGCAGGAGGTTGACCTCCTGGTACACCGTGCCGATCCCCGCCCGCAGCGCGTCCGCCGGCGTCCTCGGGTGGATCTCGCGGCCGCCGACCCGCACGCTGCCCGCGTCGCGCTGCAGCACGCCGGTCACCGTCTTGATCAGCGTCGACTTGCCCGCGCCGTTCTCGCCGAGCAGCGCGTGCACTTCGCCGGCGCGCAGCGTGAAGTCGACCCCGTCGAGCGCCTTCACGCCGGGAAAGAACTTGCACAGCCCCTCGACCGCCAGCACCGGCGCCGTGCCCGCATCGGCCATCTCGAGCCGCATCGTCGCTTCCATGACCGCTCGCCTCGGCGCAGGGCGGTCCTCGTGCCCGGCGAACCTGGCGCCAACCGCCGCAGGGGGGAGCCGGCCGGGAACCCGGCCGGCGTGTGCTCGCGCGACCGGCCTAGTAGCCGAGGTCCTTCTTCGTCTCGAGCTCCTGCTGCGCCGTGTCGGGCAGCAGCAGCTTGGACTCCGTCTGGATGAAGTGCGGCGGCTTCGTGCCGTCCTTGCGGTACGCCGCCAGCGCGTCGAACGCCGGCCCCGCCATGTCCGGCGTCAGCTCGACCGACGCGTTGGACTCGCCCGCCATCTGCGCCTTGAAGATGTCGGGCACGCCGTCGATCGAGATGACCAGGATGTCCTTGCCCGGCTTGAGCCCCGCGTCCTTGATCGCCTGGATCGCGCCGACCGCCATGTCGTCGTTGTGGGCGTAGACGGCGCAGATGTTCTTGCCGCCGTCCTCGGCCTTGATGAAGCTCTCCATCACCTCCTTGCCCTTGGCGCGCACGAAGTCGCCGGTCTGGCTGCGGATGATCTTGATGTTGCCGTGGCCGGCGATCGCGTCCTCGAAGCCCTTCTTGCGGTTCGTCGCCGGCGAGGAGCCCACGGTGCCCTGCAGCTCCACGACGTTGCAGGGCTTGCTGCCCTCGGTCTTGACCAGCCAGTCGCCGGCGACGTGCCCCTCGTGCACCGTGTCCGACCCGACCGCGGTGAGATACAGGCTCGGATCCTGCGTATCGATGGTGCGGTCGAGCAGGAAGACCGGGATCTTCGCCTCCTTCGCCTCCTTCAGCACCGGGTCCCACCCCGTCGCCACCACGGGCGCCAGGAAGATCGCGTCCACGCCCTGCGCGACGAACGAGCGGATCGCCTTGATCTGGTTCTCCTGCTTCTGCTGCGCGTCGGAGAACTTGAGGTCCACGCCGCGCTTCTTGGCGTCGAGCTTCGTCACCGTGGTCTCGGCGGCCCGCCACCCGGACTCCGAGCCGATCTGCGAGAAGCCGACCGTGGTCTTGTCGGCCGCCCCCGCCGACGCGATCCCCAGCGCCAGCGTCGCCAGGGCAGCCGGAACAAACAGATTTCTGCGCATGAACTCTCTCCCGTTTCCTCGCCCGGCCAGGATCGTCGTCCCGGCTTCTTGGCGAGCCAGCTAAGCACGCCGCCCGGAGCGGCAGAATACGCATTCAGGCGCCGCCGACATGCCCGGAACGTCACCCCTCGCGCCCCGGAAGCCTCTCCGCCGGCAACCCGCAGGGCCGCGCGCCCGGCCGCCACCCGCCTCGTGCGGCGCCCGCCCCGCAACCCCCCGCCGCCGCGCCGCGTAAGGCTCGCGCACCGCACGGGAACACGAGCATGTCCGAACCCACCGCCGCCCAGGGATCCGCGCCCGGCGAGAACCCCGGCCCGCACCCCACGCTCGGCTACTGGCACGCCTGGGTCGACGAGGACGGCGCCAGCCACCAGACCCGCTGCACCCTCGACAGCTTCGAGCTGAAGGGCGTCGGCCCCGGCGTGCAGCCGCAGTGGAACCACAAGGAGCCGCCCGCCAACGCCGTGGTGACCTTCACCGTGCTCCCCGTCGGCTGGCTCGGCGACTGGCACGAGAACCCCAAGCCGCAGTGGATCGCCCCCATCTCCGGCCGCTGGTTCGTGGAAACCATGGACGGCACCCGCGTCGAGATGGGCCCCGGCGACCTCGAGCTCGGCGAGGACCAGAACTGCCGCGCCGACGCGCAGGGCCACAAGGGCCACCTGTCCGGCACCGTCGGCGACGAGCCCTGCGTGCTGATGGTCGTCGGCCTCGACGTGACGCCCACCGTCGCCGACCCCTGCCGCGTCCGCTAGTTCCGGCCGCCATGCCGAACCCCGCCGCCCCGCCCGCCGCCCGCCTGCTCCGCGTCGCCATGCCGGTGAGCGACCTCGCCCGCCTCGCCGCGTTCTACCGCGACGCCCTCGGCTTCTCCGTCCTCTCCACGCGCACCCGCGGGGGCGAGGGCTTCGCCCGCGCCACCGCCACCCCCGGCGCCCACGCCGACGTCGCGACCCTGCGCCTGGGCGAGCAGCACCTGGAGCTGGAGCGCCACCACACCTCCGCCCGCCCCTACCCCGCCGGCAGCCGCAGCCAGGACCTGTGGTTCCAGCACGTCGCGATCATCGTCGCCGACATGGACGCCGCCCACCGCCGCCTCTGCGCCGCCGGCTGCACCGCCATCACGCTCGGCGGCCCGCAGCGCCTCCCCGAGTCCAGCGGCGGCGTCACCGCCTTCAAGTTCCGCGACCCCGACGGCCACCCCCTCGAGCTGCTGCAGTTCCCCGCCGGCCAGGAGCCCGCCCCCTGGCGCGACGCCGCACGCTCCGCCGCCGACCCCTGCCTCGGCCTCGACCACTCCGCGATCGGCGTCAGCGACGCCCCCGCCAGCGCCCGCTTCTACGCCGCCGCCCTCGGCCTCGCCCGCACCCACGCCGGCGTCAACAGCGGCCCCGCCCAGCAGCGCCTCGACGACGCCCCCGGCGCCGTGGTCGACGTGGTCGCGATGACCCCCGCCGACGCCCCGCCCCACGTCGAGCTGCTCGGCTACCGCGTCCCCGCCGACGGCCGCCCTCTTCCCTCCGGGTCCGCGGTCGCCGACCTCGTCGCCACCCGCCTGGTGCTGGAAACCGCCGACCTCGACGCCACGGCAACCGCCCTCCAGGCCGCGGGCGTGCGCCTCGTGTCCGACGGCGTGGTCGACGGCGACGAGGGCCGTACCCTGTTCGCGCGCGACTCGGACGGGCACCTGCTCGAAGTGAAGCAAGGTCGGGCTCTGCCCGAACCCGCAAAGGGTCCGAGGACCCTTTGATCCCTTGACTGAAGGGGTGCGTTCCAAGGGCGCAGCCTTTGGCGGAGTTTGAGGCGGAGCCTCAACCTTGCTTCTGCGTCGGCATCGTTCCCCCGGGCGCTGGCCTCGAGTCTCCCGGCTGCGTCGCCGCCATGCCCAGCGCCTCGCGCGGGATGTGGCAGCGGATCGCGTGACCCTCCGCCACGTGCAGCGGCGGCTCCTCCGTGTCGCACACCGGCCCGATCCGGCGCGGGCAGCGCGTGTGAAACAGGCACCCGCCCGGCGGCCGCGACGGCGACGGCCGCGCGCCGGACAGCACGACCGCCGGACGGTCCGGCGTGGCGAACGCCGCCGACACCAGCGCCTCGGTGTAGGGGTGGTGCGGCCCGCCGAGCACCGCGGCCGCCGGCCCCACCTCCATCAGCCGCCCGAGGTAGAGCACCGCCACCCGGTCCGCGAGGAACCGCACCACCGCCAGGTCGTGCGAGATCAGCACCAGCGCCGTGCCGTGCTCCGCCTGCAGGTCCGCGAGCAGGTTCAGCACCGCCGCCTGCACCGACACGTCCAGCGCCGAGGTCGGCTCGTCGCACACCATCGCCCGCGGCCCCGCCGCGAACGCCCGCGCGATCGCCACCCGCTGCTTCAGCCCCCCCGACAGCGCAGGCGGCCGCGCGTCGAGCTGCGCCTCGCCCATCCGCATCCCGCCCATCAGCGCCACGAGACGCGCCTCCACCGCCGCCCGCCCGCGCACGCCGCCCGGCCGCCGCAGCGCCTGCCCCACGATCCGCCGCACCGTGTGCGCCCGGTTCAGCGCGCTGTCCGGGTTCTGGAACACGAGCGACACCGCCCGCAGCGCCGCTCGCCCCCGCCTGCCCGCGAGCGCCGCCACCGCCTCGCCGTCGATCCGCACCTCGCCCCCCGCGTCCGGCGCGTCCAGCCCCACCAGCAGCCGCGCCAGCGTGGTCTTGCCGCTCCCCGACTCCCCCACGATGCCGAGCGTCTCCCCGCCCGCCACCGCCAGCGACACCGGCCGCAGCGACCGCACGCTCCCCGCATGCGTGCGCGCCACCTCCACCGCCGCCAGCACGGGCGCCACTCCCTGGCCTTCCCCGCCCGCAACGGCCACTGCCCGCCGCCGCCGGAACAATCCCCCGCCCCGCCGCACCGGTACGACGGACGCCGCCGCCTCTTCGGCCGCCGCAGCCGGCACGCGTGCCCCGTCGCCCGCCGGCCGCGCGTCCAGCCGCGCCTGCGCGCTCCACGCCGCCACCCTGTCGTGGTGGTGGCAGCATACCGAATGCCCCAGCCCCAGCTCCGTCCGCCCCGGCGCCACCGCGCGGCACAGCTCGTCCGCCAGCAGGCAGCGCGGCGCGAACACGCACCCCGCCGGCACCTCGCCCGGCGGCGGCGGCACCCCCGGGATCGTCGCCAGCCGCCCCGCGCGCCGCGTCCCGCGCGGCCGGCACGCCACCAGCGCCGCCGTGTACGGATGGCTCGGCGCCGCCAGCAGCAGCGCCGTCGGCCCTTCCTCCACCAGGCTCCCCGCGTAGAGCACGCCCGTCCGCGCGCACACCCGCGCCACCGTCCCCAGGTCGTGCGAGATCAGCAGCGTCGCCGAGCGCGCCCTGCCCCGCATCTCGCCGAGCAGCGCCAGCACCTCCGCCGCCACCGTGGCGTCCAGCGCCGTGGTCGGCTCGTCCAACACCAGCAGCCGCGGCGACTTCGCCAGCGCCATCGCGATCACCACGCGCTGCTGCTGCCCCCCCGACAGCGTGTGCGGCAGCCGCGCCATGGTCGCCACCGGGTCCGGCAGCCTCACCCCCACCAGCGCGTCCACCGCCCGCGACTCCGCCTCCCGCCACGACGCGCCGAGCAGCACGAACGCCTCCGCCACCTGCCGCCCCACGCTCAGCGTTGGGTTCAGCGCCCGCCCGGCATCCTGGAACACCATCGACACCTCGGCCGCCCGCATCTCCCGCAGCTCCCGCGCGCCCAGCCCCGCCAGGTCGCGCCCCAGCACCTCCACCCGCCCCCCGTCCAGCCGCGCGGCCGGCGGCAGCGCCCCCATCGCCGCCAGCGCCGCCGTCGACTTGCCGCACCCCGACTCCCCGACGAGCCCGTACGCCTCGCCCGCCGCCACCGCGAACGACACGCCGCGCAGCACCGCGCACCCGCCGTAGCTGACCGAGACCTCCTCGAACGACAGCGCCGCCGTCACAGGCGGCAAGCAGGCAAGGCCAGAGGCTCTGCCTCTGGACTCCGCCAAAGGCTCGCCTTTGGAAACCCATACGAAGGCAAGCCCCCCCAGGTGGAGGCACGGCCCCCATGGATGGCGTCCAGGGACCCTGTCCCTGGCGGAGTCCAGAGGCAGAGCCTCTGGCCTTGCTTCCTGCTCAAGCCGTCCCCCCGCGCCGCAGCCCCTCGGCCACCAGGTTCACCGCGACCACCAGCGACGCCGTCGCCCCCGCGTCGAACGCCACCGTCCACCACACGCCCCCGCTCAGCGTCCCGTAGTTCTGCGCCACCGCCAGCCCCCAGTCCGGCGACGGCGGCTGCAGCCCGAACCCCAGGAACGACAGCGACGCCACCGTGAACACCGCGTAGCCCAGCCGCACCGTCGCCTCGACCACGATCGGCGCCATCACGTTCGGCAGGATCTCGACCGCCATGACCCGCCACGCCGGCTCCCCCCGCAGCTGCGCCGCAGCCACGTAGTCCAGCGCGCACTCCGCCCTGACCGCC
>JBPBQX010000162.1:0-21562 GCA_050955025.1 Janthinobacterium lividum
ACGTGGGCGAGAGCCGGCTGGTCAACCGCAACATCAACGCGACGGCCGGGCGCACCAGCATGCGCCTGGAACCGGAATTCTGGGACGCCCTGCGCGAGATCTGCCAGCGCGAGTCCCTCGTGCAGGCGGAGCTGATCCGCGAGATCGAGCAGAACGCCTCCGCCGTCGGCCGCACCAGCGCGGTCCGGGTCCACATCCTGCAGTACTTCCGCACCGCGGCGGACGGCGGGATCATCCGCCGCGACGGCTCGGACGCGCGGATGGGCTGAAGGAAGCAAGGCCAGAGGCCCTGCCTCCGGACTCCGCCAAAGGCCCGCCTTTGGAATCCACTTGCTTCAGGGATGGGTTTCCAAAGGCCCTGGCCTTTGGCGGGTTCGGGCAGAGCCCGACCTTGGCTTTCTCCGCGCTCAGGTGAACCGCGCCAGCCGGACCGCCGTATGTCCCCGGCTCGGCCGCAGGCTCGGCATCACCAGCAGGCAGTCGTCGTAGGGCGTGCGGACCTCCGCCGTGCCGTCGGTGGCGATCAGCGTGTCGCCCGCCGCGATCACCTCGCCGCCGCGGAACGGCCTGGTGAACGCGAAGCCGGCGGTCGCCGCCGTCACCGTCATCGTCACCTCGGCGCGGCGCACCGTGGCGCCGGTTCCGGGCAAGCCGGAGCTGGCGGTCCCGGGCGGCAGCATTCCGGCGTGGCGCAGCAGCCCCTCGATGCAGGCGAGCGTGGTGTCGACCGTGTCCGGCTGCCAGTGCTGGCCCGCCTCGACCAGCACGGCGACCTGCGGCGAGTCCGGGTCGGCGAACGGCGCGAAGTCGATCAGCCGGCGCCCGCCGAGGTGGCCCTCGTCGGCGACCACCAGCGGCGGCGTGCCGATCGCGGCCGCAAGCCGGCCGCCCTTCGCCGCGGGCCCGCTCAGGATCAGCGGGTCGGACGGCCACAGCATCGAGTGCAGGTCGAGCAGCAGGTCCGCCTGCTCCAGCACCGGGCGCATCGCCCGCGCCCGCTCCAGCTCGCGCGACGAGCGCGACCCTTCCAGCGTGGGCAGGTCCCACAGGCGGTTGAGGTCCTCGTCGAGGAAGCGCGTCGC
Organism: Janthinobacterium lividum; assembly: GCA_050955025.1. Classification (GTDB taxonomy): domain Bacteria; phylum Pseudomonadota; class Alphaproteobacteria; order Acetobacterales; family Acetobacteraceae; genus CAXSEF01. The sequence goes on from JBPBQX010000162.1 coordinate 1,083, forward strand.
CGTGGGCTGCGCGGGGTCGAAGCGCTGGAACGCGTCGAGGTTGGCGAAGCCCAGCGTGAGCCGCCCGCGCTGCGGCCGCACGCCCGCGCGCAGGAGGCGGTCGAGCGCGGCCGCGCCGGCGGTCTCGTTGCCGTGGGTGAGTGCGACGAGCACGACGTGCGGCCCGTCGGCGGCACCTTCCAGCGTGGTGAAGCCGGGCAGCCCGGTGTTGCCGGCGATCCACGGCGAGATGTCGGGCGTGGGCACGGCGACCGAGAAGTCCGGCCGCCACAGCCCGGCCTGGCCGTCCGCGAGCGCGCTGGCCCGCTCTGCCGCCTGGCCGGCGGCCAGTCCCCCGCTCACCGTGCACCGCCCGTCGCGAGGCGGCGGCGGTGGGGCGGCGGGGCAGGGCGCGCGTGGGGGTCGAGGGCCATGGCGGCGATCCTATACGCCTCGCGCCGCGCGACAACCGGCGGGTGCATACCGGCGCATGGCGTGGCAGCCTGGCCTGCCGTTCCGCCTCTTGCTGCACCCGCGTGGAGTCGGCAGGGTCGGGCGGCCATGGTAACCGCGTCCGCCCTCCATCCCCTGCACCGGCTGTGGCGCGCCCTCCCGGCCAGGAGCCGCCGCCGCCTGCTGTCGCACGGCAGCGCGCTGCTGGCGCCGCGCCCGGACCGGCCGCCGCCGCCGGTGGACCCGGCGTGCGGCATGGTCGTCGGCGGCGAGATCGGCCGCGCGTCCGGGCTCGGCGAGGCCGCGCGCCTCATGCTGCGCGGCCTCGAGGCGCTCGGGCTGCCCGCGCACGCGCTGCAGGCCGGGCTGCGCGTCCCAGGCGATGCCGCGGAGGCGCCCGCCGGGCCGGGCGGGCAGGGGGAGCGCCCGCCGCCCGGGCTGCCGCTGCTGCTGCACGTCAACGCGCCGCTGCTGCCGGCGGCGCTGCTGCGCCTGCCGCGCGGCCTGCTGCGCGGGCGGCGGGTGGTCGGCCACTGGGCGTGGGAGCTGCCGGTGGCGCCGCCGGACTGGCGCGCGGGCACCGGCTTCGTGCACGAGGTCTGGGCGCCGTCGCGCTTCACCGCGCAGGCGCTGGAGGCGCTGATGCCCGGGCGCGTCCGGGTCGTGCCGTACCCGATCGCTGCGGCGCCGCCGCGTCCCTCGGCCCTCGGGCGCGCGGACTTCGGCCTGCCCGGGGCGGCGGTGGTGACGCTGGTGTCGTTCAGCCTCGCCTCCTCCTTCGCGCGCAAGAACCCGCTGGCCGCCATCGCCGCCCACCGCGCGGCGTTCGGCGACCGCGCGGACCGCGTGCTCGTGGTCAAGACCGGCAGCCCCGACCGCCACGCCGGCGACATGGCCCTGCTGCACGCCGCGGCGGAGGGTGCGGCCAACATCCGGTTCGAGACGCGCGTGCTGCCCATGGCCGACAGCCACGCGCTCACCGCCTGCGCCGACATCGTGCTCTCGCTCCACCGCAGCGAGGGGTTCGGCCTGGTGCCCGCCGAGGCGATGCTGCTCGGGCGCTGCGTGGTGGCCACGGACTGGTCGGCGACGGCGGAGTTCCTCGATGCCGGCTGCGGCGTGCCGGTGCCGTTCCGGCTCGTCCCGGCCCGCGACCCGCGCGGCGTGTTCGAGGCCGAGGGCGCCGTGTGGGCGGATGCCGACGTGGGCGCCGCCGCGCGCGCGCTGCACGACCTGGCCGGGGATCCGGGGCGCCGCGCCGCGCTGGGCGAGGCCGCACGCCGCGCCGCGCAGGAGCGTCTCGGCGCAGGGCCGCTGCGCGACGCGCTGATGTCGCTCGCATGAGCCGGGTCCGCGCCGGGTGAGGGTTCTGGTGTGGCAGTGGGGCCGCCACGGCGCCGGCCCGCGGGTCGCCACCGAGCTGGCCGCCGGCTTCTCCCGCCTCGAGGGCGTCACCGCGCTGCTGTCCCTCGCGGAGGGGGCGGAGATCCTCGCCGGGCCCGCGCCGCCGCGCTGCGACCTGCGCATTCGCACCTACGGCAGCGTGCGTGGCTTCGTGGGCCGCCTCGCCGCCACCCCCGCGACCCTGCCGCGCCTGGTGTCCGAGCTGCGCGCCATGGCGCCGGACCTCGCGCTGTGCGCCATGCCGGGCCCGCTCGACCTGCTGATGGGCGTGGCGCTGCGCCGTGTCGGCGTGCCGTACGCGGTGGTGGTGCATGACGCCGACTCCCATCCCGGCGACGGCTACCCGCTGCAGATGACGCTGCAGCGCCGCCTGCTCGCCCATGCCGACGACCTCGTGGCGCTGTCGGGCCACGTCGCGGACCGGCTGCGCGAGCAGGGCGCCGGGCGCCGCGCGCCGATCCGCGCCACCCTGCCGCCGTTCGTGTTCGGGCCGCCCGCGCCGCCGCCGCGCCGCCACGGCGGGCCGCTGCGGCTGCTCTCCTTCGGCCGGCTGCTGCCCTACAAGGGGCTCGACCTGCTGGCCGCCAGCCTCGCCCGCCTCGGGCCGCGCGACGACCTGGAGGTTCGCGTCGTCGGCCAGGGGCCGGAGAGCGCGGACCTCGCCCGGCTCCGCGGCCTGCCCGGCGTCAGCGTGGAGAACCGCTGGGTTCCCGAGGACGGCATCGGCGCGCTGCTCGCCTGGTCGGACGCCCTCGTGCTGTCGCACCGCGAGGCCAGCCAGAGTGGGGTCGCCGCCGCCGCCATCGCCGCGCGCCGCTGGGTCGTCGCCACCCGGGTCGGCGGCATCGTCGAGCAGCTCCAGCACGAGGACCTCGCCCTGCTCTGCGACCCGGACCCGGCCAGCATCGCCGACGCCATCCTGGCGCTGCTGCACCGCGCAACGCCCGAGGCCGGGCCGGGGCACGATCCCTACGCGGTGTGGAACGACACCGCGGCGGCGCTGCTCGCCCAGCTGGGCGCGCGGCTGCGGCCGGAAAGGCAGGAAGCAAGCATGGGCTCTGCCCAAACCCGCAAAGGGTCCGAGGACCCTTTGATCCCTTGACTTGAGGAAGGGATTCCAGAGGCGAGCCCTTGGCGGAATTCGAGACGGAGCCTCGACCTTGCTCGCGGCCGCTTTCGTGCAGGTTTCGGAACCTTTGGCCGCGCCGTGCCTGTAGCTCCCACGACAACCGACCCGAGGAGCCTTTCGATGAGCGACACGCAGATGGCCAAGATCTGGGACCTGATCAAGGACACCAAGTTCGCCATGCTGACCAGCGAGGACGGCGACCAGCTGCGCTCGCGGCCCATGGCGATCAGCCAGTCGGAGTTCGACGGCACGCTGTGGTTCTTCACCAAGGCCAGCTCGCACAAGGTCGACGAGGTCGAGGCGCACCACCGCGTCGGCGTCAGCTTCTCCGACCCGTCGGCCCAGAACTACGTCTCGCTGTCCGGCACCGCCGCCCTCGTGCAGGACCGCGCCGCCATCGACGCGCACTGGACCGAGCTGCTGGCCACCTGGTTCCCCAAGGGCAAGGAGGACCCCGACGTCGCCCTGCTCAAGGTCACGGTGTCGCAGGCCGAGTACTGGGACACGCCCAGCTCGGCGATGGTCCACGCCTACGGCTACGTGAAGGCCAAGCTGACCGGCGAGGCGCCGCACCCCGGCGAGAACGAGAAGGTCAACCTGCGCTGAAACGGGAACGGGCCCGGATCGCTCCGGGCCCGTGAAGGCGGAAGGCAAGGTTGAGGCTCCGCCTCAAACTCCGCCAAAGGCTGCGCCCTTGGAACGCATCCCTTAAGTAGAGCCGGTCCAGGGGCGGCTCGCCCCTGGCGGGTCCGGGCAGAGCCCGGCCTTTCTTCAGGCCGCCAGCGCGTCCTGCTCGACCACGGGGACCCGCGTGCGGATCAGCTTCTCGATCCCGCGCAGGTGCGCGCGCTCGGAGCTGTCGCAGAAGCTGATCGCCTTGCCCGCCTTGCCGGCGCGCGCGGTGCGGCCGATGCGGTGGACGTAGCTCTCCGGCACGTTCGGCAGGTCGAAGTTGATGACGTGGCTCACGCCGTCCACGTCGATGCCGCGCGCGGCGATGTCGGTCGCGACGAGGACAGGTGCGCTGCCGTCCTTGAACGAGGCGAGGGCCCGCTCGCGCTGGCCCTGGCTCTTGTTGCCGTGGATGGCGCGGGCGTTGATGCCGGCGGCCTCGAGGTGCTGCACGACACGGTCCGCGCCGTGCTTGGTGCGCGTGAACACCAGGGTACGCTCCATGCCGACGCGCTTGAGCACGCTGGCGAGCAGGATGCGCTTGCGCGAGGCCTCCACGAACACGACGGACTGGTCGACGCGGTCGGCGGTGGCGGCCACCGGCGTCACCGCGACGTGCGCGGGGTCGCGCAGCAGGGCGCTGGCGAGGCCCGAGATCTCCTTCGGCATGGTCGCCGAGAAGAACAGGCTCTGGCGGACGACCGGGAGCGTGGCCGCGATCTTGCGGATCGGCACGATGAAGCCGAGGTCGAGCATGTGGTCGGCCTCGTCGAGCACCAGCACCTCGGTGGCGCCGAGGTCGACCGCGCGGTCGTTCATGTGGTCGAGCAGGCGGCCCGGGGTGGCGACGAGCACGTCGACGCCCGACGACATCGCCTTGGCCTGGCGCGGCTTGGGCACGCCGCCGAACATCAGGGCGACGCGCAGGTTGGTCTGGCTGCCATAGGAGCGGAAGCTCTCGGCGATCTGCCCGGCCAGCTCGCGGGTCGGCGAGAGCACGAGCACGCGGCAGCCGCGACGCTGCGCCGGCTTCGGGTTGGCCAGCAGGCGGTGGATGATCGGCAGGGCGAAGGCGGCGGTCTTGCCGGTGCCGGTCTGGGCGATGCCCTGGACGTCGCGGCCGGCCATGACCAGCGGGATCGCCTGCTGCTGGATGGGCGTGGGCACGGTGTAGCCTTCGGCGGACAGCGCCTTGAGCAGGGGCGCGGCCAGGCCGAGTTCTTCGAACGTGTTCACTTTTACAGTCTTCCGTGTCGCGCAGATCTGCGCTCGTAGCAGCCGTCAGGGCCGCTGACCGGCGCGGAGTTTCCTGATGCTGAGCGGCTGCCGAAACCCGGGCTGCACACGTCGTCGCATCATGTCGCGCCCACTACCTATACTGACGAGGCGTTGAGGAGTCAAGATTTCTCGTGTTAGCGCAACCATCCGGTTCGTGCTCATGTTGAGGCCCGCCGGTGCGCTTCGCCGCGATGCCGGGGCGCGTCGGCACGACCATGCGCCTTGCACGCCGACCTGCATCGACACAGTCTGCCTGCGCAACAGTCCAGGGACCGCACCCATGAACCGCTTCGCTCTCGGCCTCGTCGCCCTCGGCGCACTGCTCGCAGGCCCTGCCTTCGCCCAGACGATGGCAAGTCCCGGTGCCCCTGGCCGCGCCATGGCGCCGGCGACCTCGTCCGCGATGGGCCACCCGGCCGCCGCGCCTGCGCGCTCGCCGGCCGCCGCCATGGCCCCGGTCAACGTCAACACGGCCACGGAGGCGCAGCTCGACGCGATCCCGCAGATCGGCCCGAAGCGCGCCGCGAAGATCATCGCCAACCGGCCCTACACGGTGCCCTCCGACATGGTCACCAAGAAGGCGCTGAGCCAGGGCATCTTCAACAAGATCAAGGCGAACGTCACTACCGGCTGACACGGGGCGGCGCGACGTTGGACACCGGCGTCCCCCGTTTCGCGGGCATCGCGCAGGCCTGCCGGATCCTGAGCGAGCCGTATGCCGGCCTGCAGGCCCAGGCGCTCGGCCTGGCCGAGGCCGCCGGCTGGGCGCCGGGGCTGCGCGACCTGATGGCCGCGCAGCCCTGGTCGCGCGTGCCGGCCCGGTTCTGGCCGCGGCCGCTGCGCGTGACCGGCCTCGACGCGGGCGACGTGCCGCCGCTGGCGATCTCGGTCGGCGGCATGGGCGCGGCGGTGGGCGCCGCCCTGCGACGGCGCGGCGCGCGCGTCGTCCAGGTCCAGGCGCCGCGCATGGACCTCCGCCGCTTCGACCTCGTGGTCGCGAACCGGCACGACGAGCTTTCCGGGCCCAACGTCATCGTGACACGCACCGCGCTGCACCGCGCGACGCCGCAGCGCCTCGCCGACGCGCGTGCCGCCTGGGCGCCGCGGTTCGCGCACCTGCCGCGGCCGCTGGTCGCGGTGCTGGTGGGGGGCAGCAACGGCCGCTTCCGGCTCGGGCCCGCGGAGGGCGAGTCGCTCGCGGCGGGGCTGGCCGACATGATGCGGCAGGACCGCGTCGGCCTGGCGCTGACCGCGTCGCGCCGCACCGATCCTGTCGTGCGTGGCGCGCTGGAGGCGGCGCTGCGGCCGCTGGGGGCACTGGTGTGGGACATGGTCGGGGAGAACCCGTATTTCGGGATGCTCGCGTGCGCGGACGTGATCGTGGCGACGATCGACAGCGTGTCGATGGTGTCCGAGGCGGTGGCGACGGCGGCGCCGGTGCTGCTGGCCGAGCTGCCCGGGCGGTCGCGGCGCATCGGGCTGTTCCTGCGCACTCTGGCGGAGGAGGGCAGGGTGCGGCCGTTCGCCGGGCGGCTGGAGCAGTGGGCGGCGGCGCCGCTTGACGACACGGCGGCGGCGGCGGAGGAGATGCGGCGCCGACTGGGCCTGTGAAGAAGGCAAGGTTGAGGCTCCGCCTCAAACTCCGCCAAAGGCTGCGCCCTTGGAACGCGTCCCTTAAGTAAGTGTCGGTCCAGGGGCGGCTCGCCCCTGGCGGGTCTGGGCAGAGCCCAGGCTTGCTTCCTGTCCCCGCCTTCCGAGGTCCCGCCATGCTCGACATCCAGACCTTCGACGCCCGCCAGGGCGGCAACGTGCTCTACAAGGCGTTCGCCCACCCCCTCGCCGCCGAGGCGATCGCCGCCCTGGCCGCACGCCTGCGCGACGCCGGCCCGCTGGCGGTGTACGACCCCGACGGCACGGCCGACGCCCTGTTCGCGCTGCACCCACAGATGCCGCGGGCTGCCGAGTCCTATGTCCACGACGTTGCGCGCCTGGGTGCGCGCACCGCCGGCGTGCCCGCCTCGGCGCTGGTCGACCTGCCGCGCTCGGGGGCCGCGACGCTGCTCGTGGCGACGTTCAACGCGGCGCGCACGGTGGAGCGCATCCGGGGCCTGCTGCCGCCGGGCATGGCGGTGGCGACGCTGGACGAGGCGCGCATCCCCGCCGCGATGCTGACGGCGCGGGGCTACCTCGACCGCCTGAACTTCGCGACGAACTACGCCTTCTTCCGCGACCGCGACGGGCTGTCGACGCGCCTGGTCACGGCGAACTACTGGGCGGGGTACGGCGCGGCGTCGGTGCGGCTGTGGCTGCGGCTGTTCGACGGGGACGGCGCGGTGCTCGCGACGTGGGAGCAGGCGGTCCCGGACCACGCGGGCGGCATCTCCATCGACAGCGCCGAGGTGCGCGCGCGCTTCGGACTGCCGGAGTTCGCGGGGCAGCTGTTTATCCACGCGATCGGCGTTGCCGGCCACGACGTGGTGAAGTACGCGGTCGACACGTACGGGTCGGGCAACGAGGCGAGCCTGTCGTGCACGCACGACGCCAACGCCTGGCCGAGCGACCGCTATGCCGGGCTGCCGGCGCCGCGCGAGGACGAGCGCGTGCTGCTGTGGGTGCAGAACAGCCACGCGGCGCCGATCCCGGCGGGCACGGTGTCGCTCGACCGCATGGGGGCGGAGGCGCCCGTGGTCCTGGAGCGCGAGGTCGCGCCGTTCGCGAGCGTGGCCGTCGACGTGGGCGCGCTGATGCCGGGGCTGCGCTGGCCGGCGCAGATCGAGGTGCGCTCGGGGCGGCACTTCGTCCGCCCGCGCTACGAGATCACGCGCGCCGGGCGCACGCGCATCGCGCACATGAACGTCGAGCGCGCCGACCTGCGGCCGGACCCGGGCATTCCCGGGCTCTCGCCGCTGCTGGGGCGCGGCTACATCCTGCCGTTCCCGGTGCTGCCGGCGGCGACGTTCCGCTCGATCGTGCAGCCCACGCCGATGGCCGAGCGCCAGGGCAGCCTGCCGCTGCGCCTCGACCTGTTCGACGCGGAGGGCGTGCTGCTCGCCGAGCGGTTCCTCGGCAACCTGCCGCGCCTGTTCGACATCGGGCTCGACATCACCGGGCTGTGCGAGGGGCTGGATGCCGACGCGCGCGCCCGGCTCGACGCGGAGGGCGGGCACGCCGACCTAGCCTACGACTTCCGCGACGGCGGCGAGGCGGACGGCTGGATGCACGCGCTGGTGCGCTACGAGCACCGCGACAGCGGCCACGCGGCGGAGAGCAGCTTCGGCTCGCACATCTTCAACACCGCGATGACCTACCGCGACGAACCGCAGTCCTACTCCGGCCCGCCGCCCGGCCTGTCCACCCGGCTGTTCCTCCGGCTCGGGCAGGGGGGGCGCCGCGCCTTCACGCACCTGAGCTACGCCGCCTCCGCACCCTGGCACCCGCGCTCCAGCACCGCGCTGCTGCTGCACGACAGCACCGGGGCGGTCATCGCGGAGGAGGCGCTCTCGATCGCGTGCTCGGGGTCGCGGCTGGTGTTCCCCGACGCGGTGTTCGGCGAGGCGCTGCTGCGCCAGGCGGGCGCGGACGGCTACGTGATCATCCGCGACCCGACGTGCCGGCTGTTCGGCTACCATGGGCTCATGGACGACCGCGGTGGCTTCTCGCTCGACCACATGTTCGGGTTCTGAGGCGGGGCGGCAGCGGGGGAAGCAAGGTCGAGGCTCTGCCTCGAGCTCCGCCAAAGGCTCGCCTTTGGAAACCTTGCTGAGGAAGTAGACGCGCGGGTCGGCCTGGCCGCGCTGTCTACTGGCCGGTCGTCGGCATCAGCGGCTTGGCCTTCGGGCCCAGGAGCTGTCGGTTGAGCTGCTCCAGCTCCCTGTCCTCCTTGGACAGCTGCCTGCCGGAGGGGCGTACCCCGGCGCTCTGCTCGCGCGTCGCGACGCCGCCCAGCGTCGGCTGGTAGGCCAAGCCGTTCGCGTGGTTGGCGATCTGCGCGGGCGGCTGCGTGTCCTGCGCCAGCGCGCCCTGCGTCCCCAGGAGCAGCATCGCGGCCACGGCACGGGTCAGGGTCATCGGGAGACGTCCTTCGAACGATGAACTCGCCGCGACAACGACCGCGACCCGCCCGGCGTTGCATCGCGAAGGGCCAGCGTCGCCGAAATACGGGCGCGGCCGCCGTTCGAGGAGGTGCGGATGGTGGGCGCGACAGGGATTGAACCTGTGACCCCCGCCGTGTGAAGGCGATGCTCTCCCGCTGAGCTACGCGCCCATCCGACCCGCCGGCTTCTAGTGGCATCCCGGCCGCCGCGCAACCCTCGGCAGGCGGCGCGGCGCCGCCTCGACAACCCCGCCCGGATCGTGCGCATTGCCCCAGACCCCCACGCCCGATACCCGGAGAGCCCCGTGCCGAGCAGCGCCGCAATCGACCCCGAAGTCAGGATCGGCCACGTCCACCTCAGGGTCGCCGACCTCGACCGCGCGCTGGGCTTCTACTGCGGCGTGCTCGGCTTCGCGCTGACCCAGCGCCTGGGCGACCAGGCCGCCTTCGTGTCCGCCGGCGGCTACCACCACCACATCGGCCTCAACACCTGGGAAAGCCTCGGCGGCCACGCGCCCGCGCCCGGCACCACCGGGCTCTACCACCTGGCGGTCCTCTACCCCGGCCGCGCCGCCCTGGCCGACGCGCTGCGCCGCCTGCGCGGTGCCGCGATCCCGCTCGACGGCGCGTCCGACCACGGCGTCAGCGAGGCGCTCTACCTGCGCGACCCGGACGGCAACGGCGTCGAGCTCTACCGCGACCGGCCGGAAGCGGAGTGGCCCCGTGCGCCGGACGGCGGCCTCGCCATGGTCACGCGCCGGCTCGACCTCGACGCCCTCCTCGCTGAGGCGGCCGTTTGACGCGCGCCGGTCCCGGCGGCGGCGGCGCGATCCGTTCCCTTGCCCGCCGCACCCTGCCCGCCGCCCTGCTGCTGCTCGCCCCCGCCGCCGTCGCCGCCGAGCCCGCTTCCGCCGCCGTGCCCGCCGTCGCCGTGGCCTACGTCGCCTACGCGGCGGCGCTGCCGGTGCTGCGCCTGCACGCCAGCTACGCCATCGGCCCGGCCGCCTACGAGGTGAAGCTCGCGTTCGACACCGCCGGCGTGTTCGGATTCCTGCTGCACGCCCACGTCGACAGCACGGCCACCGGACGGCTCGAGGACTCCCGCGCCCATCCCGGGCGCTACACCTCGGCCGGCAGCATCCGCGGCCGCCCGCACGTGATCCAGATCGACTACGCCGAGGGCGAGCCGCACATCGTCCAGCTCAGCCCGAAGGCCGACGAGGAGCGCGAGCCGGTCCCCGCCGCGCTGCAGGCCGGCACGATCGACAACCTCAGCGCCATGGCCGAGCTGATCTCCGCCGTCGCCCGCACCGGGCGCTGCGACGGCACGCGGCGCACCTTCGACGGCAGCCGGCTCAGCGAGCTGTCCTCGCGCACCGTCGGCGAGGAGACGCTGGAGCCCACGGGGCGCTCGTCGTTCAGCGGCCGCGCCCTGCGCTGCGACCTGGAGGGCCGACAGATCGCGGGCTTCCCGAAGGACGCGGACCGCGCCGCGGCGGCCAGGCCGCTGCACGGCACGGCCTGGTTCGCGTCGATCAGCCCGGGGACGCCGGCGGTGCCGGTGCGCATCAGCTTCGAGACGCGCTTCTTCGGGGCGGCCACGGCGTACCTCGTCGCGAAGTAAGGAAGGCCGGGCTCTGCCCGGACCCGCCAAAGGGCTCGCCCTTTGGAAACCATTCGCGAAGAGGGACTCCCTTCAGGATGCGGGTCCGGGGGCGCCTGCCCCCGGCGGGTCCAGGGCAGAGCCCTGGCCTTGCTTCAGCCGACCAGCCGCTCCGCCGGCCCCGCGACCTCGTCGAACCGCGCGGCCACGGCGTCCGCGTCGTCCGCCGCGCCGTAGCCCCAGGCCGCGTGGATCGTGCGCAGCCCCGCGCCGCGCCCGGCCGCGACGTCGTGCGCGCTGTCGCCGACCATGACCGCGCGGGCCGCGATGCCGCCGGCGAGCGCCAGCGTCTGGCGCACGTGGTCGGGGTCGGGCTTGCGCACGGCGAAGCTGTCGCCGCCGGTGATCGCGACGAAGTGGCCGAGCAGCCCCAGCCCCGACAGCAGGTGGCGCGCCGGCTCCACCGGCTTGTTGGTGCACACCGCGAGCCGCCAGCCCGCGTCGCGCAGCCGCGCGAGCCCGTCCGCTACGCCGGGGTAGGGCAGGGTGCGGTCCGCGGCGTGGGCGGTGTAGTCGGCCAGGAACTCGCCCTGCGCGGTGTCGTCCGGCACGGCGCCATGGTGCGCGAAGAGGCGGCGCACCAGCACCGCGGCGCCGTCGCCGACCATCGCCGTCACCTCGGCGTCGCTCACCGCGGGCAGGCCGCGGCGGGCGAGCATCCGGCGCGCCGCGTCCGCGAGGTCGGGCACGGAGTCCACGAGCGTGCCGTCCAGGTCGAACACCAGCGTGCGCGCGGGGGCGGATGCGGCACGCGCACCGTCGGCGGCGAAGGCACGATCGGCACCGTCTCGGCGCATGGCGGCTCCTCCGACACCGTCCGACATCATTCGTCATCGGCGGCGTCTCGCGCGCGTTTGACACGGATCGCGCGCCGCCGCTACCTGGGGTGGCATGTCACACACAGCCGTCATCCTGGCTGCCGGGCAGGGCACGCGCATGCGCTCCCGCCAGCCCAAGGTCCTGCATCGCCTGGCCGGGCGCTCGATGCTGCGCCACCTCCTCGGCAGCGCCGAGCCGGTGTTCGACCGCATCGCCGTGGTCGTCGGGCCCGACATGGACGCCGTCGCCCGCGAGGCCGCGCCCCATCCCAGCGTCGTGCAGCACGAGCGCCGCGGCACCGCGCACGCGGCGCTGCAGGCCGAGGCGCTGTTCGGCGACGGCGACGTGGCGGTGCTGTACGGCGACAACCCGCTGATCTCGGAGGCCACGCTGCGCCGGCTGCTGTCGCGGCGGCGCGAGCCGGGCACCGGCCTCGCCCTGCTGGCGATGCGGCCCGCGGACCCCGGGCGCTACGGGCGCGTGGTCGAGGCGGGCGGCGGCGTGGAGCGCATCGTCGAGTACGCCGACGCCACCGAGGAGGAGCGTGCCATCGGGCTGTGCAATGCCGGCGTGCTGTGCGCGTCGGCCGCCGACATGGCGCGCTGGCTGCACGCGGTGCGACCGGACAACGCGCAGGGCGAGCTGTACCTGACCGACGTGGTGGCGCTGGCGGCGGCCGAGGGCGCGGGCGTGGTCGCGGTCGAGGCGCCGGAGTCCGAGCTGCGCGGCGTGAACTCGCGCGCCGATCTGGCCGCCGCGGAGGCCGTGGTGCAGGCGGGGCTGCGCCTGCGCGCCATGGAGGGGGGCGCCACGCTGAGCGCGCCCGACACCGTGTTCCTGTGCGCCGACACCGTGCTCGCGCCCGACGTCACCGTGGGGCCGCACGTGGTGTTCGGCCCCGGCGTGCGCGTCGAGGAGGGCGCGGAGATCCGCGCGTTCAGCCACCTGGAGGGCTGCGTCGTGGGCGAGCGCGCGGTGGTCGGGCCGTACGCCCGGCTGCGGCCCGGCACCGTGCTGGGGGCCGCGTCCCACGTCGGCAACTTCGTGGAGCTGAAGAACACCGCGTTGGGCGAGGGCGCGAAGGCGAACCACCTGGCCTATCTCGGCGACGCCACGGTCGGCGCGCGCACCAACGTCGGGGCGGGCGCCATCACCTGCAACTACGACGGCTTTGCCAAGCACCGCACCACGATCGGCGCGGGCGCGTTCATCGGCTCGGACGCCGTGCTGGTGGCCCCGCTGCGCATCGGCGACGGCGCCCTGGTCGCGGCGGGCAGCGTGATCGTGTCCGACGTGCCCGCCGACGCCCTGGCGTTCGGCCGCGCCCGCCAGGCCGCGGTGCCCGGGGGCGGGGCCGCCTTCCGCGCCCGGCGCGGCGTGGCGGCGCCTGCGCCTCGGCCCGACGTGTCCGACGTTCCCGATCCACCGTCGCCGGAGGGCGCTCCCTGATGTGCGGCATTGTCGGCGTGATCGGCGCGCGTCCCGCCTCCGGCGTCCTGCTGGAGGCGCTGCGCCGCCTGGAGTACCGGGGCTACGACAGCGCGGGGATCGCCACGCTGGTCGGCGGCCACATCGAGCGCCGGCGCGCGCCGGGCAAGCTCGTGCACCTCGCGGAGTCGCTGGCCGGGCACGACCTGCCCGGCAACACCGGCATCGGCCACACCCGCTGGGCGACGCACGGCGCTGCCACCGAGACCAACGCCCATCCGCACGCCACCGAGCGCGTCGGCGTGGTGCACAACGGCATCATCGAGAACCACCGCGAGCTGCGCGCCGAGCTGGAGGCGGCGGGGCAGTCGTTCTCGTCGGAGACCGACACCGAGACCGTGGTGCAGCTGTGCGACTTCCACCTCGGCCGGGGGCTGTCGCCGGTCGAGGCCGCGCGCGCCACCTTCGCGCGGCTGCACGGCGCGTACGCGCTGGCGCTGATCTTCGCGGGACACCCGGACCTGATCGTCGGCGCGCGGCATGGCGCGCCGCTCGCCGTCGGGTATGGCGCGGACGAGATGTACCTGGGCTCGGACAGCCTGGCGCTGGCGCCGCTGACCAGCCGCGTGGCGTTCCTGCTGGACGGCGACTGCGCGGTGCTCACGCGCGAGGGCGCCACCGTGTACGGCGCGGACGGTGCCGAGGTGGTGCGCGAGATCCGCCTGACCGCCCACGCGGGTGCGGCGATCGGCAAGGACGGCTTCCGCCACTACATGGAGAAGGAGCTGCACGAGCACCCCTCCGTGATCGGCCAGACGCTGGCGCGCATGATCGACCCGACGACGCGCGCCGTCACCCTGCCGCCCATGCCGTTCGACCTGGCCGCGGTGCCGCGCATCACGATCTCGGCGTGCGGCTCGGGGTTCTACGCCGGCATGGTGGGCCGCTACTGGCTGGAGCAGGAGGCGCGCATCCCGGTGGACGCCGACGTCGCCTCCGAGCTGCGCTACCGCGAGCCGCCGCTGGCGCCGGGCGGGCTGGCGCTGCTGCTGAGCCAGTCGGGCGAGACCGCGGACACGCTGGCGGCGCTGCGCTCGCTGCGCGCGGGCGGGCAGCACATCCTGTCGATCCTCAACGTGCCCGAGAGCACCATCGCGCGCGAGAGCGACGCCGTGCTGGAGACCGTCGCGGGGCCGGAGATCAGCGTCGCCAGCACGAAGGCGACCACCGCGCAGCTCGCCGTGCTCGCGGGACTGGCGCTGGCGTTCGGGCGGGCGCGGGGCACTCTCTCGCCGGAGCGCGAGGCGCATCTAGCGGCGGCTCTGCTGGAGGTGCCGGGGCGGGCTACGGAGGTGCTGGCTGCGGACGCGCAGTTCGGGCCGGTGGCGGCCGCCGTGGCCGAGGCGCGCGACGTGCTCTACCTCGGGCGCGGCGCGTGCTTCCCGATCGCGATGGAGGGCGCGCTCAAGCTCAAGGAGGTCACCTACATCCACGCCGAGGGCTACGCGGCCGGCGAGATGAAGCACGGCCCGATCGCGCTGATCGACCGCACCGTGCCGATCATCGCCATCGCGCCCTCCGGCCCGCTGTTCGACAAGACCGCGTCGAACCTGCAGGAGGCGGCGGCGCGCGGCGGGCGGCTGATGGTGTTCTCCGACGCCCGCGGCGCCGAGCGGCTCGCCCACATCGCGGAGCACACCGTTGTGCTGCCCGAGGTGGACCCGTTCGTGGCGCCGATCCTGCACGCGATCGCCGTGCAGATGCTCGCCTACCAGGTGGCCGTGCTGCGCGGCACCGACGTCGACCAGCCGCGCAACCTGGCCAAGTCCGTCACGGTGGAGTGAGGCCGTCGCCGGCGGGGCGGCGGTCGCCCCGGGCGGGCGGCACCCGGGGTTCGCGGGCGGCGTGGTCAACAAAGCGACGCCGCCGCATTTTCCGCATGGCGCCGCGACGGCGATCGGGGGCGTCCGTGCGTTAGCGCCGGGTTCGCGGCACCGAGGCCGGGCGGAACCCAGGAGAGCCGAGTTGGACGAGACAGCCCCCGAGCTTGCGCCCCGGGCCTTTCTGGATGCGCTCGGCGATGGCGTCTACGGCGTCGACACCGCCGGGCTCTGCCTTTTCGCGAACGCGGCGGCGGTGCGCATCCTGGGCTACGGCAGCGCCGACGAGCTGCTCGGCCGCAACATGCACGCGTTGATCCACCATACCAGGCCGGACGGAAGCGTGTTCCTCCAGGCGGACTGCCCCCTCCTGCACACGGGGCACAGCGGCAGGCCGGTGCGCCTGGAGAACGAGCTGCTGTGGCGGCGCGACGGGACCTCGTTCTTCGCCGAATACTCGGCCTTTCCGGTGCTGGACAAGGGGCGGGTGAGCGGAAGCGTCGTGACGTTCGCCGAGAACGCCGTCCGCCACGATGCCAGGGTCAGGCTGGCGGTGCAGCATGCCGTCAGCCAGGTGCTGGCCGAGGCCGTCGGCCAGGACGAGATGCTGGCGGGCATCCTGCAGACGATCGGCAACGGCTTCGGGTGGGATGTCGGGATGTTCTGGCACCAGGGCGGGGCGGCGCGAGGCGCCCTGCGCCTCGCCGCGCAGTGGCGGACGGCAGGCCCGGGCGCGCAGGGCGGCCTTGCCGGCGGCGGCGCGACGCAGGTGCCCGGCGACGGTCCGGGCGGGATGGCCGGGCGGGCGTGGTCGGCGCGCGAGCCCGTCTATGTCGCCGACGTGGGTGCCGAAGCGGGCGATGCGCGCCTGGCCGACGCCGTCCGGCACGGCCTGCGCAGCGGCATCGCCTTCCCCGTGCGCGCGGGGGCGACGATCACCGGCGTCGTCGAGTTCTACGACCACGATCTCATCGAGGGCGACGACACGCTCCTGGAGGCGATGGCCGTGCTCGGCCAGACGATGGGACGCGCGCTCGAGCGCCACCAGATCGCCAGGGACCTGCGCGCAAGCGAGGCGCGCTTCCGGACCATCTCCAATGCCATGCCGCAGCTGTCGTGGATGACCGACCCGCACGGCCACGTCACCTGGTACAACGACCGCTGGTACGCGTTCACCGGCGTGACACAGCGGCAGATGGAGCTGTCCGGCTGGACGGTCGTGCACCATCCCGACCACGTGGACAGGGTCGAGCGGACCCTGCGGGCGAGCTTCGAGACCGGGATGCCCTGGGAGGACACGTTCCCGCTGCGCGCGGCCGACGGCTCGTACCGGTGGTTCCTGTCGCGCGCGCTGCCGATCCGGGCGGAAGCGGGCGATGCGGGCGGGACGGAAAGCATCATCGGCTGGTTCGGCACCAACACCGACATCTCCGCGCTTCGCGACGCCGAGCAGAGCCAGGCTCTCGCCCTGGAGGAGGCGGAAGCGGCGAACCGCGCCAAGAGCCTGTTCCTGGCCAACATGAGCCACGAGCTGCGCACGCCGCTTTCCGCGATCATCGGCTACGCCGAGATGCTGGTCGAGGAGGTGGAGGACGGGGCCGGGCCCGACGAGGTCGTGCGCGACATCCGCAAGGTCGAGACCAACGCCCGCCACCTGCTGGGCCTGATCAACGACGTGCTCGACCTGTCCAAGGTCGAGAGCGGCAGGATGGAGACGTTCGCGGAGACCTTCGACGTGTCCGACATGGTGCGCGACATCGCCGCGACCGCGGAGGCGCTGGTCCGCACCAAGGAGAACCGCCTCGAGGTGGTCCTGCCGGACGATCTCGGCAGCATGCACTCCGACATCACGCGCATCCGGCAGGTGCTGCTCAACCTGCTGAGCAATGCGGCCAAGTTCACCGAGAAGGGTCTCATCACGCTGTCCGTCGCCCGCGAGGCCGGGCCGGAGGGAGCGGGCTGGATCACCTTCACGGTCGCCGACACCGGCCTCGGCATGTCGGAGGAACAGATGGCGAAGCTGTTCCAGCGTTTCCAGCAGGCCGACGCCTCGACCACGCGCAGGTTCGGCGGCACCGGGCTGGGCCTGTCGCTCACCAAGGCGTTCGGCGAGCTGCTGGGCGGCGAGGTGGGCGTGCGCAGCGCGCCGGGCGAGGGCAGCACCTTCTTCATGCGCGTGCCCGCGAGCCTTCCGGCCGCCCCTCTTCCGGACGCGGCCGAGCCGCAGGCGGGGACCGGCGGCCGCGAGGTGGTCCTGGTGATCGACGACGACGCGACCCAGCGCGAGCTGACGAGCCGTTTCCTCGAGCGGAGCGGCTACTCGGCCCGCGTGGCGGCGGACGGCCCGGCAGGGCTGGCGATGGCCAGGGAGGTGCGGCCGCACGTCATCCTTCTGGACGTCACGATGCCGGGAATGGACGGCTGGTCCGTGCTCGCCGCGCTCAAGGCCGACCCCGCGCTTTCCCTCATCCCGGTCGTCATGGTGACCTTTCTGGAGCAGCGCGCGCTGGCGTCCACGCTCGGGGCGGCCGACTACATCATGAAGCCGGTCGACTGGAACCGCCTGGGGCTCGTCATGGACCGCTTCCGCAGCGCGGACGGGGACGTGCTCGTCGTGGACGACGACGCCGATACCCGCCTGCGCCTTCGCGCCACGCTGGAGAAGCAGGGCTGGAGCGTCGCCGAGGCGGAGAACGGCCTCGACGCGCTGGAACACGTGGCGCGCGCGCTGCCGCGCGTGATCCTGCTCGACCTCGCCATGCCGCTCATGGACGGCTTCGAGTTCCTCGAGCGCCTGCGGGAGCGGCCCGGGTGCGGCACGGTGCCGGTCGTCGTGCTGACGTCGCTCAGCCTCACGCCCGAGGACCGGCGCCGCCTGCGCGGCGCGAACCAGATCCTGAGCAAGGGCGCCGTCAGCCTGGACGAGCTGACCCGCAAGCTGCTTTCCCTCCGGTCCTCGCCGCAATGAGCGGGGCGCGCATGACATGACGGCCGCGACATTCCCGGCCACAGGGGGTGGAAGCGTGTTCCCTCCCGAAGGAAAGAACCGAAGAACCTTGCCCATGAGACCCATGGCGGGCGGGCAGCGACGGAACCAATCGGGGAAAGTCTTTTTGCTTCTTTTTCTTCAGAAAAAGATGGCCTTCCTGGCTTGACTGCTTCGGAAGCCCACGACGCCCGCCGGGTTCCGTCGGCTCCTGCCCCGCTCGAGTGCGGCTCCGGACCGGACCCGTGCCGCTACTGCGCGATGCGCGCCCGGCTCATGCGCAGCGTGACGATCACGCCCTCGCTGGGCCACTCGTAGGCGATGGAGCCGCCGAGCTGGCCGGACACGCTCTGGGCGAGCAGCCTGCTGCCGAAGCCGCCCGGCCCGGACGGTCTTTCGGGCGGCGGCCCGCCCCGCTCGGTCCAGACGACGACGACCTCGTCGCCGCGCGTGGTGCACGCGACGTCGAGCGTGCCGCTCGCCACCGAGAGCGCGCCGTACTTGATCGAGTTGGTGGCCAGCTCGTGCACGATCAGGGCCAGCGTCGTCGCCGCCGCCTCGCCCACGCGCAGCTCCGGCACCAGGACGCGGATGTGCTCGCCGACGGGGTGCGCGTGGCCGTAGGGCGCGAGCAGCACGGCGAGCAGGTCGCCGAGCAGCGCCGCCGCGCCGTCCGACTGGCCGGGGACGGGGCGCACCAGGTCGTGGGCGCGTCCCAGCGCGGTCAGCCGCTGCGTCAGGTCGCGCGCCATCTCCGTCGTCGTCGCCGCCGAGCGCGCGGCGATCGTGGTCAGCGCCGAGGCGATGGCGAACAGGTTCTTCACCCGGTGGCTCATCTCGCCCGTCAGCAGCTCGCGGGCCTCCTCGGCCTTCTTGCGCTCGGTGACGTCGAGGAAGACGCCGAACATGACACGCTCGACGATGCCCTTGTCGTTGCCCTGGCCGCGCGCCGAGACCCAGCGGACGTCCTCGCCATGCAGGATGCGGAAGTCGATCTCGTAGGCGCCCATGACCTCGCGCGTCTCGGCGAAGGCGGCCCTCACCCGGTCGAGGTCGTAGGGGTGGATGCGGCCCGAGAGGTCCTCGAAGGTGACGTGCCCGCTCATCGGCACCAGCCACAAGGCATGGGCCCGCCGGTCCATCGCGATCTCGTCGGTGTCGACGTTCCACGACCACAGGGCGACACCGGCGGCGTCGGTCGCGGCGCGCAGCCGATCGGCGTCCCACACCTCGGCGCTCGATCCTTCCCATGACATCGTGCCGAACTCTCCCTGCAGGTCGCCGCTGGAGCGACACTAGCACGGCCCGCCGAAACCCGGAGCCGATCCTGGCGCCCGCGGGACCGCCCTCGCCGGTAGCCCCACACCCGCAGGCCGGGGATAGGGCGGCCCGGGCTGCCGACTCGTTCCGTGCGTGCATGGAAGACACGATCGTTCGGCAAAGCGTGTTTCCAGGTCGCGCGGGAATGCGCGGTCGGAACGGATTACCGTGTGCGCGGTTACACCGGCGTCCTCAAGGGAGCTGCTCGATGCCGACCATCCTGATCCGCCGCCTCGTCCTGGCTGCAGCGTGCTGCGCGGCCGTTGCCGGCGGCGCCACGCCGTCGCTGGCCCGCACGCGCCACCACGCGGCTGCCGCCCGCCACCATGCCGCCACGCACGCCGTTCCGGCCAGCCACGCCGCGATCCCGCAGAACGGCAACATCGAGAACCTCAACGACCTGTCGCTGCGCCGCGCCCGCGCCGGGGAGAGCACCAGCCGCCCCCTGGCCCCGCCGCTGGCGCAGTAGCCCCGGCTCCGGCGCCGGGCCCCGGCTGAACGGGCCGGGACCGCGCGCCGGCGCGGCTCACGCTGTCGCGAGGTGCCGCTTTGCGGTATGCTCGCGTCATGCGCGCACGTCGCCTGACCCTCCTGCTGTGTTTCTCCGTCCTGGGCGGTGCAGGCGTACCGCGGGTCGTCGCGGCGCCCCTTCCGACGGCGTCCGGGGGCGACCTCGCCGGCCAGGACATGTCGGGCGCCGACGTGTTCGGCGTGCGTCTCTACATGGACCAGGCGGAGGCGCGCGACGCCCTTCGCCTGACGCTGCCGGGCGAGGCCGGGTGGCGCGACACCCGCATCCCCTGCGCCGACGAGCAGGGCAGGGGGCTTGGCGGCCCGCGCTCCTGCCTCGCCTCCTCCGTGCTGGCCGGCCCGACCGGCGTGGTGCTGCGCTACGTCGAGGACCTGCCCGTCCGCCCGCACCGCAGCATCGTCGCGGAGGCCGTGGTGTCGCAGGAGCCGCGCAACGACCAGTCCAAGCAGCTGTTCCACCAGGCGCTGCTGCGCAAGTACGGGCGCCCCGACCTGCGCGATCCCACCGGCATGCAGTGGGGGCAGCTCGCGCTGAACGGCGGCCGGCCGACGCTGGTGCGTACGCTGCCCATGCTGGAGAGCTCGAACGACGAGATCATCCGCCTCAGCGACAGCGGTCTCGGCGAGCGCCAGGCCGGCCGGACCGGGCCCGGCGCCGCGCCGGCGTCGCGCCACGCGGGCGAGCCCTGAGGCGGGCGCCGGACCTGATCGGGGACGTCCGCAAGCCCGTTCCTGCGGGCCGGTCCGTGCGCGGGCTTTGCATCGCGGCCGCCGACCGGTAGAACGCGCGCTTCGTTCCCGGGAAGCCTGCCATGATCACCGTGCTGCTGATCGTCCACCTGTTC
>JBPBQX010000163.1:0-17986 GCA_050955025.1 Janthinobacterium lividum
TCGCGTTCGAGAGCGCGGTGGACGAGCTGGCGGTGGCGCTGGGCATGGACCCGATCGAGCTGCGGCTGCGGAACGAGCCGGCGGTCGATCCGGTGACGAAGCTGCCGTGGTCGAGCCGCTCGCTGGTTGAGTGCTATAGGCGGGGCGCCGCGCGGTTCGGGTGGGAGAAGCGCACGCCGGGCGTGGGGTCGATGACCACCGCGGACGGGGTGCTCGTGGGGTATGGCTGCGCGACCGCGACGTACCCGTCGGCGATGGCGCCGTCGGCGGCGCAGGTGGTGCTGGCGGCGGACGGGACGCTGCGGGTGCGGTGCTCGGCGCACGACGTGGGCACGGGGGCGTACACCGTGCTCGGGCAGGTGGCGGCGGACGTGCTGGGGGTGGCCGACGAGCGGGTGCGCGTGGAGCTGGGCGACAGCACGCTGCCGTCCGGGCCGGTGTCGGGCGGGTCGATCACCACCGGGTCGGCAGGCTCGGCGGTGCACATGGCGGCGGTGGCGCTGCGCGCGAAGATCCTCGCGGTGGCGGTTGGCGAGGGCGGGCCCTTTGCCGGGCGCGACGTGGCGGGGCTGCAGCTTGCGGGCGGGCACGTGGTCGGCGCGGACGGGGCGGCGCATACGCTGGACGAGGTGCTGAAGGCGTCGCCGGCGGGGTCGATCGAGGCGTCGGCGGAGTGGAAGCCGGACACGATGGAGGCCGCGAAGATGCAGTACGGCCTGCTCGGCGGCATGGCGTTCGACGGGCCGGTGACGAAGACGCACGCGACCTACTCGTTCGGGGCGCAGTTCGCCGAGGTGCACGTCGATCCGCTGCTGCGCACGATCCGCGTGGCGCGCATGGTCGGCGCGTTCGCGTGCGGGAAGATCATCAACCCGAGGACGGCGCGCTCCAACCTGGCCGGCGGCATGGTGTGGGGGGCGAGTTTTGCGCTTCTGGAAGAGACGCGGGTGGACCGCAAGCGGGCGCGGTTCGCGAACCAGGACCTCGCCGGCTACCACATCTCCACGAGCGCCGACATCGGCGAGGTCGTGGTCGAGATGGTGGACGAGGAGGACCGCGTGGTGAACGCGATCGGGGCCAAGGCGGTGGGCGAGGTCGGCATCGTGGGAATGCCGGCGGCGATCGCCAACGCCGTGTTCCACGCGACCGGGGTGCGGGTGCGGCACACGCCGATCGTGGTCGAGGACCTGCTGGGGTGAAGGAAGGCCAGGGCCCTGCCCTGGACCCGCCAGGGGCGAGCCGCCCCTGGACCGGCATTTGGTAAGGGATCTTCAGTGATGGTTTCCAAAGGCGAGCCTTTGGTGGAGTCCAGAGGCGAAGCCTTTGGCCTTGCTTGCTTTCTTCCGTCCGCATGAAGGTCGTGGTGATCGGCGCCCCCGTGGATGCCGGGGCGGGGCAGCGCGGCGCGGTGATGGGGCCTGTGGCGCTGCGCGTGGCGGGGCTGGTGGAGGGCCTGCGCGAGCTGGGGCTGTCGGTGGAGGACTGGGGGGACCTGGCGGTGCCGGACCCGGTGGCGGTGGCGGGGGCGTTGCCGGAGGCGCAGGCGCGCAACCTCGGGCAGGTGGCGGCGTGGTCGCGGCTGCTGGCAGGGCGGGCGCGGGAGGCGATGCGCCAGGGGGCGGTGCCGGTGTTCCTGGGGGGCGACCACAGCCTGAGCATGGGCAGCGTGACCGGGGTGGCGCGTCACGCGCGCGACGCGGGGCGGCCGCTGGTGGTGCTGTGGCTGGACGCGCACGCGGACTTCAACACGCCGGACACGACGCCGTCGGGCAACATGCACGGCATGTCGACGGCGCTGCTGTGCGGGGAGGCGGGGCTGGAGGCGGTGTTCGGCGAGGGCGACGGGCCGCCGTGCCGGGTGGCGCCGGAGGACCTGCACCTGTTCGGGATACGCTCGGTGGACCGGGCGGAGCGCCAGGCGCTGCGGGCGCGGGGCATCGACGTGGTGGACATGCGGGTGATCGACGAGTTCGGGGTCGCGGTGCCGCTGCGGCGGATCCTGGACAAGGTCGCGGCGGCAGGGGCGATGCTGCACGTGAGCCTGGACGTCGATTTCCTCGACCCGGTGCTGGCGCCGGGGGTGGGGACGACGGTGCCGGGCGGGGCGACGTACCGCGAAGCGCACCTGGTGATGGAGATGCTGCACGACTCGGGGCTGGTGACGTCGGTGGACGTGGTCGAGCTGAACCCGTTCCTGGACGTCAGGGGGCGCAGCGCGCTGCTGCTTGCGGACCTGGTGGGAAGCCTGTTCGGCAGGCAGATCACGGAGCGGGAGACGGAGGCAGGGCGGGGGTGAGGGTGCCTCCACAGGCGCCAGCACGACGCCGCCCCGCCACGCAATCTGCTTCCGGCGCGTTCGCCGTTCCGGTGTTGAAGGTCGTTTGCCCCGCCAGCGGTCCCGGCCTGGGCGGCGGCGCCGTCGATCCCGGGTTCCGGCCAATCCCGGCGTGGCGGCAACCGCTGCGTGCCGGATCAGCAGCGGGGCGTCCTGCTGCTCCGATGAACTCCAAGCTGCTTCAACCATTGCAGAATTTCAGTATCGTCAGCTTTTGCCTGGCGTCGCCAGATCAGCTTTCATAGCCTTCCCTGGCTGCAGGCAGCAGCCTGCGGTTGTCCCGCTGGCACCAGAAAGGCCGTTTCATGACGAAGAGCATCAAGCGTCTCGAGACCCTGAAGCCTTCCGCACTCGTTCCTGTCATGTGGTAGCATGGATGGGCAGCCGGACAGGCTGCCCGTTCCGCTGCCGTTCCGGGCCTGGCTGAACCAGGGCTGGATCGATCTGGCGCGGCCGGGTGGGCGGGACTGCATCATCCCCTGGGGCATCGAGCTTGCCTGGCGCAGCCATGCCGAGCGCAGGCCCTTGCCCCGCTTCAACAGCCTCGTCCCGACCAGCCACCGGGCCAAGGTCGCGCTCGCCGCCGCGGCCGCCGACGTCACCGTCGCCCTCGCCGCACCGGACGAGGTGCCGGTCCGCCGGCGCACCGAGCGCTGGGCGGCGCTGTGCGAGAGCGTCGCACGATGCGATGCGATGACACTGGACGCCCGCGAGCGTCTCGTCTGGCTGCTGCACCGGCTCTGCTTCCACGCGCTGATCGGCAGGCTCGCGCAGCTTCCCGCGCCGGCCGGCGATGCCGACGCCGTCGCGGCACTCCGGGTCACCAGCACCCTTGCCGCCGCGAGCGTCGCGCTGGACCGAGGCGAGAACGTCTTCGGCCGGCTGTTCGGGGCGCTGCTGCCCTCGCTTCCCGCGGGCTCGGTGGCTGCCGTCACCGCGAGCTACCACCTGGTTCTCGCGCACGCCAAGTTCCGTCCCGACGCCGCGCGCGCGGCGGATGCCGTGCAGGTCCACCATCGTCTGGTCGAACGCGCGGTCGCCCGCCTGCCCCGCTTCGAGGCCGACCATGTCCTGAGCCGCTTCCATCGCGTCCGCGCCTTCCTGCCGATGCTGAACGGCGACCTGCGTGGCATGACCGACGACATGGACCGCGCCGAGGCCCTCGCCCGGGGCCTCGCCCCGGCCAGCGAGGCCGAGCAGCTTGCCGCGGCCGAGATCCTCTGGCCGGTGCTGGAAAGCCGGGTGCGCGAGGCGCAGGTGCTGGGCGACCTTGCCTTGGCGGAGCGGCGCTCCCGCCAGCTGGTCGCGGCCGCCCCGCTGGACCCACGCGCCTGGCTGCATCTCGGCGAGGCCCTGATCGCCCTCGAACGGTACGCCGAGGCGATCCCTGTCCACCGCGAGGCCCATCGCCTCGGCCCGCCCTCCAGCGAGATCGCGCTGTTCAACCTCGGCCAGTGCCACGAGATGCTCGACGAGGCCGAGCCGGCGCTGGATGCCTATGCGGAGCTGCTGCAGATCGATCCCTACGCCATCTCCGCGGCCGAGCGCGTCGCCTCCATCGCGGCCGAGCGCGGCAGCCGCTGCCAGGGCTGGGCGCAGGCCCTGCTGACCTCGCTCGAACACCTGCGCCCGGTCATGCAGGGCGCCCAGGTCGCGGCGCTCCGAGGGTAGGCATCGTGGCCGCAGCCGCCACGATCCGGACAGCGCGCGGCGTCCTCGGTCGGACGGGCCGCAGTCACCTGGGCATCGCGGTCAGGAGACCGCGGTCAGGGTCCAGCCGGCGTCGGAGGGCTCGCACCACATGGGCAGGCCGTTCGGGGTGCGGACGTTGACGGCGAGGCCCATGGCGGAGCGCACCGCGCGGAACAGGGCGCCGTGGGCGACGACGAGGACGGGGCCGGGCTGGGCCAGGGCGCGGTTGATCGCGGGGACGACGCGGGCGCGCAGCGCGGCGAAGGGCTCGGCGCCGTCGGGGGTGTAGTCGCCGGCGATCCAGCTGTCGTACCAGTCGCCCATGGGCTCGCCTTCCTGCTCGCCGAAGCAGACCTCCTGCAGGTCGGGGTCGAAGGCCGTGGGCAGGTCGAGGGCGGCGGCGGCGGTCTCGGCGGTGACGCGGGCGCGGACCAGCGGCGAGGCGACGACGGCGGTGACGCGGCGGGCGCCGTGGCCTTCGGGCAGGGCGGCGAGCACGGCGGCGGCCTCGCGGGCCTGGGCGAGGCCGCGGTCGTTGAGCGGCACGTCGGTGCGGCCCTGCGACAGGCCGCCGGCGTTCCAGTCGGTCTCGCCGTGGCGCAGGAACCAGAACGGGCGCGCGTCGATCGCGGGGACGGCCCCGTGGGCCTGGGCCACTGCTGCTGGCTGCGTTGTCATGGTTCCCGGTCCCTGCTGCGTCGCGGGCTTATACCGCAGGCGCGAAGGCGGCGTCACGCCGCACGGCATCGGCGGACGCGCTGCGTGGTCGCCCGCGCAGGCCTGGCGCGCGCATGGCGGACACCGGGGAAGCCGACCTAGGCTGCGGGGCGCGCCCGCGGCCGAATCGGGTCGGGAGCGCGCCAACAAGGCAAGGGGGATGCGTCCATGAGGTCACGCCTGATCGCGGCCGGCTGCGTGCTGGTGCTGTGTGTTCCGGGCGCGGGGTTCGCGCAGCCGGCGCCGCCCGCGGTGCGGCCGCAGGACGTGGTGCCGGAGAAGATGCCGTTCGACGTGCCCTACGGGGCGCCGGTCGGGCTGGAGCGGGCGCAGGCGGTGGTGGCCGCGGCGGTGGCGGAGTGCGCGTCGCGCGGGTGGAAGATGAACGTCGCGGTGGTGGACTCGGGGGCGAACCTGGTGGCGTTCGCGCGGATGGACGGGGCGCAGCTCGCGTCGATCGCGATCTCCGAGCACAAGGCGCGCGCGGCGGCGACGTTCCGGCGCGAGACGCGGGCATACGAGGAGGCGATGCAGGGCGGGCTGCCCTATGTCGTGACGCTGGACGGGATGATCGGGTCGCGCGGCGGCATCCCGCTGGTGGAGGACGGCAGGCTCGTCGGCGCGGTGGGCGTGTCGGGCGGGACGGGGTCGCAGGACGAGATCTGCGCGAAGGCCGGGGCGGGGGTGAAGTAGCCGCCGGCGGGGGCTCAGACTCCGGGCCGACGGAAGGGCGGGTCCGGAAAACGGGCCCGGGGTCCGGAGGCCGCGGCGTGGCGGGTTGTGGAGGCGGGGCCTTCGCGCCTGTCCGGGGGCGTGATGCGGGCTCACGCGACCTTGACACCCCGCCGACCCGCCGGTAGCAAGCCGACGCCTCCCGGCGGGCTTTCCCGCGGGGCGGATTGGACAGGGACATGGGCGACCCGGCATCCTTCGAGGACCGCCTGCGCGTCGCCCGGCAGAAGCAGGGGCTCGACGCGCCCGTGTCGGCCGGGCCGGGAGGCCCGGCGGGCACTTCCGCGCTGGGCGTGGGCGTGCGGGTGGGTGTGGAGCTGGTCTCCGCGCTGGTGGTTGCGGTGGGCCTCGGGTGGCTGCTGGACCGCTGGCTGCACACGCTGCCGCTGTTCCTGATCCTGTCGGTGCTGCTCGGCGGTGCGGCGGGGATTGCCAACGTGTGGCGCCTGCTCGGGACCGGCGGGCCGCTCGGCGGACGGAGCGGATCGGGACCCGCCGTGGCGGTGCCAGAGGACGACGAGACGGACTAGGCGGCCTGCGGGCCGGGATGCTGGCGAGCGGGCCGTGTTGGCCCGGAACGAGAGGGATGGTTCCGTGGCGGCTGCTGGCCAACCAACGATCGATGCGCTCGGGCAGTTCCAGCTGCACAACAGCCTGGGCGCCCTCGGGCGCTCGGTGAACTTCACCCAGTCCAACCTGTTCATGCTGGTGGGCGTCGCCTTGGTTCTGGCGTTCATGTACTACGGCGCGCGGCCGGCGCAGGTCGTTCCGGGGCGGCTGCAGGCGGCGGCGGAGATGAGCTACGATTTCTGCCTCAAGCTCGCGGTCGACCAGATTGGGGCCGAGGGCGTGCGCTTCTTCCCGTTCGCGTTCGCGCTGTTCTTCTTCGTGCTGATGGGCAATGTGCTGGGGCTGTTCCCCTACGCGTTCACCTATACCAGCCACATCGCGGTGACCGGCGCGCTGGCGCTGATGGTGATCGTGTTCGTCACCTTCGTGGCGATCCGCGAGAACGGGAAGCACTTCTTCCTGACCTACTTCATGCCGGAAGGGGCGCCGAAGCTGCTGGCGCCGCTGATCATCCCGATCGAGGTGATCTCCTACCTGTCGCGTCCGGTCAGCCTATCGATCCGGTTGTTCGCCAACATGGTAGCCGGGCACGTCATGCTGGAGGTGTTCGCGACCTTCACGATCATGCTGGGCGGCGCGTCCATCCTGGGCGATGCGCTCGCGGTCGGGCCGGTCGTGATCAACGTCGTGCTCATCGGGTTCGAGTTCTTCGTGGCCGCGCTGCAGGCCTACGTGTTCGCGATCCTCACCTGCATCTACCTGCACGACGCGGTGCACCTGCACTGACGCCGCGCAGTCGGCCGGTGCCGGCCCGGTGGCCGGCGGCCCTCCCCTGCCCTTCCCCTTCGCACAAGGACTGTTTCCCATGGATCCCATCGCCGCAAAGTCCCTCGGGGCCGGCCTCGCCGTGATCGCGCTTGCCGGCGTCGGCATCGGCATCGGCAACATCTTCGCCGCCCTGATCTCCTCGGTGGCCCGCAACCCGTCGGCGCGCGACGTCGTGTTCCCGATGGGCATCCTGGGCTTCGCGCTGACCGAGGCCGTGGCGCTGTTCGCGCTGCTGATCGCGTTCCTGATCCTGTTCACCTGAGCAGCGAGGCGCCGGTGACGCGGGTGGTCCGACTTCCGACGCGCCGTGCGGCACGGGCGCTCCTGGCCTGTGCGTCGCCGGCGGCCTTGCTGGTGGGGTTCGGTCACGCCGCCCTCGCCCAGGAGGGCGCCGGCGAGCCAAAGGGGATGCCGCAGCTCGACTTCGGCAACCCGCTGCTGCTCAGCCAGGTGGTGTGGGGCGCGGTGATCTTCGTCGTGTTCTACATGCTGTGCGCGCGCTGGGTTCTGCCGAAGATGGGCGCGGTGATCGAGGCGCGGCAGTCGTCGATCGCCGGCGAACTCGAGACCGCGCGCATCGCCAAGGCGCAGGCCGACGCGGCGGTGGCCGAGCTGACGCAGGCGCGACGCTCGGCGCAGGCGAAGGCGCAGGCCCAGGTCGACGCGGCCACGCAGGAAGCCAAGGCGCGGGCTTCCGCGGCGGCGGCGGAGAGCAACGCGCGGCTGGATGCGCAGCTCGTGCAGGCGGAGACGCGGATCGCTGAGGGGCGTGCCCAGGCCATGGGCGCGTTGCGCGAGGTGGCCACGGGGACGGCGTCGCTGGTGGTGGCGCGGCTCACCGGCAGCGAGCCCGACCAGAACTCGGTGCAGGCGGCGACGGACAGTGTGCTGGCCGAGCGGGCGCGTCGCGCGGCCTGAGGGCCGGAACAGCGGGCCCTGGCGTCGGGTTCAGGCAGGGCCTGGTGCCCGGAGACCTGGTCCCGGAGGACAGGGCTTCAGGTCCCTGCCTGGTTCGAGCGAGGCTCGGCCCGGTCTGCTTCGATTGCCGGACGAGCTCCGGCGGCTGACGAACATACGGCAGGGTCCGGCGACCGGGCCGGCCACGAGCGAGGCGCCATGCACGAGTTCCTGTTCAGCAATCCCCGTACCTGGGTGGCCATCGCCTTCGTGCTGTTCGTGGTGCTGTTCGGCGCCCGGCTCTGGAAGGTGCTGATCGGCATCCTGGACGGGCGGGCGAACGCGATCCGCGCGGAGCTGGACGAGGTCGGTCGCCTGCGGCGCGAGGCGGAGGCGATGCTGCGCACCGCGACCGCGGAGCGCGATGCGGCGGCGGCGGAGGCTTCGGCGCTGCTGGCCGGGGCGCACGCGGAGGCCGCACGGGTGACCGAGCAGGCGCAGGTGGAGGCGCAGGCTTCGGCCGCACGGCGCGAGCGGATGGCGATGGACCGCATCTCGGCGGCGGAGAAGGCGGCAGTGGCCGAGGTGCGGGCGGCGGCGATCGACGTGGCGACACGCGCGGCGCAGCAGGTCATCGCGCGCGACCTGACGCCGGAGGCCGACGCGGCGCTGGTGGACAAGGCGATCGCGGGGCTGCCGCAGGCGATGGCGAAGCGCGCGGCCTGAGCCCGGCAAGGCCAGGGCTCTGCCCTGGACCCGCCAGGGCGAGCCGCCCTGGACTGGCCTCTCTTAAGTTGTGCGTTCCAAGGGCGCAGCCTTTGGCGGAGTTTGAGGCGGAGCCTCAACCTTGCCTTCCCGCCATTCAGAGGCTGTCGAGCAGGTTCTCGTAGGCCGCGTCGTCGAGCAGGGCCTCGAACTCCTCGTCCTGGTCCTCGACCTCCATGCGGAACAGCCAGGCCTCGCCTTCGGCGTCGCGGTTGACGAGGCCGGGGTCGTCGACCACCAGCTCGTTCAGCTCGGACACCGAGCCTTCCAGCGGCGCGAACAGGTCCATCGGGCCGCTCGGCCCTTCCACGAAGCCGCAGGACTCGCCCTCGACCAGCTCGCGGTGCAGCTCGGGCAGCTCGACGAAGCTCGCCTCGCCGAGGGTGTCCTGGCCGTGGTCGGTGAGGCCGATGGTGACGGTGCCGTCGTCCTCCAGGCGGACCCAGAGGTGTTCGCGCGTGTATCGTGTGTCGGTCATGGCCGCCTCTCCGCTTCGACGTCAGGCCCGTGACGGGCGCAGCGCAGGCCTCAACGCGGGCCGCGCGCCCGGTTCGCCGCGAGCTGCTCCGGCGTGAGCTGGAAGCCGATCAGGATCCTGTAGGCGGCGCCGGTGACGCCCTTGGACAGCGGGAAGCGGAGCGGGATCGCCTCGCCCTCGACGTGGACGCGGTCGGTGTTGGCGGGGAAGGCGACGTCGAGGGTCATGACCTGCTTGTCGAGGATGCGGCCGTCGCGCTCCACGGCGACGAAGTAGGGCACCTTCTCGGCGCGGCCGGTGGCGGCGGGGCCGCGGCCGATGTCCATGCCGACGCGGATGGTGGCGTCCAGCGCCTTGCGGTCGGCGGAGTCGCGGCAGGTGCCCTGCATGCCGGTGATGCGCCCGTCCATGACGGTGTCGGTGATGTCCTGGCCGCGGCCGTCGGTGCGGGTGATGTCGGCGGCGTCGGCCAGGATCGCCGAGCCCGGGCAGGCCGGGGGGAAGCGGTTGGGATCGTCGGAGCCGTCGCAGCCGGCGAGCGACAGGGCGGCCAGCGCGAGTGCGGCGGCGGCGCGCGTCGGCGCGCGGGGGAGGACAGCGGGCGCGAGCCGGGGTATGGAGGACGCGGCGTGCCGCCGGATCGCGCGGCGCAGGCTGCGGAGGGCGGGACGCATGGACGGCATGGGCACTTCGAACATCCACGGCTCCGGGTCGGGGGCGGCCGCGGAGGCGGCGGCAGCGGTCGCGGCACCGGCTGGCGGCGCGGGCGGCATGATGCCTGCAGGGCAGGGTTCCGACAATGCGGGCCTGGGCGCAGGCACGGCGGTGGGCACGGGGATCGCAGGCGCGCTGGCGGGCGCTGGCGAGGCGGCGGCGCGGGCCGTGCACGCGGTGGCGGGGCTGGTGTCGGGCGTGGCGGGCGGGTCCGAGGCGGAGGCGCTGCCGAAGCTGCGTGTGCTGCTGGCGGGGCCGCGCGGGTTCTGCGCCGGGGTGGACCGGGCCATCCGGGTGGTGGAGGAGGCGATCAAGACGTATGGCGCGCCGGTCTACGTGCGCCACGAGATCGTGCACAATCGCACCGTGGTCGAGCAGCTCGAGACGCAGGGCGCGGTGTTCGTCGAGGAGCTGGACGAGGTCCCGGCCAACGCGCACGTCGTGTTCTCCGCGCACGGGGTGCCGAAGTCGGTCCCGGCGGAGGCGCAGCGTCGCAACCTGGCGTACCTGGATGCGACCTGCCCGCTGGTGAGCAAGGTGCACCGCGAGGCGGAGCGGCATTTCGCGGGCGGCGGCGCGGAGCAGCGCCACATCCTGATGATCGGGCATGCGGGGCATCCCGAGGTCGTGGGCACGATGGGCCAGCTTCCTCCCGGCGCGGTGACGCTGGTGCAGGACGCGGGCGAGGCGCGTGTGGTGCAGCCGGCCGACCCGTCGATGCTGGCGTTCATCACGCAGACCACGCTGTCGGTGGACGACACGGCGGAGATCGTCGACGTGCTGCGCACGCGCTTCCCGCTGATCGAGGGGCCGAAGCGCGAGGACATCTGCTACGCGACCACGAACCGGCAGCAGGCGGTCAAGGCGGTGGCGCCGGGCTGCGACCTGGTGATCGTGATCGGCTCGCCGAACTCGTCGAACTCGCAGCGGCTGCGCGAGGTGGCCGAGCGCTCCGGGGCGGGGCGCGCGGTGCTGGTGCCGCGCGTGCGCGAGATGGACTGGGCGATCCTGGACGGGGTGCGGACGCTGGGGATCACGGCGGGGGCGTCGGCGCCGGAGACGCTGGTGCAGGAGATGCTGGCGGCGCTGGCGGGGCGCTGGACGCTGGAGATCGAGGAGCGGCGCGTGGTCGAGGAGCACGTGACGTTCCGCCTGCCCGCGCCGCTGGCCTGAGCGGGCGGGGCACGGGCGGCGGGTGGCGGTCTACACCGAGGTTTCGGACGCGGAGCTGACGCGGTTCCTGGACGGGTACGCGATCGGCGGGCTGGTGGCGTTCCGGGGCATCGCGGAGGGGGTGGAGAACTCGAACTTCTCGCTCCGCACCACGGAGGGGGACTTCATCCTCACGCTCTACGAGAAGCGGGTGGAGCCGGCGGAGCTGCCCTGGTTCCTGGGGCTGATGGAGCATCTGGCGGAGCACGGCATCGCGTGCCCCTTGCCCGTGCGCGCGCGAGACGGGGCGGCGCTGCGCATGCTGTGCGGGCGGCATGCGGCGATCACGACGTTCCTGCCGGGGATCTGGCCGCGCGAGGTGGGCGTCGCGCATTGCGGGCCGCTCGGCGTGGCGCTGGCGGGGCTGCACCGGGCCGGGCGGGGGTATGGGGCCGTGCGGGCGAACGCGCTGGGGCCGGCGTCGTGGGGGCCGCTGCTGGAGCGGTGCCGGGCGCGGGCGGACGAGGTGCAGCCGGGTCTGGCGGCGGAGCTGGACGCGGCGCTGGCGCGGGTGCTGGCGGGGTGGCCGGGCGGCGTCGGGGCGAACGGGGCGCCGGCGACGGGCGGGCTGGAGCGGGGGCACATCCATGCCGATCTGTTCCCGGACAACGTGTTCTTTCTCGATGGCGCGGTGTCGGGGCTGATCGACTTCTACTTCGCGGCGACGGACCTGCTGGCCTACGACCTGGCGGTGTGCGTCAACGCCTGGTGCCTCGACGACGACGGACGGCTCGACGGCGCGCTGTCCGAGGCGCTGCTGCGCGGCTACGAGTCGGTGCGGCCGCTGTCGGGCGCGGAGCGGGCGGCGCTGCCGGTGCTGTGCCAGGGGGCGGCGCTGCGGTTCCTGCTCACGCGGCTGTACGACTGGCTGAACACGCCGGCCGGGGCGATGGTGGTGCGCAAGGACCCCCTGCCCTACCTGCGCCGGCTGCGCTTCCACCTCGGGGCCGACGCCTCCTGCTACGGGATGACCGCATGAGCCCTGCCCCGGCGAAGATCAGGCCGCGCGACCCGATCCTGGCGGCGGCCGCGGAGCAGGCCGAGGTGGCGACGCCGGCGGCCGGTGCGGTGCCGGCGGGCGCCGCGGTGGAGATCTGGACGGACGGGGGGTGCAAGCCCAACCCGGGGCCTGGCGGCTGGGGCGCGGTGCTGGTGTCGGGCGGGCAGGAGAAGGAGCTGACCGGGGCGGAAGCAGCGACCACCAACAACCGCATGGAGCTGACGGCGGCGGCGGCGGCGCTGGAGGCGCTGACGCGGCCCTGCCGGGTGGTGGTGCACACGGACAGCGAGTACGTGCGCAACGGGATCACCCGGTGGAGCACCGGGTGGGTGCGCAAGGGATGGCGCACGTCCGGCGGCGATCCGGTGAAGAACATGGATCTGTGGCGCCGGCTGCTGGACGCGGCGGGCCGGCACCAGGTGGAGTGGCGCTGGGTGCGGGGGCATTCGGGCAACGTGATGAACGAGCGGGTGGACGTGCTTGCAACCGGGGCGCGGGTGCGGCTGGAGCAGGGCCGGTCCGGGTGACGGGGCGTCGCGGCTCGGGGGGACGATCCGGTCTGGCTCGTGCCAGCAGGCGTCTCGGCCCGGATCGTTCGGCTGGGTGGGGCGACAGCAGGTGCGATTCGGGCGGGCGTGACGTTCGGGGGCGGGCGAGCCGGTGGCGGAGTCCGGAAACCGGGGCCGGGCGTACTGCCACGGTTTCGTGATGCATCGTGGCAGGGCGCGACCGGTTTCGTTGCACCCTCTACAGTCCCGGGGCGGGCCAAGCTTTCTCAACCCGCACGGACAAGGGGTTTCACCGATGCAAAAGATGCCGGCTGCGGCGCTTGCCGCCACGTGCGTGGTGGTCTCGCAACTCTGCGGCAAGCGCTACAGCCCGACGCCGGGGCATCCCCGTACCGCAATATGGTACGCGTCCCTGCGCAAGCCCTCGTTCACGCCACCGGGCGCGGTCTTCGCCGTAGTGTGGACCGGGCTCGACGCGCTGCTCGGCTATTCGGGGTACCGGCTGATGATCGCGCCTTCCGGAAGGCAGCGGAGTCTCGCGCTCGGGGCGTGGGCGACCAACGTCGCGGGCGTGGCGGGATTTTCCTACGTCCTGTTCGGGCGCAAGCGCCTCGACCAGGCGCTGGAGGTCACCCTCGGCATGGTCGGCAGCTCCGTCGCGGCAGTGGCGACGGCCGCGCCGGTGGACAGGTCGGCGGCCTGGAGCGTGACGCCGCTTGCCGCCTGGGTGTCGTTCGCGGCGCTGCTGCAGGAAGAGGTGTGGCGGCGGAACCGCTGATCCCGGCGCGGGACCAGGGCCGGGCCGCAGGAACGATGTTCCTGCGGCCCGGGGGTGCGGTTCAGCCGGGCTGGCCGAACACGCTGTAAACGACACGCCAGTAGGGCCCGATGAACAGGATGGCCAGCGCGGCCGCCCCGGTCCAGACGCCGACCGACCCGAGTGCCAGGAAGCGGTTCAGACCCTTGCGCTTCCAGGCCACGAACGAGCCGCCGGTCAGCCACGCCCAGAGCACGAACACCACGATGAAGAGCCAGAGGTACATCGCTCAGTACGCTCCCTTCGTGGTAAGCTGGACGTAGACGCGCTCCGCGAAGTGGGTCGTCGCCCAGTGCCGGCTGTCCTCGTCGAGCGTGGTGTCGGCGTTGGCGATCGGGCAGTAGGCGATGGTGAGGCCGTTGACGATGTCCGCCTGCTCCAGGTTGGGCGCATCCGCCTTCACCTTGGCGAGGATCGCATTGGTGGTCTGCAGCATGGTGGGCAGGGTCATGTTGTGGAGCAGGTCGGCGACGCCGGTGCTCTTGTCGTCGATGATCCGCCTGAGATCCTCCTGCACCAGCACCGGACAGCCGTCGGGGCGGGCGCCGTTGAGCAGCGTGGAGGTGTCGGAGCGCAGGAAGCCCGCGAGGAACGGGGTCGCGTTGGCGGGTGCCGCGTTGCTCCAGGCCTGGCGGACGTAGTTCGCGGCGTCGGCGACCTGCTGGTTGGTCATGCCGGCCCCCACGCCGGGCATCGGCGCGAAGGGGCCGCGCGCTTCCAGGCCGCCGAGGATCACCCGGATCACGCTCTGCGGGCCGAAGGCGCGGACCATGCCGTTGCCGTCGAGCGCCGGGATCTTGCCGGGAAGGCCCTTGCCGTCGACCTGGTGGCAGGAGGCGCAGTTGCTGAGGTAGGCGGTGCGACCCGCCACCATCGGGCGCGAGTCGGGCGGCGCCTGACGGGCCTCGTAGCTGGGCGCCGGCGGCAACGTGCGCAGGTAGGAGACGATGGCGCGCAGCTCGCGCTCCTCGAGCTTCTTGGTGCTGTAGTCGATCACCTCGGCCATCGGGCCTGCCACGGTGCCCATCGCCTCGGAGTGGCCGTCGTGCAGCCACTGCACGACCTGGTCGTCGGTGTAGCCGCCGATGCCGCTCACCTTGTCCGAGCGCAGGTTGGGGGCGTACCACATGGTGATCGGGCCGCCCTTGACCTCGAGCGCGACCTTGGTGTTGCCGAGGAAGTTGCGGTTGTTGTGGCACTCGCCGCAATGCTCGAGGCCGTTGACGATGTAGGCGCCCAGGTTCTGCTCGTCGGTGAGCTTGGGGTCCGGCTTGAACACCTGGCCGGGCACGAAGGCCGCATCCCAGAGTGCCAGGACCGGACGCAGGTTGAACGGGAACCAGATCTTGTTGGGCCGGCGCGGCGCATGCACCGGGTCGAGCGAGAACAGGTAGGCCTTGATGGCCAGGACGTCGTCGTCCTTGACCGTGGCGTACCAGGGGTAGGGCATCGCGGGGTAGATGTGCATGCCTTCCGGCGTCACGCCGTGGTGCATCAGCTTGAGGAAATCGGCATCCGTGTAGCGGCCGATGCCGGTTTCGGTGTCGGGCGTGATGTTGGGCGTGGAGATGTCGCCGAACGGCATCCCCATGTACTGGCCGCCGGCGAAATGCTTGCCGCCGTTGGCGCTGTGGCAGCCGACGCAGTCGCCCATCGTGGTGAGGTGCTCGCCGCGCGCGATCAGCTCGGGCGAGGCTTTCGGCCCGTCCGGCGCCTTGCCCGCGGTCTGCTCGGGCACGACGAGGTCGGCGTGGCCGGGTGCGGCGCCGAGGATGACCAGGCCGAGAGTGCCCAGGCCGGCCAGGGTGCCGAGGAGGCGCAGCTTCATGGCCGTGCCTCCGCAACCGGCTGCCCGGCAGCCGTGGCCTGCGACTGCGAGGCGATCTGGTCCATGATCGTCTGGCGCGTGTCGCTGCCGAGCACGAATGGCGCGTCCGCGGGCTGGGCCGCAGCCTGGCGCCTGGCGTCCGGGCCTTTCAGCTCGGGATAGGACTGCAGCTCGCTGGCGCCGTAGAACGGCTTGTAGGCGCCCTGGTGGCAGGTCGCGCAGTTGATCTTCGCGACGTCGCCGACCGGGCCGAGACGGCCGGGCGGGAACGTGCCGGTCAGCGGCACCATGAACTGGTTGTTGAGCTCTCGCACCATCCTGATCCCATGCCAGGCGGTGACGCGATTCGGCGTGCCCTGGTCCCACACCGAGAAAGCGCGCGTGTTGTGACAGAAGTTGCAGCTCACGCCGAGGGAATCGGCAAAGTGAACCATCAGCGAATAGGTCCACTCCGCCTGCGGAATGGACTGCCGGTTGCCCGTGGGCAGCGCGCTGGTGCCCTGCACCCGGATCTGCGCGGCCTGGAGCAGGAACGGCGTGAACGCGTCGCCTGGCAGCGACGAGTCCCCTGCGGAGGCGGCGGGATGGTCCATGCCGGTGTCGGTCTCGGCCGCGCCGTGGATCCCGCCAGCGGCGGTGCCCATGAACCACTTGTTCTCGGGGACGCCGTGGCCGCGGTGGCAGGTGTTGCAGGTCACGCCAGTCTTGCCGACGTGCTCGCCCCAGTTGGTGTTGATGTAGCGCACCATCTCGGTCATGCGGCGCGCCACGAGCTTCGTGTAGACCGTGTCTTCGGCCATGTTCACCGCGGAGTGGCAGTAGGCGCAGCCCTCGGTGGGCGCGATCCAGGTGGCGTAGGCGGCCATCAGGCGCAGGAACTCGTTGGAGTCGACGTCGCCGAGCACCTTGACGTTCTCGTACGCCTTGGACGAGGGCTCGCCGGAGGGCTCCACCTCGGGCTGCGGCTCGTCGAGCCTGTTGAGCTCGACCTCGCGGCGTTGGGTGCGCGGGTTGTACTGCGAGATCATGTCGGTGCCGCGGAAGCCGAGCTGGATGCTCGTGACCGGCAGGCCCTCGAAGGTGAGGCCGAGGCCGACCAGGGCGAAGGCCGCGACCACGCCCGCCCCTGCCAGCAGGCAGGCGCCGGGGCGCCGCCCCACCAGCGACCTCAGCCCGCCCAGCACGGCGGCAACCAGGCGGAAGGGGAAAGTCAGGATCCCGATCACTGCGTCACCCCCCTCAACTGGCCCGGATCGATGATCGGCGGATACATCGGCGGGTAGGTCGGCGCGATGCCGTGCTTGACGCCCCACAGGTACCAGTTGTCCACGGCGGTGCCGGTGAGCAGGATGCCGATGCCGCCGGTCAGCGTGGTCAGCACGGCGAACCAGAGCGCCCAGCGGTGGATGCTCTCGAAGGTGGCGTTGAAGCCGATGGTCCAGCGCCAGAAGATGCCGCCGCGCTCGGCCGCGGTGCCGCGGTCGGTGGCCAGCTCGATCTCGCGCTCGCCCCAGTAGCGGCTGACGGCGAGGATGGTGCCGCCGTGCATCGCGAACAGCAGCGTCGAGCCGTAGAGGAACACGATCGAGAGCATGTGGAACGGGTTGTAGAACAGGTTGCCGTATCGGATCGACAGCGACGCGGTCCAGTCGAGGTGCGGGAAGATGCCGAACGGCACCGCCTCGCCCCAGGACCCCATCAGCACCGGGCGGATAAAGCCGCACACCAGGTAGAGCCAGATCGCCGAGGCGAAGGCCCAGGCGACGTGGGTGCCCATGCCGAGGGCGCGTGCGCGCTGGTAGACGCGCACCCACCACAGGAGGATCGACACGGTCAGGAAGAAGCCGGCCATCAGCCACCAGCCCCCCTTGTTGAGCGGCGGGATGTGCAGGCCGTAGGCCGGTGCCGGCGGCTCGAGCCCGAGCCAGGGGAGCTGGCGGATGAACTGGACGGGGTTCCAGTTCACCGAGGCCAGCATGTTCAGCCCGATGATCTCGAAGGCGATGAAGCCGCAGATGATCGAGGCGATGCCCACGAAGCCCAGGTAGAACGGTCCGACCTGCGCCGCGCCCACCAGGCCGAGCAGGTAGGAGGCGCGCGGCGTGCCGCGGCGGTTCTCCGCGCCCGACTTCAGGGGCGCGCCCTCGTCCAGCGGGCCGCGTACCTGCACGCGGTTGAAGAGGTTCTGGTACTCGATGCCGAAGCCGGTGCGGTAATCGAACATGGCGCTAGTTCCAGAACGGCAGGTTGAGCCACCAGGACCACCACTCGGGCCAGCCGCGCGTCCACAGCGGTCCGCTGATGACGATGCAGATGGCGCTCCAGACGCCGGCGTTGATGGCGCAGAACCAGCCCAGGCGGTGGATGCCGAGCGGCCCGATGGAGTAGACGATCAGGTCACGGAAGAAGCTGTCCTCGAAGCCCGTCGGGGCGACAGTCTCCTCGCCGCCCGGATTGAGCGAGGACAGGATCACGCCGCCGTGCATCGCCAGGATCAGGGTCGTGGTGAAGAAGAACGTGATGGCGATCATGTGCGCCGGGTTGTAGTGGAACTCGATGTGCTGGTAGCCGACGTTGCTGACCCAGTCGAGGTGGCTGATGATGCCGTAGGGGAACGCGTGCCCCCAGGCGCCGAGCAGCGCCGGGCGGATCACCTCCAGCGTGACGTAGGCGAGGATGGCGCCGGCGAAGGCGATCGGCGTGTGCAGGCCCATGCCGAGCTTGCGCGCGATCTCGACCATGCGCAGGTCCCACGACACGAAGGCGCCGATCGCGCACAGCGTGATCCACTGCCACAGGCCGCCGTCGCGCAGCGGGGCCAGGCCCATGCCGTAGCTCAGGTCGGGCGGCGGGATGTTGATGCGCCAGATGTTCCAGGTCGGGCCGATCGCG
>JBPBQX010000164.1:0-17347 GCA_050955025.1 Janthinobacterium lividum
CGCCTTCCAGGGAGGCCTGGAGGAACGCGCCGGGCGCGGGCTGCACCGCGGTGCCGGACAGCACGGTCTGCGCCGGGCGCAGCGAGCACGCCGTCTCCGGCGCATCGTCGCCCTGCGCCCAGCAGATCCGCGCCAGCCCGTGCTCCTGCGCGAAGGCGGCGAGCAGCGTGCGGTCGTTGGTCTCCAGCGGCGCGTCGGAGCGCAGCAGCAGGTCCGGCCCGGTGTCGAGCAGGTTGGCCACCGCGGAGGCCTCGCGCCGGAAGCAGCGCAGCCGGCCCATCAGCACGCGCAAGGGCGCCACCAGCGCGAACAGGGCGGGGTGCAGCACCAGGCAGGTGCGCAGGTCCACGACCTCGCCCGAGCGGGGACGGTGCAGCCCGACGAGCACGCCGGCGCCGGGCGCGCGCCGGATCGCCAGGTCCATGCGCCGGCGGGCCAGCGGCGGGGTGCGCGACACGGCGCCGGGCTCGCATTCGAACCCCGCGCGTCGCAGCGCCTGCGCCACCAGCCCGGCCTTCCACGCGGCGTAGGGCGCATCGGCCCAGTGCTGCACGGTGCAGCCGCCGCATTCCGGGAAGTGGGGGCAGGGGGGCTCGACGCGGTCGGGGCTGGCCTCGACCAGCTCGAACGGCCCGGTGAGGCCGGTGCCGCGCCGCGTGTTGGGCACGGCGCGCACCTGCTCGCCGGGCAGCGTGACCGGGAGGTAGAGCATGGTGCCGTCGGCCAGCGTGGCCACGCCGTCGCCGTCCAGCCCCACCGCGGACACGGTGCAGGGCACCGGCCCCGCCGCCTCGGCGGGCGGCGGCGTGCGGGCGTTCACTCCGGCGCGGTCTCGTCCGGCGCGGCGGGCGCGGCCGCAGGGTCGTCGAGCAACTCCACTTTGCCGCCGAGCAGCCGGCGCGAGCGCTTCGCCGGGACAGCCGGGCTGTGCGCCGCACGCTTGACGGCGGGGTCGCGGGCGGGGCGGTAGGTGCGGATCGCCACGGCGTCGGGGTCAGGCGCGGCCTCGGCCACGGGTGCCACCGCGGCGGCCTTGCGGGCGCGCGGCGCCTTCGGGGCGGCCGGGGCAGGCGGCGCGACCTCGGCGGCCGGCGCAGCCGCGGCTGCGGCACGACGCGGCGCACGCGGCCTGCGCGCGGGCTTCGCGTCCGCGGCGGCAGGCGGCGCTTCCGCAACCGCCGGAGGCGCAACGGCCTCCGGTGCGGCGACAGGCGGCTCCGGCTCAACGGCCGCCGGCACCTCGGCCGCGGCAGGCGCGGCCTCGACCGGCGTCGCCACCGGCTCGGCCACGGCCTCGACCGGCGTGGCCTCCGCACGCGACACCTCGGCCACGGGGGCCTCGGGCACGAGCGGGGCCGCATCGGCCACGACCGGCACCGGCTCGGCGACCGGCGCCGTGGCCGCCACCGGGATCACCCGCACCAGCCGCTGCGCCGCCGCCTGGGCCTGCTGCGCCGCGCGCTCCACCCGCGACGCGCGCGTCGGCAGCGTCATGAAGGCCGGCACCTCGCCGCCGAAGCCGAGCACCGACGGCCCGAGGTCCTCGTCGCGCCGCCGGCCGTCGCGGCGGAACCGCTCGCCGTCGCGCCGGAAGCGATCCTCGGACGACGTAGCCGTCGCCGCTGCGTCGCGACGCCCGCCGGAGCCGGATGCCTCGTCGCGGCCGCGCGCCGGGGCACGCTCCTCCGCCGCACGCGGCGTCGCCTCGGGCTGCGGGGCTGCGGGAACGGCGGACTGTGCCTGCGCGGCTTCCGCCTGCCGCGCCCGGTCGCCGCCACGCCCGCGCGAGCGGCGCCGGCCCTCGGTCCTGCGCGGCGCGGCCTCGGCGGACACGATCTCGCCGATCTCCGCGGCCTCGACGACCGGCGCCTCGGCCACGATCGGTTCCGCAGCCGCAACCGGCGCGGCCGCCGGCGCGGGGACCGGCGCCTCCGCCACGCGGTCCTTGCCGGACTTGCGTCCGCCGCGACGACGCTTGCCGTCGCTCTCCTCCCACTCCGCGGCAGGGATCCCGGCCACGGTCATCAGCGGGATCGCGTGCCCGGTGAGCCTCTCGATCGCCTCGAGGTTGGCGCGGTCGGCGGGCGCCGCGATGGTGTAGGCGTGGCCGGTGAGGCCCGCGCGCCCGGTGCGCCCGATGCGGTGGACGTAGTCCTCGGAGTGGTGGGGCACGTCGAAGTTGAACACGTGGCTCAGCCCGCCGATGTCGATGCCGCGGGCGGCGACGTCCGAGCACACGAGCAGCCGGATCTCGCCCGCCTTGAACCGCTCCAGCGTGGCGAAGCGCACGGACTGCGCCAGGTCGCCGTGCAGCGCGCCCACGCTGAAGCCGTGCTTGGCGAGCGACTTGTTCAGCACGTCCACGTCGCGCTTGCGGTTGCAGAAGATCAGCGCGTTCTGCACCGCCTCCTTGCGGATGATCTCGCGCAACGCCTTGCGTTTGTCGTCCTCGGCGACGATCGCCAGCCCCTCGGTGATCAGCGGCGCCACGGAGGCGGCGCGCGAGACGGTGATCTCCTTGGGGTCGCGCAGGAACGCGTCGGCGAGCCTGCGGATCTCGCCCGCCATGGTCGCCGAGAAGAACAGCGTCTGGCGGTCGGCCGGCAGGAACGAGACGATCTTCTCGACGTCGGGGATGAACCCCATGTCGAGCATGCGGTCCGCCTCGTCGATCACCAGGATGCGCGCGTCGGTCAGCATCATGCCGCCGCGCTCGAACAGGTCGAGCAGCCGGCCCGGCGTCGCGATCAGCACGTCCACGCCCTTCATCAGGGCGCTCTTCTGGTCGTTGAGGCTCTCGCCGCCGATCAGCAGCGCGTGGTTCAGCTTCAGGTACTTGCCGTACTTGACGAAGTTCTCCGCGACCTGCAGCGCCAGCTCGCGCGTCGGCTCGAGGATCAGCGAGCGCGGCATGCGCGCCCGCGAGCGCCGCCCGGCCAGGATGTCGAGCATCGGCAGGGTGAACCCCGCCGTCTTGCCGGTGCCGGTCTGCGCCACGCCGAGCACGTCGCGGCCGGCGAGCACCACCGGGATCGCCTGCGCCTGGATCGGCGTGGGATGGCGATACCCCATCTCCTCGACCGCGCGCACGATCGGCTCGGACAGCCCGAGATCGGAGAACAGCACCTCCGCCGGCGCCGCCGTCTCGCCCGCGTCCGTCCCGTTGCCACCGGGCTGCGCGTCCGCGGCCGCCGCGTCGGGCGTGGCCGGGTCGTCCAGGTCGTTCATCGAAGTCGCCGGTGCGGGGGCCTCGCCGGCGTCCAGGGCGGAGGCGGCGTCGTCGCCGGCCGCTGCCGCCGCGTCCTGGCCGGCGCCCGTCGCGTCTGAGTCGGTCGTGGCGGGGACGGAGTCCTGCTGGCCGGAGCCATGCGGGCGGTCGGGTTGCGCGGAAGCGGCCGCGGCAGCGGTGGTGGAGTCGTTCAACAGTTCGTCCCGGTCAGCGGAAAGGATCGGCGTCGTACGCCGCATCAGGAAGGGGCACCGATCGCGAATGCCGTTCCGGTCCTGGGCGCAGCACCTCACCGCGGCATATCTGCAACCGACCGCGATAAGTCAAGGCAAACGCCGTGCGGCGCCCCTTGCGGCGCCTGTCGCAGGCCCTGGAGCGGGTGACGGGAATCGAACCCGCACAGCCAGCTTGGAAGGCTGGGACTCTACCATTGAGCTACACCCGCGCCCGGCCTGTGTAGCGCGCAACCAGGGTTCGACGGAAGGGCCGATGCACGCCGCACCCGCGCCCCCGCGCACCACGGAACCGGCCCGCTGCGGCGGATGTGCAACACCTCGCGCCGCCGAGTCGAGGACCGTGGCAAATACCCGGAACTTGTGTGAAAAACCTGACGCCGGGGCGTCGCGTTGCCGGCATTTGGTCCGGGCCGTCCAGAAAGGCGTTCTTTCCATGCCTCCAGCCCTCGTCCTCGCCCTCGCCTCCGCCGTCGCGACGAACCGCTTCACGCTGCGCGACCGCCTGGACCTGGACCGCTGGGGGGAAATCGCGCAGGCGCGCGGCGGCGTGCGCCTGGTCGTGCACGAGCGCCAGGACGGCGACCCGTCCGACGTCGGCAACTACGCCGCGGTCTATGCGGCGGGCTGCTGCTGGGCGTCGTGGGGATTGTCTCGGCGCCCCGGCGGCATCGTCGTGTGGAACAGCGTCACCGGCCGGGACAGGGGGCGCTTCGCATCGGTGCACGAGGCGCTGGGCTGGGTGCTGGATCGCCACCCGGACCCGGAGTGCAAGCCATCGTACGATCGGGCGGAGTCTCGCGACCGGGCGCCGCGGGCACTGCGTCCCGGGGCGCGGCTGGGTCTGGTGGAGGGGGTTGGATTCGAACCAACGTAGGCGTACGCCAGCGGATTTACAGTCCGCCCCCTTT
Organism: Janthinobacterium lividum; assembly: GCA_050955025.1. Classification (GTDB taxonomy): domain Bacteria; phylum Pseudomonadota; class Alphaproteobacteria; order Acetobacterales; family Acetobacteraceae; genus CAXSEF01. The sequence continues at coordinate 4,374 of JBPBQX010000164.1, forward strand.
AGCCACTCGGGCACCCCTCCGCAGAGGCGCGGACCTATTCCGGTTGCGACCTCCTTGTCAATCCGGCCTGCGCCGCGCCGGCATCGCCGCTGTTCCCTAGACCGCCCGGTGGGACCATAGAGAGGCGCATGAGCACGCATCGCACACCGCCCGGTTCCACCCCTCGCCGCGGCGGCGCCACCGGCGGCAAGCCCCCGGCCGGAACGCGCCCCGCCGGGGCGCCCACTCGCGGCCGCGGCCAGGGCGCGGATGCGACGCACGACCGCACGGCCCCGCGGGCGGCGAGGGCGGGGCAGGGGGTCTCCCGCTCCGCCGACGCCCCCGTGGTCACCGGCCGCAGCAAGGCCGGCTCCGACCGCCCCAGGACCGGCCCCGACAAGAAGAGCCGCACCCGCCTCCAGGCCGCGCCGGAGGGCCAGGCGGACCGCGCCGCCGCGCCGCGCCCGGCGAACCGCCGCGACGACCGGCAGGACGACCGTGCGGCGCGCCCCGCCCAGGCCGATGCCCGCGCCTCCGTGCGCCAGCCCTCCCGCGGCGCCGACACGCGCGGCGAGCTGCCGGCGCGCGCGCCCCGCACCGCACGCGCCCCGTCGCAGGACGTGCAGGCGCCCTCGCGCCCCGAGCCGCGGCCGAGGCGCGGCGAGGACGATGCCCCCCGCGGCGATGCCCCCGCCCGGCGCGACGCCGTCCCCCACGCGGCCGAGGCCGACGAGTCCGGCGCGCGGGGCGCCCCGGCCAAGGGCACTTGGCTGTACGGCAGCCACGCCGTCGCGGCGGCGCTGGCCAACCCGGACCGCCATCTCCGCCGCCTGCTGCTCACCGTGGAGGCGGAGGCGGCGATGCGCGAGCGCTACGCCGGCGCCTGGCCGCTGCAGCCCGAGCGCATCGACCGCTCGCGCCTCGACCAGCTGCTCGGCCGCGACGCGGTGCACGGCGGCGCGGCGCTGCTGGCCGACCCGTTGTCGCCGCCCTCGCTCGCCGAGGTGCTGGCCCGGCCCGGGCCGGTGCTGGTGCTCGACCAGGTGAGCGACCCGCGCAACGTCGGCGCGATCCTGCGCTCGGCCGCCTCGTTCGGCGCCTGCGCGGTGGTGGTGCAGGACCGCAACGCCCCCGAGGAGACCGGCGTGATGGCCAAGGCCGCGTCGGGCGCGATGGAGCGCGTGCCGCTGCTGCGCGCGGTCAATCTCGCCCGCACGCTGGGCGCGCTGAAGGCCGCCGGGCTGTGGGTGGTGGGCCTGGACGCCTCGGGCGGGCACCTCTCCGGCGCCGCGCTGTCCGAGCGTCGCGTGGCCCTCGTGCTCGGCGCGGAAGGCGCGGGGCTGCGCCGGCTGACGCGCGAGACGTGCGACGAGCTGTCGGGCCTGCCGATGCCCGGCGGCATGGAGAGCCTCAACGTGTCCGCCGCCGCCGCCGTGGCACTCTACGAGCTGACCCGGCTGCCGCCCGCGGCCGCGTGACGCGGCCCGGAAAGGCCACGTTAACCCGGGTGGCACAGGATCACCGCGGACCGGGAGAGCCGCGATGCTGTGTGACTGGAACGTCCTCTCGGAGCCGCTGCAGCTCGCCCTGTCGCGCGAGGCGCTGCACCGCGCCGGCCTGACCATCGCCCTGCAGGCCGAGGCGCTGGCCACGGAGATCGAGAACGGCACCCTGGCCGACCGGGGCGGGCCCGAGGCGCTGCGCCTGCTGGCCGCCTTCGTGCGCGACACCAGCAGGGGCGTGCTCGGCCCGACCGGACGGGGGTAGGCCCCGGGAGCAAGCAAGGTTGAGGCTCTGCCTCAAACTCCGCCAAGGGCTGGGCCCTTGGATCGCCTTCTCTTAGGGATGGGGATCCAAGGACCCCTGGTCCTTGGCGGGTCTGGGCAGAGCCCAGCCTTGCTTCCTGCGTGCCGCGACGGCCGGAGGGACTAGCCCGCGTCGTCGTCGGACTTGTCGCCCTCGGGGGTCACCGCCACGAAGGCCGGCTGGCCGTCGCGGATGATGCGCAGCGCGAGCGGCTGGTTGCTCTTGGCGGCCGTGCGGATCGCGTCCGCCGCGTCGCGCGGCCCGCTCACCGCCGACTGCCCCACGCCCACGACGATGTCGCCGGCGCGCAGCCCCGCCTGCTCCGCGGGCGAGCCCTGCTTCACCTGCGCGACCACCGCGCCGTGCGCGTCGTCGGGCAGGTCGAGCTGCTGGCGCATGTCCGGCGTGATCGGCGCCAGCGCCAGGCCGATGCCGCCCTGGTGCTGCGCCGAGGCCTCGGCGCCCTGGCCGGGCAGGTTGCCCAGCGTGACGTCGAGCGTGCGCGTGCCGCCGTCGCGCACCAGCTCGAGCTTGGTCGCGGTGCCCGGCGCCACCATGGCGACGTTGCGCGCCAGGTCGCGCGGGTTGGAGACCGTCTGGCCGTCCACCGCGCGCACCACGTCGCCCGGCTGCACGCCGGCCTTGGCCGCGGGGCTGTCCTTCTGCACGCTGGCGACGAGCGCGCCGGCGCCTGCATCGCCGTCCTCGCCGGCCTGCGCCAGCTTGGGCAGGTGCATCGCGGTCGCCATCGCGGGGCTCACCGCCTGCGCCTCGACGCCGAGGTAGCCGCGCGTGACGTGCCCGCTCTTCTGGATCTGGGCGACCACGTCCTTGACCGTGTTCGAGGGGATCGCGAAGCCGATGCCCACGGAGCCGCCGGTCGGCGACAGGATCGCGGTGTTCACGCCGACGACCTTGCCGTCCTGGGTGAACAGCGGCCCGCCGGAGTTGCCGCGGTTGATCGGCGCGTCGACCTGGATGAACGAGTCGTACGGGCCCTCGCCGATGTCGCGGCCGCGTGCCGAGACGATGCCCGCGGTGACCGTGCCGCCGAGGCCGAACGGGTTGCCGACCGCGATCACCCACTGCCCCGGCTCGACGTCCGACGAGTTGCCGAGAGCGATGAAGGGGAGGGGATGGTCGGACTTGACCTTGAGCACGGCGAGGTCGGTGCGCGGGTCGGTGCCGATCACCTTGGCCTTGAGGCTCTGGCCGTTGTCGAGCGTGACCGTCACCGAGGTCGCGCCCTTCACCACGTGGTTGTTGGTGACCACGATGCCGCTGGCGTCGATGATGAAGCCGCTGCCCTTGGCCTCCATCGCGTGATGCGCCTGCGGGTGGCCCGGCGGCATGCCGCCCTGGGGCATCCCGAACGGGAACGGGAACGGCATCTGCATGCCGCCGCCGCCCTGGGACCCGCCCTGCTGCTGGCCCTGGGCGCCCTCCTCGTCGGCGTCGGCGCCCTCGATCTTGCTGGTGATCGAGACCACCGCCGGCTTGACCGAGTGCACCAGGTCGACGAAGTCGGGCATGCGCTGCGCGGGCGCGCTGGGGTGGATGCGCGTGGCGCCCTGGTCGCCCTGCGCGGTTGCGGGCGCGCCGGCGTCACTCTGCGCGAGGGCCACGCTCGGGGCGAGCTCGGCGATCGCGGCGCCGCCCAGCGCGGTGCCGCAGAGCAGCAGGGCCAGTCGGGCGAGGCGGGCGGGGCGGTGGGTCACGGCAGTCTCCATGATCGGGAATGCGGTGTTAATAGGGCGGCGAACCTGAACGTTGCTCGGGGCCAGCGGTGAAACTCGTGTAACGCGCCCGGCCGGCGTCAACGTTGCCGTGAACCGCGGGCCGGGCTCGACCGCCGGCGCCGCCCCGCGATCACGGTTGAGAAACGTCGTGCCCTGCGCTACGGACCATGAGGGCGATGGCGTGTCTGGGCCGGGTTAGCACAGTGGTAGTGCAGCGGTTTTGTAAACCGAAGGTCGGGGGTTCAAATCCCTCACCCGGCAATCCCGGTCCAATTTGCTCAATGCCGTAAGGCTTAGCGCGTGTTTCCTGGACTTTGTGCCGCCTATGGGCACACAGTTTGGGCACACGATCCATGGCGACGGTGAAGACGGTGGACCCCTGGCGAGACCCTAGGACTGGGGTGCTCTACTTCTGGCGACGCATTCCAGCCCGGTTCCGGTCGGTGGCTGGTTACAGGGCGGACACCATCAAGGTCAGCCTTGGGACCTCAGATGCCAAGCGGATCGGTAAGCCTTGGGCAGACGCCTTGGCTGCTTGGGCCAGGAAGGAAGCTGAGTGGGAGCGCAAGCTCCGTGCGGTCGCCCTTACGCCCGAAGGAGCCCGGGACATCGCCGCGGCTTGGGTGGCGCGTGTGGCGGCAGGGGAGATCATCCTTCCCGCCAGCGGCCAGGGCAGCGACATATTCGAGCCCCTTAACATGCCGGAGGAACGCACGCCGGAGCGTCTGGCGGCCATGTGGGAGCTTGTGGAAGCCATAGCCGGCCAAGCGGCAGAGATGGCGGACGTGGAGGTGACGCCGGAGACGTGGCCGGTGCTGGTGCAAGTCATGGCCCCGGTCGCGCACGGTGCTTACCTAGATGCGGACCTTCGTGGGATGGGCGTGACTGTCCCGGCAGTCTTGCGGCCACTCGACGCCCTGAAAGCGTCATTACCGCCGGTCGCGTTTGCCCCAGCTCCGAAGCCCGCCACCGCCGCGGTCGCGCTCCTCACCCTCTTTGAGGCATGGCACGCCACAGCGACCGTTAAGCCCCGCACAGCCACCGAGACCCGCTACATTCTAGAGATGCTTATTGCCCACCTTGGGCACGATGACGCGGCCAGTATGACCCGCGAAGACCTCGCCGGATGGCGTGACGCCGCCAAGGAGGCTGGGCGCAGCAACGTGACGTGGAACAATCGGCTCTCTCTAGTGCGCCAGGTGTTTGCGTGGGGTGTGTCCGAAGGCAGGTTGGCGACCAACCCGGCCGAGAACTCCCTACGGCTGAAGAAGGGCAGGGTGGCTGTGCGGCTTCCTTACTCGGACGCGGACACCCGGCGCATTCTAATGGCGGCACGGGGGGAGACGTCGGGGGTCCTGCGGTGGGCGCATTGGATCATGGCCTTCACGGGAATGCGTGTGGGCGAGGTGCTTCAACTTTCTGCCTCTGACGTGCGCCAAGAGGACGGCCTGTGGTTCCTGGCGGTCCACGAGGACGATGCCGACAAGTCGGTGAAGACGGGTCAGCGTCGCAACGTGCCGATCCATGACGCCCTCGTTCGGGAGGGGCTTCTGGACTACGCGCAGAGTGTGCCCGGTGATGGCCCGCTGTTCCCTGAGAAGGCGTTGGACAAGCATGGGCACCGGGGCGGCCAAGGGTGGAACGTGGTTGGCGTTTGGGTCCGGGAAGTCGTCGGGATCACCGACCCTGCCAAGGCACCGAACCACGCTTGGCGCCACCGAATGGAGGACGAGCTGCGGTCTGTGGAGGTGCCTGAGGACGCCCGCGACGCCATCCTAGGACACGCGAGGAAGACCACAGGGCGGCACTACGGGGTCCGGGGGGAGGCACTGAAGCGACTGCACCGTGAGTTGGCGCGGTTGCCGGTGCCGGCGGGCCTGGACTGCTGAGGGGCGCTCTCAGGCTTCGTGGCCGGCTCGGTTTGCTTCAGGCTGCCCCAAGCGTCTCAAAAAGCAACTTGAACCTTACCGTACACTCCGGGCAACCTTAGGCTTCCGCGCGGTTTAGCCGGCACCCCGGGCCAAGACGGCGCCACCTACGTCCTGCTGCACGCAGCAACGAGAGGCGCTTGCGATGGCTGATGAAGCAAATCCCTTGGCGGAACTCATCAACCTTCAGCTTCGGGAGGTTGGCACCACACCGCTTGCGAGGGGCAGGCCGATCTGGCCAGAAACACTGCGCACCCGGAGACGCAGCGCGAAGAAAATCCTCCGTCCACAACCGGAAGTAGAGATAAAGCCCGCGGAGTAGGGATGTAAAACCCCGTAACATTCCGTGATACGCCAGCTTGAAGAATGTTGATGAATATCCCAGCGTGCCGCGTCTATGTTCCTTCCTGAGACGCAATGTCGCATGGCGAGAGACATGCCGTGCTGCATTGAGGCTCGTAAGCCTGCCGGCTTAGCTGAAATCGCGATCTTCACGGGCTCTGAAAGGAGCCGATGGGAACCTGCGCTTTCTTCCTCCCTCAATCACCGCACAGCGGCACACAAAGGCACGACCGATGGCTCTGGACCAGAACAGTCTAGCGGCACTCATTGCGGCACAAATGGGTGGCACAGCGCCGACACTAGAGGCACCGCCTCTGCACTTGGTTGGAGCCGATTACTTCTGGGGCGCGGTAGGCGAGGCCCTGAGGCGAGCCAGGGTTGTTTCCCGATTGGTTGCATCGCTACCTGAAGCCGCCGCATTGGCCGTGTGTGAGCCCGCAGGGGCCTTAGAGCCGGCCTAGGCGCTTACAGGTGCCCGGCGGCCCGCCATAGGACCCGCCCGGCCTACGCATTGCGATACCCGGCCTCTGCGTTGAGCCGCCTGGCACCACCCCCCCCGCCTCCCTATAGGACCCGGCGGCCCTCCTGTTTTCGGCCCCGGCCTCTGCCTCAGACCCCACCACCCCCTCCCCGGGGGGCCAATTGCCATCTATGGGCGGCATTACGTCCGGTGGGGCGCACCGCTCCACTTTGTGAGACCGGGTTTTGGCCCAACAAGAACAACGGTCTTAACCGACTTGTTTGAAGTCAATTCCTTGGAGACCCCCCGGGGGTCCATCTGACTGCCTCTGGCCCGCATTTCGCGTCGTGTCGAGTTGCGTTGCGCGACCGAACGCCACCAGCAGCAGCAAGCAGGCAGCAGCAAGCAGCAGCAGCGCGCACAGGCAGCAGCAAGCAGGCAGCGGCGCGAGGCAGCGACATTGGCGCCACCTAGTCGGTGCCAGGGACAACGCGAACACCACTAGGCAGCGACCCATCGACGCCGGCCTTCTGTGTCACCAACCCACCGACGTCCGTTGCTCTGCTGTTGACAAGGCATGGCGGCAGACTCAGAGTGCTTGGCGTCGCAAGCCGCCGAGGTCGCCATGCTCCATGCCGCCGCCACCAACGCCAGCACGGGCCGAGCCTATGTGGCTTATGCCCGCGTATCGACTGCACGGCAGGGGCGCTCCGGGCTGGGCCTAGAGGCGCAAGAGGCGACGTTGCGGGCCTTCCTGCGTCCTGAGGATCGCCTGTTGGCGCCGGTCTACGTCGAGGTCGAAAGCGGCAAGAAGGCGGCGCGTCCGAAACTGGCCGAGGCCCTGGAACGGTGCCGGAAGACGGGCGCGACGCTCCTTGTCGCCAAGCTGGACCGGCTGTCCCGCAACGTCCCCTTCCTCCGTGCCATCCTCGACGGTGGTGTTGACGTCGGCTTCTGTGACCTGCCGCACGTCCCGCCTGGCGCGATGGGGCGTTTCCTTCTTACCCAAATGGCGGCTGTGGCTGAGTTGGAGGCAGGGCTTGTCGGGGAGCGCACCAAAGCCGCCCTAGCCGCCGCAAAGGCACGGGGCGTCAAGCTAGGCGGGGACCGCGGCTATCGCCCGCCAGTGCCGCCAGACGCCGCCAAGGGCGCTGAAGCCTCCGCAGCCGCCCGCACACTGACTGCCGACCACGCGGCCCATGCGTTGCTTCCGGTGCTCGATGAGCTCCGTAGGGAGGGCGTGACGTCGCTTGCGGGGCTTGCAGCGGGACTTAATGCGCGCGGTGTGCGGACGGCGAGGGGTAGTGTGTGGACCGCGACGGGCGTTAGGCGGGTGTTGGCACGGGTCGGGGAGGCTTAAGGCTAACGCTTAGTCATACTCAAGTGCGCGTGTCACGGCGTCGTGTAGATTGGACTGCACCGCAGACAAGGCGAGACTTAACGAGTCTGCGGTGCCTTTGCGGTCGCGGAGGTCGGGTGCATTATTGCCTGGACCATACCAGACTGCCCAACTCCACTTGTCGCCCTCAACGGGCGCGAACTGCACTTGGCTAGGCTCCACGAAATTCCACATTTTGGTGCTCCCTGACAGTCGCTATGCCGCGACCAACTATAGCCGCCATCTAGCCTGTCTCAATAACGTTACCGCAAGCTCTTTCTAGCGACTAGGCTCAAGAATCTGCGGGCGCGGTCAGCGGCATGCGCTCGGGCTGAAGGCAGACAGCGTCGCAAGGCGCCCCATGGCTCCCGTAACGCCCCGCCAGCGCCCTAGCAGCCCACAGCCAGTCACCTGCTATCGGTCGCCGCCGGAGCGCGATAAGAGGCAGCAAGCGGAAAGCGTGATGGCGTAGAACAGGCCTACCTACTCCGCATGGTCCATGAGCGGGCGGTCGTTTAACGGGCTGCACAAGCGGCTATGGGAGGCATTGCAGGCCTCAGACTTCCGCGGTTCGTCTTTAATGCCAATTTGCAAGAACTTCAGACAAGCTGTTGCCGGTCGACCAAGCGACTGCCGAATGCTGAAGGAGCTTGCCGTTTTCCTTCATTGCTCCGTCAAAGATGGGTGCCCCCACAATAAGGGAAGCTGCCAGAAGACATGCTCCGATTGCGCCTACCACATGCCTAAAGCGGCTTTTGGTGTCCTCAGAGATGGGCGTCCGGTCTTCCGCGTTTGCGCGAACGGCTTGCTTGGTCTCAGCGATGACCTTTAGCGCCTCGCGTTGGGCCTCTTCAGGGAACCAAGCGCCGGAGTTGTGGCCCTTCTGACCGTGGGCGGTGGCGAGTTGGCGGACCTCTTCAGCCAAGGCGTCAAGGCGGGCCAGTATCGCGGGCAGGTTGTCTAGTGGAGGAGGGTCCTCTCGCCACATCCAAGACCCAGGAAGATAGGCGGCAATCTGCTTCAGCGTTTCCATAGTTAAAGCCGCACCGAAGGCATCTAAAAGGGCGGTATGCGACAGTAAGGCCGCTGGGTAATTTGGCTGTTCCCCGATCGGCCGAGAGCCTATGCCTAGATTGGTTGCAGATGCGCTATACGGCTCAAGGTTACTGAGAAACCAAGACAATGCAGTCTCTACCTGGATAGCCTGTGATGAGAAGCGCAATTCACTAGTGGTGACGTAATCTGGGAAGCGCGGAGTTTTAACGGCAAACTCTGCAAACGACTTTGCGTTTTCTCCTTCCTTGCGAGAGACCCACTTAACGCCACGTGGCAGCGGTATCACAGGAGTTCCGGAGCGTTCGGACAAGCGGGTCTCCTTGATAGAGCGGAGCTGCAAGGGGCCGTGTGCATCGTGCGAGATTGCCCGAAGTCCTGCCCGCCGCCCATGCCCCTTCAAGCCTCCACAGGTCCCCGCCAGCGCCCTTTACGCCTGCCCTCGGCCGTCCGCACTAGGCGGAGCACAAGGCCGCCCAGCGGGCGCTGTGAGGGGCTAGTAGCGGGCGCGAAGATACGCATGGATTGACCGCAGCAGACTTAGCACCTTTCAGAACTGGTGAAGTATAAATGCACAAGGATCAAATGATAAGCTTGACAGCGCCCAGGTCGTTGTGCACTCCTGCTTGTCCACACCAAGCAACAGGAGCCCATAATGACCAGCACGCACCCGCGACGCCTCACCGACGCCGAACGCATCGAAAGCGACCAGTGGAACTACAGCTTTCCCATGGGGCTGCGGACAGACGTGTGTGTCTCTGAAGACGAAGAGGGCGGCGTTTACGAAACTGTTGATGTCTGGGATCGCTGCGGTGACACGATCTACGCCATTGAGCCCATAGGGACCGGCCTAGCGGTGCGCCTTACAGGCTGTGGACCTGACAGGGAGATGCCGTCTGTCGCGGCGGCTCTTGAGGCCATTCTAGAGCACGAGTTGGCGCACCTAGTGTCGCGACGGGGACTGCTGAGGGCAAATGCGATGCTCTAGCCTCAAAGGGGGCTTCAGGCGCCTTCAGCCACCATGAGGGCGCCGCCGGGCCTGAGTAACGGCCAAACCTGAGCTGCCACAGGCGAACTAGACGGGACTACAGGCGGTCGTGTCGAAAGACAAAAATGGGCACGACCAGACCACCCACACAAACGTCCTAGGAAGCCTCTACGCGCCCCTTGCGCCTCTATTGGCTGTCCTGTAGCCACCAACGCCCTTCACGGTCCTAGGGGCCTTCCCTGAGTCTTCCTGAGGCTGCCTGAAGCTGGCGTGTGTTGGGCTGAGGGCGGCGTTCGGCGGGCTTGAGGGGGCGTGTGTGCGTTGTCCGTCCTGTGTGCATGAAAAACCATCACTATGACAGGCGGAAGCCCCAAGGACGATTGAGGCGACGCCGGGACACGCGTCGGCCTTGTTGGCCCGGTGTGCATGAAAACCCGCCACTCTGACAGGCGCCAGCCCCACGACACGCCTCGTTACCACCGTGCACGAGAACCACTCACTCTGACAGGCGCCAGCCCCACTACGGGCGGGGCTTCCTGTCTCCCTTTTTGTCAAACAACACCAACCGGAAACCCAAAACATGCCCGCCACCGCTCCCACTAGCCGCTTTGCGTTCCGCGCGACCCCAACGGACCTGGCGCACCTGGCATCAATTGCCGCTGCTCTGCGTGAAGCGGGCGAGTCTTTTGCCACTCGCACCGATGCCATGAGGCACGCCCTTGAGGAGGCAGCAGCGGCGCTTGCGGTGCCTTCCAAGGCTTCCCGGCCGTGATGCTGTCCTATGCTCAAAGGAAAGCCGAACGCGCCTTTCGAGGCTGCCCTCGCGTCTACGGCCCGCCTAACGCGTGCCGGAATACCTGGACGGGACCGATGCCGGAGGACGGCAGCCCCATGATGATTGTCGAGGGGCGCTATCGCCGGGAGCGGCAGAGGGCAGTTTACGAGCTGAAGCACGGCCTCACGCGACCGACCGACCGGATTGTCGCCACCTGTGGGTCGGACCGTTGCGCCGACGTTAGGCACCTCCGCGTCATCCCAGCGCCCAAGCCCCCGAAGGCGCCCCGTCCGTCCCGCGCCCGCGTCGCCGCGTCTGCCACTCCCGATGATCTCGATAGCGACCTCACGCCACCTGTCGCCGGCCATTAGGCGCGGCCGTAACACAAGGCCCCAACATGCCCGTTCTGTCACCGCGCCCCGGGTTTGTGGACGTGTTCGCTACCGCCGCCGAAGTCGAAGCCATGAGTGCCGAAACGGAGGCGCCAAGCCTTACAGGCCGGACCATGCGAAGCCTTCGGGCCTTCTTTGATGCAAGGGGCCACCGCCCAAGCGACGGCCATTGGGTCGCCCTCTGCGCCGTAGTCAGCACGATGCAGGCCATGGCAGACGGTCGGTGCCCTGCGAAGATACACCTGTCACCGTGCGATCCCGGCGTTGGGAAGTCGCAGAGCGTCGTGCACTTCGCCCGCGAGCTTGTGGCCGATCCTGCGTATCGTGGTGCCGGAATGATTGTGTCCGTCTTCACCATCGCTGAAGCGACTGCCATGGCTGAGGCGCTGGGCGACATTCGTGGGAGGCTTTGCGTCCTGACAAGCGATGACGCCGCGAATGCAATGGGCGGAGCGACTGCCAACGAGGCGCCAATCCTTATTACAACGCAAAGCCGTTTGGGCCGCCTTACTGCGGATCGCCCGTTCGGGTCCGTGTCGTCGTTCTTCTATCAGGGGGCGCCGCGGTCCATTCGCGTGTGGGATGAGTCGGTTCTTCCGGGGTCGACTATCGTTATCGGCGCCGACGATCTGATGGCGCTGGGGTCGGGGCTGCGTCGCTTCTCCCCCGTGCTGATTACGGCGCTGTATGCCTTTGCCTCGCAGCTCTTGGAAGCAGAGGACGGGGTGGCGGTCGACGTTCCCGACTTCGGCGCTGGGGGCGGCACGACCGTAGACGACCTGGTGGCGCACCTGACCGATACCGGGACGCCGAACCGCACCAGAGACCGTGAGACCGCATTGGGCCTCCAGGCCGTCAACGGGCGCCGCGTGCGGGTGCGTCGGGATGGCTTCAGCGGTAGTGCGGTCCTGACCTTCCGCGAGGAGTTGCCGCCCGACCTGCTGCCAATGTTGGTCCTAGACGCCAGCGGGAGGGTCCGCGAGACCTATGCGCTGTGGCAGGCCAGCCGGAACGCCATCGTCCAGTTGCCGTCAGCCGTGCGCGACTACGGACCATTAACGGTCAAGGTTTGGAAGACCTCAGGGTCTAAGAGCGGCTGGGAGAAGAACGGCGCGCGACTGATCGAGGGCATTGTGGCGACCGTCGAGACCAAACCGGCCGAGGAATGGCTGATTGTCGTTCACAAGCCCAACGCCGCCATAGGAGACCCTGAAGCAGCCATCAGGGCCAAGTTACCCGCGACTGTCCGCGACCGTGTCAGCTTCACGACTTGGGGGAGGCACACAGGGGTCAATGCTTGGGCCGACGTGCCTAACGTCATCCTGGCCGGCACGCTGTTCTATCCGGCTTCGCATCTAACCGCGACCCACCACCTTTGCGCCAACCTGCCCGTTGAGGATGGCTTGGTCGGTCGGGCCGAAGTCGCCCACACGGAACGCGGCGAACACCGTCACCTGCTGCTTCAAGCCATCTGTAGGGGCCGTGTTCGTCGCTGCGATGGCGACCGATGCCAGCCAATGACCGCCTACATAGTCGCCAGCCCCAAGAGCAAGATCGCTGCTGAGGTCCCCCGCGTCTTCCCGGGCTGCACCATAGCTACATGGGAGCCCCTGAAGGTCGAGGCTACAGGGAAGCTACGGGACGCCGTGCGGTGGCTGACCGCAGCTATTGAGGGTGGCCGAACGGAGCTGACATACGCCGAGGTCTACCGCGCTATCGGCCTCACGAAGACCAACTTCGCGCAAAGGATCGCCAAAGCCGATGCGTGGGCTGCTGCCATAACTGGTCTGGACGCCGAAGTCGTAAGAGGGCCTCGGGGTGCTCTTATGGTCCGCTTGCTGCCCAACGATGGCTGACCGTCCAGGGTGTTCATTTGATGTATTAGGGAAAGGAGTCCGGCGAACACCCTGAATGCCACCTCAGCCGACCTCAAGCCTACCGACCGCGCACTCAAGGCCTTACTGAAGCACCACCTTAGACGGCGAGTAATGAGACCTTCGTTAGAGCTCTACTGGAGAATTCATTATCCGTGAGCTGCTGCCGGTTTCGTGGACACCGGGTTTAGGGTGTTTCACGAGATTGGAGGGTGCAGATGGGTCGGCGATTGTTCAGCCGGGAGTTCAAGCTGGAGGCG
>JBPBQX010000165.1:0-16982 GCA_050955025.1 Janthinobacterium lividum
CTCAGCCGGCGTTGCGCCAGCGCTCCAGGGCGGCGTCGAAGTGGTGCGGGTTGGCGGCCTGGATGATGCGGATCGCGTCCTCCACCTGCGCGGCCTCGGGGCGCAGGGTCAGCACGGTCTCGTCGTTGGAGGCGGCGTCGCGCAGGGCCGTGGTGCTGTCGTCGGGCAGCACGGCCTCGCGCAGGCGGCCGAGCAGGCTCTGGTCGGGGGCCGCGACCGCGTGCTGGACGCCGCCGCTGCCGGCGCCGGCGAGCGTGACGCTGCCGTCCGCGAAGCCCGCGGCGAGGAGGGCGGCGCGGGCGGACTCGGCGTCGGCCGTGCTGCGGAAGGTGGCGGTCATGGAGCGGTCGTCGAGCGTGGCCTCGGGCGTGTGCAGGGGGCCGTTGTCGGTGGTCGGGCCTTGGGTCATGGGAGCGCCTTTGCTGTCTGGCGTTCCTACGGGGCGCGGGGCCCGCGGTTGCATCGAGCCCTCGTCGTCAGCCGGCCCGGGTGATCGCCCACTTCACGGTCTGCGGGCCGTCGGCGTGGCCGCTCAGCACGACCTGCTCGGCGCGGCGGGGTTCCGGGCCGCCGAGGTAGACGCTTTCCTCGAGCGAGAGCTTCGCGCCCTCGGCCCTGAGACGCCAGCTTCCCGAGGCGACGCGCAGGAGCACGGCCTCGCCTTCCTGCTGCACGGCGGCGGTGACGCCGGGGTGCAGGTGGAAGCGCAGCGTGTAGGCGCGGGGCACGTCGCCCTCCACCGTGTCCTCGCCGCGCACGTCCTCGCCGCTGTCGGCCATGTAGAGGCGGCGGCGGTGCAGCACGCCGAACGGCTTGCGGTAGCCGTCGTGGCTGGCTTCCAGCCAGTGCGCGCCGTTGGCTTCCTGGCGCTGCACCTCGACCTTCTCCGGGCGGCGGCCGAGGCCCGCAGGCTTCAGCTCGGAGGAGTTCATGTCGCCCACGGTGAGCGTGGAGTGGGCGGCGGTGCTCCTGCTGGCGTCGTGCCACTCGCCCAAGGCGGCGGGGCTCGCGCCGCAGTTCACGATTAGGCGGTCGCGGCCCACCGACATCTCCATCGAGAGGGTGCCGGCGTGGGCGAGGCGGTCCAGGCCGGGCGGGGGCGGCGCGCCGGCGTCGACGATCACCACGGAGCGGCCGGCCTGGAGGCGGTGGAAGCCGCCCTCGGCGAGGCCCGCGGGGGCGCGGCCGCCGCGGCCGGCCTGGACGAGCACGAGGTCGATCAGGCTCGCCGGCTCCTCGCGCGCGCCGTTGAACAGCACCAGGCCGCCGTCGCCGTGGCGCAGCGCCCGCAGCGCCGGGGCCATGCGCTCGATCGCGGCGGCGAGCGCGGGTGGGGGCGAGGCCTGGGCGGCGTGGAGCAGCGTGCGGATCTCGATGAGGTCCTGCAGGGCGGCGAGCTGGGCGGCGGGGCTGCGCTCGGCGTGGCAGCCGTCGGGGAGCACCTGGCGGCCGATCTCCTGCGGGAGCTGGCGCAGGGCCTTGGTGAGGAAGGCGGCGTGGTCGGGCAGCGTCACCGCGGCGGCGACCAGGCCCTTGAGGGCGGTCAGCGCGCGGCCGTCGATCTCGTCGCCGGGCAGCAGGGCGGCGAGCCAGCGCGCGTCGGTGACGAGGCGGGCCATGAGGCGCTGGCGGAACGCGTCCTCGGCGGAGGCGGCGAAGAAGTCGTAGTGGCCGAGCCAGGCGGCGATGCGCGCGCCGGCGACGTCCGGGCGGCGCGACACCGGGTCCGAGCTGCCCTGCGCGATCCATTCCGCGACGAGCGCGCGCGCGCGCAGGCGGGCGCCGTCGGTGCCGAGCGCGCACAGGTCGCGCAGCCAGGTGAAGCCGTGGGCCTGCGCACGCAGCGAGGCCGAGCCGCCGGCCTCCGCCCAGCCGCCCGGGCGCAGCGGGGAGCGCGCGCCGGACATCTCCAGCTCGCCCTTCATCAGGAGCGCGCCGCGGCCGGGGTCGCCGGGCCAGAGGTCGCGCACCGCGAGCGCCGGGGCGTCGGGGATGCGGCCCATGCGCAGACCGGGCAGGCGCGCGAAGCCGACGCGCGCGCCGCGCAGCCAGCGGGCGGGGGGGCTCACGGCCGGGCGGGGGGGTGCGGGGGCATCGGGTGTGTGTAGAGGGGGCGGTCGGGCGGGGGCAAGGCCGCAAGGAAGGAAGCATGGGCTCTGCCCAAACCCGCAAAGGGCCGGGAGGCCCTTTGATCCCTTTACTTAAGGGGTGCGTTCCAAGGGCGCAGCCTTTGGCGGAGTTTGAGGCGGAGCCTCAACCTTGCTTCACGAACCGCGCGGCGAAGAACCCGTCCATGCCGCCGCGGTCCGCCCAGAGGCCGGGGTGCGTGCGCAGCCAGCCTTCCGGGGTGCGCGCCTCGGGGAGGTCGGCCAGCTCGTCGGGGGTGAACGGCTCGGGGCGCAGGCCGAGGCCGGCGAGGGTTCCCACCCGGCCCGGCCCTTCCTCGGACTGGAGCGAGCACACGGCGAAGACGAGGCGGCCGCCGGGGCGGAGCATGGCGGCGGCGGCGGCCAGGAGGCGGTCGGACTGCTGGGCGAGGACGGCGACGTCCTTGGGGCGCTTGAGGTGGGGGACGTCGGGGTGGCGGCGGATGGTGCCGGTGGCGCTGCACGGGGCGTCGAGGAGGACGGCGTCGAAGGGGGCTTCGGGCGTCCAGGACAGGGCGTCGGCCTGGACCACCTCGCAGTCCAGGCGCAGGCGGGCGAGGTTCTCGCGCAGGCGCAGGATGCGGGTGGCGTCGCGCTCGACGGCGACGACGCGGGCGCCAGTGGCGGCGAGCTGGGCCGCCTTGCCGCCGGGTGCGGCGCAGAGGTCGGCGACGCGCTCGCCCGGCTGGGCGGCGAGGAGGCGGGCGGGGAGGGCGGCGGCGGCGTCCTGAACCCAGAAGGTGCCCTCGGTGAAGCCGGGGAGCGTGGTGACGCGGGTGCCGGGGGGGAGGCGCAGGGAGCCGGTGGGGAGGCGTTCGGCGCCCTCGAACTCGGTGGTGGCGCCGGGGCGGAGGGTGAGGTCGACGGGGGCCTCGCGGGCGTGGGCGGCGGCGATGTCGCGGGCGGCGGGGCCGAAGCTCGCGGTCCAGTCGGTCCAGAGCCAGGCGGGGGTGTCGAGGCGCGCGCCGTCGAGGCCGTCCAGGGCGGAGGCGCCGGCCTCGGAGACGCGGCGGAGCACGGCGTTGACCAGGCCGGCGAAGGGGGCGAGGCCGTGGGCGCGGGCCAGGGCGACGGCGGTGGCGACGGCGGCGTGCGGGGGGGTCTCGGCGAGCAGGAGGCCGGCGGCGCCGAGGCGCAGGATGTGGCGCACGGGGATGGGCGGCGCCTTCTTGAGGAAGGGCTCGAGGACGGCGTCGAGCGAGCCGAGGCGGCGCAGCGCGAGGGCTGCGAGGCGGTGGGCGGCGGCGCGGTCGCGGCTCTCGCCGGCGGGCAGGGAGTCGAGCGCCTCCTCCAGCGGGCGGTGCCGGTCGAGCACGGCGCAGAGCAGGGCGTAGGCGATGTCGCGGGTCGGGTCGGCCATGGCGGGCGTGGTCTCGGAGGTGATGGGGCGCTTCATGGCGCGTCGCGGGCGCGCGTGCTAGGGGGTGGCGCGAATCGCCGGCCGTGCCCCCTGCCCTGCGCAAAGGAAAGAAAGCATGTTCTTTCTTGAAAGAAAGAACCAAAGAACTTCTGTGACTCGGATTTGTGCCACCCGCGTAGCCTTGGCGGCAATTTGCAGAAGTCTTTTTGCTTCTTTTTCTTCAGAAAAAGAAGGCCTTGCTTCCCTGATGCTTCCTGCGGGCCCGTGACCGGCCAGGGACTGGCCAGGGCGGTGGCGGGCAGGCCGCGCGTGGTGCTGGTGCTGTTCTGCCTGGCGTTGTGGCTGCCGGGGCTGTTCGCGCTGCCGCCGGGGGACCGCGACGAGAGCCGGTTCGCACAGGCCACGAAGCAGATGATCGAGACCGGCGACTACGTGCGGATCATGAACGGGGCGGAGGCGCGCAACCGCAAGCCGATCGGCATCCACTGGCTGCAGGCGCCGTTCGCGCTGGCGGCGCGCGCGGCAGGGGTGGCGGAGGGGAACCCGATCTGGCCGTACCGGGTGCCGTCGGTGCTGGGGGGGCTGCTGGCGGTGCTGGCGACGCATGCGCTGGGGCGGCGGCTCGCGGGGGAGCGGGCGGCGCTGCTGGCGGGGATGATGCTGGGCGCGAGCGTGCTGCTGGTCGTGGAGGTGCACATCGCCAAGACGGACGCGGCGCTGCTGGGGGCGACGACGCTGGCGATGGCGGTGCTGGGGCGGGCGTACCTGGCGCCGCGGGGGGACGCTCCGGGCGAGGCGGTGGGGCCGGGGGCGGCGGCGGTGTTCTGGCTGGCGGTCGGGGCGGGGGTGCTGCTGAAGGGGCCGATCACGCCGATGGTGGCGGGGCTGTGCGTGCTCGCGCTGGTGGCGTGGGACAGGGCGGCGGGGCGCGGCGGGGCGGGGTGGTTGCGGGCGCTGCGGGCGCAGTGGGGGGTGCCGCTGATGCTCGCGGTGGTGCTGCCGTGGTTCGTGGCGATCGGGGTGGCGACGCACGGGGCGTTCCTGTCGCAGGCGGTGGGCGGGGACCTGGCGGCCAAGCTGCACGGCGGCGACGACGCGCACGGGGCGCCGCCGGGGCTGCACCTGCTGCTGCTGCCGCTGCTGGCGTTTCCCGGGGCGCTGGCGATCGTGCCGGCGCTGACGGGGCTGTGGCGGGGGCGGGCGGAGCCGGGGGCGCGGTTCCTGCTCGCGTGGGCGGCGCCGTCGTGGGTGGTGTTCGAGCTCGTGCCGACCAAGCTGCCGCACTACGTCCTGCCGCTGTACCCGGCGCTGTGCCTGGCGGGGGCGGCGTGGCTGGTTCGCGCGCCGCGGCCGTCCTCGCCGCGCTGGCTGCGGGGGGTGGCGTGGGCGGGGTTCGGGCTCGGCGCCCTGGTGCTGGGCGGGGGCGGGGCGGCGCTGCCGTTCGTGCTGGCGCGCGTGGCGCAAGGGGCTGCGGGCGCGGGGGGCGTCGCGGGGGGCGGGGTCGCGCCGTGGCTCGGGGTGCCGGCGCTGGCGGCGGCGGCGCTGGTCGCCTGGCTGGTGGCCCGGCGCGGGGTGGGGAGAGCGGTGGCCGGGCGGGCGGGCGGCGTGGCGGGGGGGCGGCTCGCGGCGGGGCTCGTGGCGATGCCGCTGCTGTATGCGGCGGTGCTGTGGCTGGAGCTGCCGCGGCTCGGGCCGCTGTGGGTGGCGCCGCGGGCGGAGGCGGTGCTGCGGGCGGACTGGCCGGGGTGGAACGCGGCGGGGCGCGGGCTGGCGGCGGTGGGGTTCGCCGAGCCGAGCCTGATGTTCCTGGCCGGCACGGAGCTGCGGTGGATGTCGGCGGACGAGGCGGGCGCGGCGTGGGCCACGGGCGGGCTGGGCGCGGTGCTGGTGGCAGAGCCGGACCGCGCGGCGTTCGAGGCGGCGCTAGCGCGGGCGCAGGCCACGGCGCGGCCGGTTGCGGCGGTGGACGGCTACAACTATTCGCGGGGCAGGAAGGTACACCTCACGCTGTTCGTGCGCTGAAGGAGGGGTCGTGCGCTGGGGCCGGCGGCGCCGGGTACGGCCAGGGGGGTGGACGCGTCCGGGCGTCCAGGTCGGGCGCCGGGTCGGATGTCAGTCCGGCGGGAAGCGCTGGCGGCAGGCGGAGGCGAGCTCGACGGCGGCGGACTCGGCTTGGCTGCCGGGCACGACCTGGAGGATGCAGCGCGAGAAGGCGACGTGGCGGGGGTGGAACGAGCTGGTGGGCGTCACCAGGAAGCTGCATGCGTCGCGGATCAACGAGACTGCGAAACGCGAGCGGGTGTCGCCGATGTGGTCCAGCTCGCAGTCGGCCTTCTGCCGGAGACGGTCGATCAGGAGCTGCGCGTGGCCGGGGGCCGGGGGGAGCGCCAGCGCGAGCACGATCGCCGTCAGCAGCCTCGTGCCCGCCATGGATGTCGCCCCCTGCCCTTCCCGGTATGGCCCGGCGCGGCGGGGACCGCAAAGCCCGCGCGGGGGTGGCGAGGGCGGCGGCGGGCGCGTGGTCAGGCGACCGAGGCGATCTCGCCGCGAAGCTCGTCGATCACGTCCAGCAGGGTGCGGGTGGTGAACGGCTTGGGCAGGAAGCGCTCGGTGGCGGAGAGCGGCTTGATCTCGGCGTAGCGGCCGCTGATGTAGATCACGGGGACGCCGGGGTGCTGTCGGCGCAGCTCGGCGGCGAACACGCGCCCGTCCATGCCGGCGCCCAGGTTGATGTCTGTGACGACGATGCGCGGCGGGCCCTGGGCGACGATGGCGCGCAGGGCGTCCTCGCCGCTGCTCTGCTCGACCGTGGCGAGCCCGGCCTCGTGGAGCGCTTCCACGAGGCAGACACGGATCAGGTCGTCGTCGTCGATCAGCAGGACATCCACTGCAAGCGCCTCGCCGGGAATCGGCGCCCTTCGTGGCACAGCCGGGGGTCGCGAGGCAGTCACGAATACGACAGCCTCGGCAACCGCGGTTCGACAGCGCAATCACGCGTGGCTCCGCCCGGATGCAGCCGCCTGCCGGTTCTCGCGCAGGTCGCAGCCATGCTTGCGAGGCGCGGCTCCACGTATTGCCATGCGTCGGTGCGGGACACAGTTCTGCGCATGTTCGGATGCAAGGAGAACGCGGGCCATGGCGCAGGTATCTGTCGCGGCGGATCGACTCACGCCGGCCCTGGTTGCCTTGACCGGGTACTATGTCGTGGCGGGACTCGCGAGCCTCACCAACATCGCGGTCGCGGTCTGGGTCATGGGCCTGGTGTACTGCGTGCCGGCGGTGGCGGTGGGCGTGGTGCTGGCCTGGGTCGGGGTGCGCCGGGCCGTGGCGCGGCGCCGGGGCGTGCGGCGGTCCCTGCCCGCGTAGGGTGACTGGCCGCGTTCGGTCGGAGCCGAAGGAAGCAAGCGCGTTCTTTCTTGAAAGAAAGAACCAAAGAACTTTGGCTGGTCAGGTCAGTATGCTGGTGTGGGGTTGATCTTTTGGAACCTGCTCGCGAGTGGGCTCCGGTGACTTGGAAACACCTACCCCACCATCGTCCGGCATGGCTTCTTGAGCTTCACATCGTGGCGACCGTGGTTTCTTGGGTAGTGGGTGTTGTCCGGTCGCGACACACAGCACTTACAACGTATGGTCAAATGAGTGCTAGATCGTCCTGGCCGTGAAATAGGTCCATGGCAGGGCATAATAGAACGCACCCCTTTCTGAGCGCCTTTGCAGGTCGATCAGCCAGGCCTGTGCTTGCTGAACCGACACGCCGAGCCGTGGCGAGAGCGCCACCATTCCTTCAAGATGGATGCTTGCGTAACTCTCAGGCGAGAGCGCGAGATCAACGAACAGCACCGTCTCGGTCGCCACCTTGGCGAAAGGCCCGCTTGCGGCCAGTCCGGGGAGAAGCCTGCCCATCTGTCCGTCGCTCGCATCCTGCCACTGCTGAACGTGGTCTGCGTAGCCATGCACCAGGCGTCGGGTGAGTTCGCGATCATGGCTCGCAAGGATGACGCCATCGAAATCGTAGTGACCGATCACGACAGTTCCTGCAGGCTTGAGCACACGCGTGATCTCCAGAAGCAGACTCGCCCTGTCGGAGACGCATTCGATGACGTTCTGGCAGATCACCGAGTCCAGGCTTCCGTCTGGAACCGGTATTCCGTTCGCGATGTCGGCCTCGATCAAGCGGAGATGACCGCGCGCGATCTCGGACGGGTGTCTTTTCCGCACCTCCTCCAGACCTGAGCCTGCTCGATCCAGAGCCAGCACCGTGCCGGATGCTCCTGCTGCGGCCAGAAGGTACGGGAGAGTCAGCCCACTGCCGCAACCGAGATCAAGGACCGTGCTGCCTTCGGTGATGCTTCCGAGGACCGCAAGATGGCGATGGAACTCGCGGGGACTCCACTCTGGATTCAGCGACTTCAAAGGTCCTGCTTTCCTGCGGTTCGAGCCTGTTCAAGGGTGGGCTGCATTACGTCGGAGGCGACGCTTCGGGCACCGTTCGGTTTGGCCTTCCAAGCTTCGCGTCGTAGCGATCTCAACCGTCCTGAGCAGCGAGACAATGCCCGGCCGCGTCGCGAGTGTGCCGCATTGCGTTCTCAGGCGGGCTCTTACGGGCAAAGTCTTTTTGCTTCTTTTTCTTCAGAAAAAGAAGGCCTTGCTACCTTCCACGGCCGGGCGGCGCGCTTGCCGGGGCGTGGGGCGCGTGCGACACGGGCGGATGACCCTTTTCCCGGCCACAGGTCCCAACGCCTACACGGGCAGCCCGCTCGACCGTGCGAGCGAGCGCCGTCTCGATGCGGAGTGGCTGGCCGAGCGGCGGCGCGACCCGGGCAGCCGGTTCGTGGCGTTGTGGCGTGGCAAGGTGCTGCTGCGCGAGCGGGGCGGGGCGACGGTTGCCGCCCTGCTGAGTGGGGCGGAGGCGCAGGCATGCCGCGAGGCGGAGCAGTGGGTATTGCTGGGGATGCAGGACGGGGCGGCGGTGTTCGCCGCAGACCTTGGGCCGGAGCACGAGGTGGCGCCGCTGCCGGAGCTGGGGCGGTTCGAGGACCTGCGCGGCGCCGTGGCGGGGCTGGGCGCCGCGGACGCCGCAATCCTGGCGCACGCGCGCGGGATGCTGGTGTGGCGGGGGCGCACGCTGTTCTGCCCGGGGTGCGGGGCGCCGCTCGCCGCCGAGCAGGGGGGCACGATGCTGGCCTGCACGCGGTGCGGCACGCACCATTTCCCGAGGACGGACCCGGCGGTCATCATGCTGGTCACGCACGGCGAGCGGGCGCTGCTCGGGCACGCGCAGCGGTTCGCCAACGCCGCGATGTACTCGACGCTGGCCGGGTTCGTGGAGCCGGGCGAGAGCCTGGAGGAGGCGGTGGCGCGCGAGGTGTTCGAGGAGGCCGGCGTGCGCGTCACCTCCGCGCGCTACCACAGCAGCCAGCCGTGGCCGTTCCCGTCCTCCATCATGCTGGGGTTCCACGCCGAGGCCAGGGACGAGGCGATCCACGTCGACGGCGACGAGCTGACGGACGCGCGCTGGTTCACGCGCGCCCAGGTGCGCGGCCGTGCCGCCGAGGGGTTCGACATTCCGCCGCCCGACAGCATCGCCCGGCGTCTGATCGACGACTGGGTGGCGGCGGGATGAGCGTGCGGCAGGGGGCGTGCGTGCTGGCGCTGCTCGCCGTGTCGGCGTGCGCGGCTCCGCAGCGGTCTAGCCCAAGTTGCGCGCGCGAGGTCGACCGCGACCCGAAGGTGCAGGCGCTGCAGATGCAGATGCTGGGCAACATCGAGGGCAACGGGCTGAACCGGAGCAGCCTCGACGCGCTGCGGCGGGAGGCGATGGCGCGGTGCCTGCGGCGCGAGGCGCACGGGGGGGCCGGGGGCGTCGCGTCGCCGCCGCTGCAGCCGGGGCGGTTCTAGGAAGCAGGCAAGGTTGAGGCTCCGCCTCAAACTCCGCCAAAGGCTGCGCCCTTGGAACGCATCCCTTAAGCATAGGATTCCAAAGGCGAGCCTTTGGCGGAGTCCAGAGGCAGAGCCTCTGGCCTTGCTACCCTTCCTCCGCCGGCGCGGGGCCGCGTGTCGTGTCCAGGCCGTCGATGCGCGGCAGCTTCACGGGGCTGCCGCCGGCGGCGGCCTGGTAGATCGCCTCGATCACGCGCATGTCCTGCACGCCTTCCTCGCCCGGCGTGTGCGGCTCCCTGTCGGCGCGGATGGCCTCGGCGAAGGCGTCCATTTCGGTTGCGAACTGGTTGTGCGGGGCGAAGCGGCGCTGCTCCAGGAGGTTGCTGCGGCCCTGCTTGCGGCCGACCTGGAGCACGATGTTGTCGTAGCCGAACGCGGGGTCGGCGCCATACCAGCCCTCGGTGGCCATGACGCGCAGCTCGCGGTTCTCATGGGCGCTGTAGTTGCTCAGGCCGGTGGCGAGGATGCCGGAGGGGAAGCGCAGGGTGAAGGCGCAGACGTCCTCGATCTCGCGGAAGCGGGGGTCGTCCTTCGGCTGGGTGAGCTGGCCGGTGACCTCGACGGGCTCCTCGCCGGTCAGGTAGCGGAAGGCGTTGAGGCAGTAGAGGCCGACGTCGGGGAGCGAGCCGCCGCCGGCCATCGCCTTGATCTGGCGCCACTGGCCGTTGGCGGCGTCGTTCTGGCCGTTGACGGCCTGGATCACGCGCACGGGGCCGAACTCCTGCGCGCGGGTCATGGTGATGAGCTGGCGGTGCACGGGGTTGTACTGGAGGCGGTAGGCGATCATCAGCTTGCGGTTCGCCGCGCGGCAGGCGTCGACCATGCGCTGCGCGTCGGCGACCGAGGTGGCCATCGGCTTCTCGCACAGCACGTGCTTGCCGGCCTGCGCGGCGCGCTGCGTGAACTCGGCGTGCATCGCGTTGGGCAGCACGATGTAGACGAGGTCGACGTCGGGGTTGTCCTTGAGGCGGTCGAAGCCGGCGTAGTCGTAGAGGTTCCTCTCGTCGACGCCGTGCTGGGCGGCGATGGCGCGGGCCTTGTCGCGCTCGCCGCTCACCAGGGCGGCGAGGCGCACGTTCTTGCTGGACGCGAAGCCGGGGATGATCTGCTCCAGCGCGAGGTGGCCGAGGCCGACCACGGCGACGCCGAGGCGCTTCGCAGGGGGCTGGCCTTCCGGGGGCTGGCCCTGGACCTCGGTGTCGTTGTGCAGGGGCGGCAGGCTGACGGTGTCGCCCCTGGTGGCGCCGAGCAGGGCGGCGGGCTGCTGGGCCGCGGGCTCGGCGGCGTGGGCCTGGCCGATCAGCCCGAGCCCCGCGAGTCCGGCCGCGGTGCTGCCCACCAGGGTGCGTCGGGTGACGTCGGTCATGCTGCGGTCCTTGTCGGTGGGGCGCGCCCGGCGTGGCGGGCGCGGAGGGGAGCGGGGCGGCGGGCGCTCAGTTCTTCGGGATCTTGTCCTTGCCCTTGCCGGGGTTGGAGGTGTTCACCAGCTCGGGCGACTTCTGCGCGGCCAGGGTCTGGAGCTGCGCCTTCGTGTCGATGCGGCGGGTGCGGGTGAACGGCGCCAGCACCTCGGGCTTGCCTGACGCCAGGGCGCGCAGCACGCCTTCCAGGACGCGGACGTCGGCGAGGCCTTCCTCGCCGTCGGGCTCGGGCTCGACGTCGTCGAGGATGCAGGCGGAGAAGTACTTCAGCTCGCCGCCGAAATGGTCGGTATTCTTGAAGCTGTTCTCGCTCCGGCTTTCGCCGACGACGAGCTTCTGCCGGAGCGGGATGCCGTACATGAACCCGGGGTTCATCTCGAGGCTGCCCTTGGTGCCGACCACGGTGTAGGTGTCGATGGCGTTGGCGTAGTACGACAGCACGAACTGCGCGATGCGGCCGCGCGGGAAGCGCAGCGTCACGGCGACGGTGTCGTCGAAGTCGCCGAGGCCGGCCTCGGGGTGGCGCGAGCCGATCGCGGAGACGACCTCGGTGGGCTCGTCGCCGAACATGTAGCGCGCGGCGTTCACCGGGTAGGGGCCCATGTCCATCACGGGGCCGGCCTCGTTGCCGTTGCTGGCGCGGTGGTTCTTCGGCGAGACCATCTGGGCGAAGGTCGAGGAGAACAGCAGCAGCTCGCCCAGCTCGCCGGAGCGCGCGCGCTCGATCGCGTCCAGCGTGCCCGGCTCGAAATGCAGGCGGTAGGCGACCATCAGCTTGGCGCCGGACGCCTTCTGCGCGTCGAGAATCTCCTGCGACTTGGCGGTCGTGACCTCCAGCGGCTTCTCGGCGAGGACGTGGATGCCGGCGCGGAGCGCGGGGACGGCGAACTCGGTGTGGCGCCAGTTCGGCGTGGCCAGGTAGATGGCGTCCACCTCGCCCGAGCGCAGCATCTCGTCGAACTGGTCGTAGCGGTACGAGCGTTCCACGCCGTACATCTCGCCGAGGCGGCGGGCCTTCTCGGGGTCGTCGGTCACGAAGGCGGTGACGACGGAATTGCCGGTGTGGGCCACGCCCGGCAGCATCGCCTCCTGCGCGATGTCGCCCAGGCCGACGATGGCGTAGCGGATCTTCTTGTCCGAGCCGAGGCCCAGGGAGGACAGGATGCTCATGGTGCGCGCCTTCTGCGAGGCGGGCCGCCGGCGGCCCGATCCTGCACGAACGCGGGGCGCGCCGGCGCGGCGCTTCACGTTGCCATGAGCGGGGCCCGGTCGGGCGGGCGCTACTCGCCGGCGGGGGGGAGCGGGGCGCCGCGGGAGGGGGCGCGCGGGTAGACGCCGAGCACGCGGGTTTCGCGCGAGAAGAACGACAGCTCCTCCAGGGCGAGGCGCAGGCCGGGCTGCTCGGGGTGGCCATCCACGTCGCACAGGAAGCGCGTCGCGGTGAACTGGCCGTCGAGCATGTAGCTTTCCAGGCGCGTCATGTTCACGCCGTTGGTCGCGAAGCCGCCGAGAGCCTTGAACAGCGCGGCGGGGACGTTGCGCACGCGGAACACGAAGGTCGTCATCAGGCCGGGCGTGTCCGGCGGCGGCGTGCGGGGCTCGCGGGCGCAGACGTAGAAGCGCGTGGTGTTGTGGCTCGCGTCCTCGACGTTGGCGCGCAGCACGTCCAGGCCGTACAGCTCCGCGGCCAGGGACGACGCGATCGCGGCGTCCTCGGTGCCGCCGAGGCGGGCGACGAGTTCCGCGGAGCCGGCGGTGTCGGCCTGCACCACGGCGCGCACGCCCAGCTCGTCGACGAGGCGGCGGACCTGGCCGAGGGCGACGGCGTGGCTGTGCACGCGCTTCAGGCCCGCCAGCGTCGCGCCGCGGGGGGCGAGGAGGCAGTGCTCGACGCGCTGGAAGTGCTCGCCGGTGATGGACAGGCCGCTGTCGGGGAGGAGCGCGTGGATGTCGGGGACGCGGCCGGCCAGGCTGTTCTCGCACGCCAGCATGCCCAGGCCGGCGGCGCCGGAGCGGACGGCCTCGATGGCGTGGGCGAAGGTTTCGCACGGCAGGGTGGGGCGGCCGGGGAAGGCGGTGCGGCAGGCCAGGTCGGAGTAGGCGCCGGGCTGGCCCTGGAAGGCGATCGGGGTCATGCGGGGAGGCTCCGGGCAAAGGAAGACCAGAGGCTCTGCCTCTGGACTCCGCCAAGGGAAGCCCCTTGGATGGCTTTACTTAAAGTAATGGGATCAAAGGGTCCTCGGACCCTTTGCGGGTTCGGGCAGAGCCCGACCTTGCTTACTTCTCCTGCATCACGGCCCTGGCGTGTTCCAGGTCGGCGGCCGTGTCGACCCCGAACGAGGCCTGCCCGACGCGGGCGCAGCCGATGCGCATCCCGGCTTCCAGGGCGCGGAGCTGCTCGAGGCTTTCGCGGCGTTCGAGGGGGCTCTCGGGCAGGGCGACGAAGCGGTCGAGGGCGGCGCGGCGCCAGGCGTAGAGGCCGATGTGGTGCCAGAGCGGACCCGGGCCCCAGGGGATCGCGGCGCGCGAGAAGTAGAGTGCGGGGGCGGTGTCCTGGCCGGGGGCGAAGGCGCAGGCGGCCTTGACGACGGAGGGGGCGGCGGCCTCGGCGTCGGTGGCGACGGGGGCGACGAGGGTGGCGAGGTCCACGCCAGCGTCGGCGAGGGGGAGGAGGACGGCGCGCAGGTGGGCGGGGGGAACGGCGGGCTGGTCGCCCTGGAGGTTGACGACGACGTCGTGCGCTGAGTCGGGGTCGAGGAGGGCGAGGGCGGCGTGGACGCGGTCGGAGCCGGAGCGCAGGGCGGGGTCGGTGAGGACGGCGCGGCCCCCTGCCCGCTCGACGGCGTCGGCGATCTCGGGCTCGGCGCAGGCAACGGCGACGGGGCCGATGCCGGCGGCAAGGGCGCGGCGCAGGACGTGGACGATCATGGGCACGCCGGCGATGAGGGCGAGCGGCTTGCCGGGGAGGCGGGTGGACGCCATGCGGGCGGGGATGACGACGAGGGGGTTCATGGCGGGCGGTCCGGGCTGGTGGGGGCGCGGGCCGCGGCGGGCGCGCTGCGGGCCGGCGCCGGGGGCGCGCGGGCGGCGGCTGCGCGGGGCGGCGGCTTGATGCCGCATGGGCTGTTCCGTAAGATGCCGGCAACCTAGAGGGGTGACCAGGCCGGCGCAACGCTCGGGCCGGCAGCCCCGTCGGAGAGCACGCGGCGCATGTCAGATCTGGAGTCCAACAAGGCGTTTGCCGCGATCCTCACGGCGGGCATCGCCTTCAGCGTCGCGGGCGTCATCGGCGGCTATGCCGTGCACCCGGTCGCGCTGGAGAAGACGGTGCTCGACATCAAGGTGGCGCCGCCGGCAGGTGCTGCCGCGCCCGAGGCGCCCAAGCCGCTGGCGCCGATCGCGCCGCTGCTGGCCAGCGCGGACGCGGGCGCGGGCGAGGCGGACACCAAGAAGCTCTGCGTGTCGTGCCACAACTTCAACGAGGGCGGCGCCAACAAGGTCGGGCCGGACCTGTACGGCGTGCTGGGGCGGCCGGTGGCGAGCCACGAGGGTTTCGACTATTCCGCGGCGCTGAAGGGGCACAAGGGGCCCTGGACGTATGCCGAGCTGAACGAGTGGCTGCACAGCCCGCGCGGCTATGCGCCCGGCACCAAGATGGGCTTCGCGGGGATCGAGAACGACAAGGAGCGGGCGAACGTCATCGCCTACCTGCGTTCGCTGGCCGCCACGCCGGAGCCGCTGCCGCCGATCGAGGCGACGCCGGCCGCCGCCGAGATGCCGGCCGGGGGCGCCGCCAAGGCGCCGGACGCGCCGGCCAAGGGCGACGCGACTGGGGCGAAGGCGAGCGCGCCGGTCAATCCCGACGCGCCGACCAGCGGCGTGACGAAGCCGCAGGCCGCGCCGGTCAACGGCGCCGCGGGCCAGGCGAACGCGCCCGGGCAGCAGATGACGCAGCCCTCGGCCAACCAGAACATCCCGCAGGCGCTGCAGAGCGAGAGCCAGCAGAACCCGGCCGCCCACGCGGTCGGGCCGGCCGAGGACACGGTGCCCGCTTCGCAGCAGGTCGGGCATCCCGTGGCGTCGCCGACGCCGCCGTCGGCCACGTCGCCGGTCGGCGTGCCCGAGGGCGCCGCCAACGCGCAGACGCCCGAGGCGAAGACGGACGGCGACAACACGCAGCAGACGGACAAGAGCCAGGGCACGATGGGCGGCGCGCCCGGCAAGTAGCCGAGTCGTGGACGGCCTCGACGCGCTGGTGGCCGCGGCGGAGGCGGCCGTGGACGTGTCCGGCGCGGTGCTGCGGCCGTTCTTCCGGTCCGGGCTTGGCGCGGACCTCAAGGGGGACCAGTCGCCGGTCACGCTGGCGGACCGGACGGCGGAGCGGGTGATGCGCGCGGTGCTGTCCGAGCGCTGCCCGGAGTTCGGCGTGCTCGGCGAGGAGTTCGGGCTGGAGCGCGGCGAGGCGCGGCTGCGCTGGGTGATCGACCCGATCGATGGGACGCGGGCGTTCCTCACGGGGCGGCCGGTGTTCGGGACGCTGGTGGCGCTGCTCGACGGCGACCTGCCGGTGCTCGGCGTGATCGACCAGCCGGTGACGGGCGAGCGCTGGGTCGGCGCGGGCGGGCGCACGCGGTTCCGCGGGCCGTTCGGCGGCGAGGCGGGAACGCGGCGGTGCGGGGCGCTGGGCGGAGCGGAGCTGTCGTGCACGGCGCCGGACATCTTCGCGCCGGGCGACCGGGCGGGGTTCGCGCGGCTGCAGGCGGCGGCGCTGCGCACGAGCTGGGGCGGGGACTGCTACGCCTACGGGCTGCTGGCGCTGGGGCAGGTCGACGTGGTCGCGGAGGCCACGCTCAAGGTGTGGGACTGGGCGGCGCTGGTGCCCGTGGTCGAGGGCGCAGGCGGGCGCATGACCGGGTGGGGCGGCGAGGCGCTGACGCCGGGGTGCGACGGGCGGGTGCTCGCGGTGGGCGATCCTGGGCTGCTGGGGGCTGCAGTGGCGGCGCTCGGGGCCGGGTAAGGAAGGCCGGGCTCCCCTTCCGCTGCCATTCCAACGATCCAAGCGGATCGTCGGAACCTTCGGCAGTTCCGCCCGGACCCGCAAAGGGTCCGAGGACCCTTTGATCCCATCTACCTAAGGTGCGCGTTCCAAGGGCGCAGCCTTTGGCGGAGTTTGAGGCGGAGCCTCAACCTTGCTTCCGCGTTCCTGCGGCAGCCATTGGGAGGGACGGCGATGGACGTGGCGGATTTCGCGGCCGCACTGGCGCGCGACGGGTTCGACGACACCGAGACCAAGGACGTGGCGGCCGGGCAGGTCGTGCCGGATCACGCGCACGGCTTCGACCTGCGGGCGCTGGTGCTCGGCGGGGCGATGACGATCGAGGTGGGCGGCGAGGCCACCACCTACCGCACCGGCGAGGTGTTCACGATGGCGGACGGGCGCGA
Organism: Janthinobacterium lividum; assembly: GCA_050955025.1. GTDB lineage: Bacteria > Pseudomonadota > Alphaproteobacteria > Acetobacterales > Acetobacteraceae > CAXSEF01. The sequence continues at coordinate 16,311 of JBPBQX010000165.1, forward strand.
GCACAGCGAGGTCGTCGGGCCGGAGGGCGTGCGGTTCCTGGTGGGGCGGCGCCGGGCGGCTTAGCAGGGCCGGGCTCTGCCCGGACCCGCCAGGGGCGAGCCGCCCCTGGACCGGCCTTGCTTAAGGGAGGCGTTCCAAGGGCGCAGCCTTTGGCGGAGCTTGAGGCAGAGCCTCAACCTTGCTTGCGGTTCAGCGGCGGCGGGCGACGGCGGCCTCGACGGTGTTCTCGAGGAGGCAGGCGATGGTCATGGGGCCGACGCCGCCGGGGACGGGGGTGATGGCGCTGGCGACGGCGGCGCAGCTCTCGTAGGCGACGTCGCCGACCAGGCGGCCGTCGGCGAGGCGGTTGATGCCGACGTCGATCACGACGGCGCCCGGCTTGATCCACTCGCCGGGGACCATCTCGGGGCGGCCCACGGCGGCGACGAGGATGTCGGCGCGGCGGCACTCGTCGGCGAGGTCGCGGGTGCGGGAGTGGGCGATGGTGGTGGTGGCGTCCGCCGAGGTGAGGAGGGCGGCGACGGGGCGGCCGACGAGCACGGAGCGGCCGAGGACCACGGCGCGGGCGCCCTTCAGGGGGACGCCGGCCAGGGCGATCAGCTTCATGCTGCCCTTGGGGGTGCAGGGGACGAGGCCGGGCATGTTGTTGGCCAGGCGCCCGGCGTTGGTGG
>JBPBQX010000166.1:0-15556 GCA_050955025.1 Janthinobacterium lividum
CCCGCGAGGAGGCGACGCGCATCATGCTGCACGTCCACCGCCGCGGCGTGGGCGTCTGCGGCGTGTTCACCTACGAGGTCGCCGAAACCAAGGTGACGCAGGTCATGGACCTGGCGCGGCAGAACCAGCACCCGCTGCAGTGCACGATCGAGAAGGAGTAAGGCCAGAGGCTCTGCCTCTGGACTCCGCCAGGGCGAGCCGCCCTGGACTGGCTTCACCTAAGGAATGGGTATCCAGGGACCTCAGGTCCTTGGCGGGTCCGGGCAGGGCCCGGCCCTGCTTCCTTCACCTTCCTTCCATGAACGCCGCGTAAGGTAGGGCTCCCTGGTATACGGCGCCGTGATGCTCATCTGAGGGAGGCACCACTAATTCGCTTCCCGCACACCGCATCCTTCGGCACCATCCTCGTCCAGGACGGGCCAACCATGCGGCGGGCCGAGCGTGAAGGAGCGTATCCCTATGCTGTCACGTAACCTGGAACAGACGCTCCACCGTGCCCTGTCGTTCGCCAGCGACCGGCACCACGAGTACGCCACCCTGGAGCACCTCCTGCTCGGGCTGGCCGACGACACCGACGCCGCCACCGTGCTCCGCGCCTGCGGCGTGGACCTCGACAAGCTGCGCGTCGAGCTGAACGACTTCCTCGAGAAGGAGCTGTCCGGCCTCGCCACCGACCGCTCCGGCGAGCCCAAGCCCACCGCCGGCTTCCAGCGCGTGGTGCAGCGCGCCGCCATCCACGTGCAGTCCTCCGGCCGCGACGAGGTCACCGGCGCCAACGTGCTGGTCGCCCTCTTCAGCGAGCGCGAGAGCCACGCGGTCTACTACCTGCAGCTCCAGGACATGACCCGCCTCGACGCGGTCAACTTCATCAGCCACGGCATCGCCAAGGCCCCGGGACGCGGCGGCTCCGGCCGCCCCACCGCCAGCGGCTCGCCCCCCGGCGAGGGCGGCGCCGGCGGCGAGTCCGAGCGCGAGGAGAAGGGCGGCCGCCGCGCCCAGGACGCGCTCAGCACCTACTGCGTGAACCTCAACAAGAAGGCGACGTCCGGCAAGATCGACCCGCTGATCGGCCGCGACAGCGAGGTCGAGCGCACGATCCAGATCCTGTGCCGGCGCACCAAGAACAACCCGCTCTACGTGGGCGACCCCGGCGTCGGCAAGACCGCCATCGCTGAGGGCCTGGCCAAGCGCATCGTCGAGGGCGACGTCCCCGAGGTGCTCGCGAAAAGCACGATCTACGCGCTCGACATGGGCGCGCTGCTCGCCGGCACGCGCTACCGCGGCGACTTCGAGGAGCGCCTCAAGGCCGTCGTCACCGAACTCGAGGCCCAGCCCAACGCGGTGCTGTTCATCGACGAGATCCACACCGTGATCGGCGCCGGCGCCACCAGCGGCGGTGCCATGGACGCGTCGAACCTGCTCAAGCCGGCGCTGGCCCAGGGCACGATGCGCTGCATCGGCTCGACGACCTACAAGGAGTTCCGCAACTACTTCGAGAAGGACCGCGCCCTCGTGCGCCGGTTCCAGAAGATCGACGTCGCCGAGCCCTCGATCGAGGACACGGTGAAGATCCTGCGCGGCCTCAAGACCAACTACGAGAAGCACCACAAGGTCCGCTACACCGACGAGGCGATCCGCGCCGCCGTCGAGCTGTCGGCCAAGTACATCAACGACCGCAAGCTGCCCGACAAGGCGATCGACGTCATCGACGAGGTCGGCGCCAGCCGGATGCTCCTGCCCGAGGGCAAGCGCCGCAAGACCGTGACGCTCAAGGACGTCGAGGACATCGTCGCCAAGATCGCCCGCATCCCCCCGAAGTCGGTCAGCACCGACGACAAGGAGGTGCTGCGCAACCTCGAGCGCGACCTGAAGTCCATGGTGTTCGGCCAGGACAAGGCGATCGACGCCCTCTCCGCCGCGATCAAGCTGTCGCGCGCCGGGCTGCGCGACGCCGAGAAGCCGATCGGCAACTACCTGTTCAGCGGCCCGACCGGCGTGGGCAAGACCGAGGTCGCCAAGCAGCTCGCCTCCACGCTGGGCATCGAGCTGATCCGCTTCGACATGAGCGAGTACATGGAGCGGCACAGCATCAGCCGCCTGATCGGCGCGCCCCCCGGCTACGTGGGCTTCGACCAGGGCGGCCTGCTGACCGACGGCATCGACCAGCACCCGCACGCCGTGCTCCTGCTCGACGAGATCGAGAAGGCGCACCAGGACCTCTACAACATCCTGCTGCAGGTGATGGACCACGGGAAGCTCACCGACCACAACGGCAAGACGGTCGACTTCCGCAACGTCATCCTGATCATGACGACCAACGCCGGCGCGTCCGACATGGCCAAGGAGGCGATCGGCTTCGGCCGCGACGTGCGCGAGGGCGAGGATGACGACGCGATCAAGCGCCTGTTCACCCCCGAGTTCCGCAATCGCCTCGACGCGACCATCGGCTTCGCGGGCCTGACCCAGGACATCGTCGGCCGCGTGGTCGAGAAGTTCGTGATGCAGCTCGAGGCGCAGCTCGCCGACCGCAACGTCACGATCCAGCTGTCCTCCGCCGCCAAGGAGTGGCTCGCCGAGCGCGGCTACGACCGGCTCTACGGCGCGCGGCCGCTCGCCCGCGTGATCCAGGAGTACATCAAGAAGCCCCTCGCCGAGGAGCTTCTGTTCGGCCGTCTGGTCAAGGGCGGCGCGGTCAAGGTCGAGCTGTCCGAGGGCAAGCTGGTGTTCAGCTACGTCTCCAACGGCGACGAGCCCGCCGTCGGCACCCCCGACGAGGGCGGCTCCGAGCGCGAGCCCGAGATCGTCGAGTAGCGCCGCCAGCCCGCGGCTGCGACCACCAAGGGCCGGCGCATCACGCGCCGGCCTTTTCCTTGGAAGGGATGCGCATGAAGGCCACGTGGCACGGCGAGGTGGTCGCCGAGAGCGACGACATCGTCACCGTCGAGGGCAACGCCTACTTCCCGGCCGCCTCCGTGCGCCAGGACCTGCTGCGCCCGAGCACGCACACCAGCAACTGCCCCTGGAAGGGCACGGCGCACTACCACAGCCTCGCGGTGGACGGCGCGACGAACGAGAACGCCGCCTGGTTCTACCCGGAGCCGAAGGCGGCCGCCGCGGAGATCAAGGGGCGCGTCGCCTTCTGGAAGGGCGTCACCGTCAGCAAGCAAGGTTGAGGCTCCGCCTCAAACTCCGCCAAAGGCTGCGCCCTTGGAACGCATCCCTTAGGTCAAGGGATCAAGGGTCCTCGGACCCTTTGCGGGTTCGGGCGTAGCTGGCCAGAAGGTTCCGACGACCCTCTTGGGTCGTTGGAAGGCCAGCGGAGGCAGAGCCCGACCTTACTTCTCCAGGCCCGCCCGCGCCTTCTTCAGCCTCGCGACCTCCTCCGGGTCCGGCTCCGGGAACGCGAGCTCCATCCTCTCCAGCGCCTGCACGATCGTCTCCACGACGACGAGCCGCGCGAACCACTTGCGGTCCGCCGGCACCACGAACCACGGCGCCTGCTTCGTGGCCGTGGCCGAGATCGCCGCCTCATAGGCCCGCTGGTAGTCGTCCCAGCGCTCCCGCTCGATGAGGTCGGCCGCCGACAGCTTCCACTGCTTGTCCGGGTGGTCGAGCCGGTTCAGGAGACGCCGCCGCTGCTCGCCCTTCGAGATGTGCAGGAACACCTTCACGATCGTGACGCCCTGCCGCTCCAGGTACGACTCGAACGCCACGATGTCGGACAGCCGCTCGTCCCAGAACGCGTCGTGGCGCGCGGCCTTGCGCAGCGCCGGGTCCATCCGGTCGGGATGCACCCGCCCGACGAGCACGTCCTCGTAGTGGCTGCGGTTGAACAGGCCGATCTCGCCGCGCAGCGGCACGGCGGCGTGGACGCGGCGCAGGAAGTCCTGCTGCAGCTCCACGCCGCCGGGCTGCTTGAACGCGGTGACGCGCACGCCCTGCGGGTTCACGCCGGACATGACGTGGCGGATGGTGCCGTCCTTGCCGCCGGCGTCCATGGCCTGCAGCACCACCAGCAGCGAGCGCTCCGCCGCCGCCGCCAGCACGACCTGCAGCCGCGCCAGCCGCCCCACCGACCCGGCAAGCAGGGCGGCCGCGCCCTCCTTGTCCAGCCCGTGCGCCACCTTGCCCGGATCGCGCCGTCCCAGGTGCGCCTTGCCGCCGTCCACCCGGCACGACGCCGGCAGATCGGCCAGCACGTCGCGGCTCACGGACGGGGCTGCCCGCGGCCGCGACGCACCATCAGACGCCGGTGCGCTTGATGGTGAAGGCGCCGGGACCCTGGCAGGTCGGCATCATCTCCACGCGGTTGATGTTGACGTGCCGCGGCAGCGCCACGACCCAGCCGACCGCCTCGGCGATGTCCTCGGCGGTGAGCGGCTCGGTGCCCTCGTAGACCTTGGCCGCCTTGGCCGCGTCGCCGTCGAAGCGCACGGTGGAGAACTCCGTCCCCCCGCACAGCCCCGGCTCGATGTCGGTGACGCGCACGAACGTCCCTGCCAGGTCCGCCTTCAGGTTCAGCGTGAACTGCTTCACGAACGCCTTGGTCGCGCCGTACACGTGGCCGCCCGGATACGGATAGCTGCCCGCGATGCTGCCGAGGTTGATGACGTGGCCGGTGTCGCGCTCGACCATGCCCGGCAGGAACGCGCGCGTGAGGTGGATCAGCCCGGTGACGTTGGTCGCGACCATCGTGTCCCAGTCCGCGAGCGACGCCTTCTGCGCCGGGTCCAGCCCGAGTGCCAGCCCCGCGTTGTTCACCAGCACGTCGACCTCGCGCCAGCCTTCCGGCAGGCTCCCCGGCATGGCCGCGACCGCCGCCGCGTCCGTGACGTCGAGCGGCAGCGCGAGCACGCCCTCGCCCAGCTCGTCGCGCAGTGCCTCCAGCCGGTCCGCGCGCCGCCCCGCGACGATCACCCGCAGGCCGTCCTTCACCAGGCGGCGCGCGATCGCGGTGCCGAAGCCCGCGGTCGCCCCGGTGACGAGTGCGGTGCGGCTCATGCCGCCACGACCGTGACGTCGATGTTGCCCCGCGTCGCCTTGGAGTACGGGCAGACCTCCTCGTGGGCGCGGCGGACCATCTCCTCGGCTACGGCGTGCTCGACGCCGTCCAGCTTCGCCGTGAGCTTGACGGCCAGGAAGAACCCGCCGTCGTTCTTGTCGATGGTCACGGCGGCGGTGACGTGCACGCCCTCCGGCTTGACCTTCTCCGCGCCCGCGATCGCGATCAGCGCCTGGCCGAAGCACGCGGAATACCCGGCCGCGAACAGCGCCTCGGGGTTGGTGGCATTGTCGCCGCCCGGCCCGCCCAGCTCCTTGGGAAGGCGCAGGTCGAAGTCGATCACGCCGTCCTCGCTGCGGACGTGGCCGTTGCGGCCGGCGGTGGTGGTGGCAGTCGCGGTGTACGCCATGGGCTGGTCTCCTGGATCGGGATGCGGCCTGAACGTGGCGAAAGCCCGAAAGGATGCCAAGGGCAGGCAAGGTCGAGGCTCCGCCTCGAGCTCCGCCAAAGGCTGCGCCCTTGGAACGCATCCCTTAAGCAAGTGCCGGTCCAGGGGCGGCTCGCCCCTGGCGGGTTTGGGCAGAGCCCAAGCTTGCCTTCACTCCGGCAACTGCAGCCGCACCGACACCGGGCAGTGGTCCGACAGCCTTTCCTTCCACCCCTCGCCCGCCTCGCGGTAGGTCGTGACCCGCAGCGTGTCCGCCTGCATCCACCCTGCCGCCGCCCCCCCGGCCAGGATGTGGTCGATGAAGTTCTCCCGCCCCCAGCACGGGCTGGACTTCCCCTCCGTCGCCCGCGCCAGTGGCGCCGCCGCCTCCAGCGCCGCCAGCACCGCGTCCCCCGGCCCCATCCAGCGGTTGAAGTCGCCCATCACCAGGAACGCCACCCCCTCCGCCCGCCGCTGCGCGATCCACCCCGCGAGCGCCGGCACCTGCCGCGCCAGCGCCGCGCACCCCGGCCGCCGGCTGGTCTCCGGCGGGTCCTCGCGGCACCCCGTCTTGAGGTGCACCGCGAGCACCCGCAGCCGCGCCCCTGCCACCCCCAGCGTCACGTCCAGCCCGTTGCGCAGCGGGTGCCGCGCCTCCGGGTACAGGTCCAGCGCCGTGAGGTCCGGGTTGCGCGTCACCGCGATGCCGTGCCGCACCGCGAGGCCCACGCGCTGCACCACGTCCTCGTCGATGAACACCAGGTCGTAGCGGTCCGGTGCGAAGATCCGCGAGGCGACCGCGGGCCCGTCCACCTCCTGCAGCGCCACCACGTCCGCGTCGAGCCGCTCCGCGTAGCCGCGCAGCACCGCCAAATCCTCGGGCGTCTTCGGCCGCACGTCGGCGGGCAGCGACGGGTCGCCGGCCGGGCGCAGCGTCGCCCACTCGATGTTCCAGGTCGCCACCTTGAGGTCGTGGGCGGAGGCGGGGGCGCAGAGCAGGAAGAAAGCAAGGCCGGGCGCTGCCCGGACCCGCAAAGGGCCGGGAGGCCCTTTGATCCCATTACTTAAGAAAGGGATTCTCAAGGCGAGCCTTGAGCGGAGTCCAGAGGCAGCGCCTCTGGCCTTTGCCACCGCCCTCACGACGCCACGCCCCCCGGCAGCGACGCCACGCCGAGCAGCGTGACCCGCGTCTGGTCGGAGAACGTCAGCACCGTGCTCCCCCCGCCCGACGCGACGACGGGCCCCGCCGCGTACCCCTGCGCCGAGACGCGGTCGATCCCTGCGCGGAACCCCGAGACGACCAGGCTGCCGCCCGCCTGCCCGCTGACCACGCCGACGATGTCCATGCCCGCGCCCGCGAACAGCGTGGCGTTGCCCGCCCCGGCCTGGACGTAGTCCGCGCCGCCGCCGCCGAGCACGACCGCGCTCCCCGCGCCCGCGAAGATCGCCGCGGCGCCCGCGCCGCCGCTGATCGTGGCGATCCCGATGCCGGCGATGACCGTGCTTGCCCCGGCGCCCGCCGCGATCACGTCCGCGCCGCTGCCGCCAAAGAACACGTTCCGCCCGGTGGACCCCGACCCGGTCAGCGTCTCGCGCCCGCCGGCGGCGACCAGGACGTTGGCCTTGCTGGCGGCGGACGCGTAGCTGTTGTCCGTGCCGCCCGCGACCAGGAAGTCGCCGTCGCCGCCGCCGAACATCGTCACCGGGCCGGGCGAGTAGGCCGAGCCGTCCTGGAGGTAGCCGCCATCCTCCACGGGCGGGAACCCGGTCAGGTCCGCGCCGCCGAACAGCAGGTTGTTGCCGGCCGAGCCGCCGTGGAACACGCCGCCCTCGTCGCCGCCGAACACCGTGATGCTGCCGGTGCCGCCCTGGATCGTCATGGAGCCGAAGATGCTGGGCTGGCCGTCGCCGTAGCCGTACCCTGGCCCGGGCCCGGGCCCGGACGCGCCCACGATCGTGGGGTGGCCGCTGCCGTTGTTGTAGACCAGGCCCTTCCGGCCGACGAACACCGTCGCGGACTGGTCGCTGGCGTCGATCTCGGCGGGGTCGAACCTCCCGAACGCCGCGCTGATCGGCCCGACGATCGCGCCGGGGTCCAGCGTCAGCGTGCCGGACCCGAGGCCGATCGGTCCGCTGCCCGCCGCGGTGCCCGCGCCGATCTCCACGTGCCCCAGGTCGCTCCTGTCCGGGCCGTAGACGTCGCCCATCCCGATCGCCGTGCCGCCGGAATAGATGTTGCCAGGATTGGCCAGCACCACGTCGTCGCCGAGGTGAAGCTCGCCGGTGCCGCTGATCAGCCCGGCCAGCGTGCCCGTCTTGCCGGCGACGCTGCCGCTGGACACGAGCGTGATCGGGCTCGACAGCACGACGGACTGCAGGGTCAGCAGCCCGAAGTCCAGGGTCAGCGGGCCGCTGCCGAAGCCCGCGCCCGCCCGCACGTCGAGCTGGCCGCCGCCCGAGATCGTCGCGGCACCGAAACCGATCGCCCCGCCGCCGAGCAGCCGGCCGTAGTTCTCGTCGACGAAGGCGCCGACCGCGTGGGTGCCGGCGAAGGACTGGTCGCCGCCCGGCGCCAGGATGGAGAGCGACGCGGCCGGACCGTTGCCGGTGACGGTGTCCGTCCCGTAGCCGCTGACGCTGTGCGCGAACACGGCGTCGTCCGCCGCCGTGGGCACGCCGTTGCTCCAGTCCGCCGCGGTGTTCCAGTCGCCCGAGCCGCCGATCCAGGTCGTCACCACCATGCCGCGTTCCTCCCCCGTGGCCCTTGCGGACCGTTCCCCGCCGCCGCCGCGCCCATCCAGCGCGCACGACGCCCTTCACCAGCGTTTCCAAAGGCGAGCCTTTGGCGGAGCTCGAGGCGGCGCCTCGACCTTGCCTGCCCGCTCACAGGAGCAGCGCCTCCTCCGCCACGGCCCCCTCGGCCACGGGCTCCGGCAGCGCCCGCGCCCCGCACCGCTCCAGGAACGCCGCGACCCCGTCGAGCACCGCCGGCGCCCGCGTGGCGTCCCCCGCGTCGCCGCGCGGCACCCAGACCACCGTGTCGTATCGCGCCCGGGTCAGCAGCACGCGATACGTGTTCACCCGGTTGGCGACCGCCTCCGCATCCCGCGCGACCTGCCATTTCGTGCCCCGGAACGCGCGCACCTGCCACGCCGCCTGCCCCTCGACCCGCACCAGGTCCGCGTCCCAGCACAGCCCGGCGTGGTCCAGCTCCAGCCCCTGCGCGGAGAACTCCGTGGCCACGACCTCCAGCGCGTCCGACGCCCGCACGTCCGGCCAGCGGTCGAGGAACCAGCGCGCCACCGCCCCCGCGTCCATGTGCGCCAGCTCCACGCCGAGCCCCTCCGCGCGCAGCCGCCGCGCCCCCGAGCTGGCCAGCAGCCCGCAGCGCCGCGTCCCCCGGCTCGCCGCCCGCAGGTGCGCGCGCATCGCCGCAAGATCGCGCGTGAGCAGCGGCGCCCCGCCCGCGAGCCCCCGCGCCTCGTCCACGGCCCCCCGCAGCACCGCGTCCACCCACCGCGCCGACAGCGGCCCGCGCACCTGGCGCACCGGCACGTCGAGATGCAGCGATGCGTCCAGGCGCAGCCCCACGAGCGCCGGCAGCCTCTGCCGCGGATCCGCCGCGCCGAGCACCCCGGGCGCCGCGACCACGTCCCACCTCGGCCGCGACGCCAGCGCCGCCCCCCACTCCGCGAGCCCGCCCTCGCCGTCGTGGATCTCCTGCCCCCCGCCCACCAGGCACACGATCGCCGCCCATTCGTCGTGCCGCGCCATGACGTCGAGCAGGTGCCCCGGCTCGGAGTCCACGAGCCGCACCGGCCGGTCCAGCGTCTTGCGCACCGCGTGCGCGCGCGACCAGCTCCTCTGCGCCTCGTCGATCACCACGACCCGCTCGGCCGGCACGTCGCCGCTGCCGACGTAGTGGTCGCGGAAGCGGGGCAGGGCCTGGATCACCCCCTCCATCCGCTGCCGCGCCGCCCGCGCGTCGCCGCCCTGCGCGATCGCGTCGCGCGCCAGCGCCTCGCGCAGCACGTGCACCAGCGACGGGTTGCCCGTCAGGAACGTCGCGCGCGTCTCCACCTCCGCCCCGAAGCACGCGTTCAGCCCGCACAGCGTCTTGCCCGCCCCCGGGATCCCCGTGACGAACAGCACGCGCGGCCGCCCCGCAGCCCGCGCCGCCGCCACCTCGCGCCGCACCGCGTCCGTGGTCGCGCGCAGGCTCCCCACGTCGGCCCGCGCCTCCGCGATCGCCGCCACGTCGTGCCTGCCGTACAGCATCCGCGCCGCCTCGATGATCGTCGGCACCGGCCGGTAAGGCGCGTGCTCCCACGCCCCCGCGTCCACCGCCCCCGCGCCCTCCGGCACCGCCGCCAGCCCGGCCAGCAGCCCCGCCAGCGTCGCCGCATTGGCCTCCAGCACCGCGCTCACGGCGCCCGGCAGCAGCAGCGGCCGCACCCCGGACGGCGCCGCCGCCTCCGTCGCCACCAGCACCGGCACGATCGCCCGCCCCCGCCCGCCCGCGTGGAAGTCCTGCAGGTCGAGCGCGAAGTCCTCCGCCTGCTCCCGGTCCGCGCGGCCGAACTGCGCGGCCCCCACCTTCATCTCCAGCACGACCACCACGCCCGCGCCCACCAGCACCGCGTCCGCCCGCCGCCCCAGCCGCAGCAGCGGGAACTCCAGCAGCACCCGCCACGCCCCCGCCGACCCCGACAGCGCCCCCCGCAGCAGCGCCACCGTCTCCGCCCACGCGCGCAGCTGCGCCGCCTCGTTCACCCGGAACGCCAGCGCCTGCGCATGCGCCAGCCGCGCCACCACCGCCCCGGGCTCGGCCTCGATCAGTTCGGCGGCGCTGGACGACCAGTACGCGGGCATTCCGCAACCATGGCGTGCAAGCGGCAACGTGACCAGCGCCCACGCGAACCCCCCGCCCGGCGCCGGGTTGTCCGATCATGTCAGACGAAACGCTGCGCGGCGCCGACCGCGTCAACGACGAGCTCGAGGTCGGCTACGACCTGGTCTTCGAGCGCCGCTTCCACTACGCGGAGATCGCCGGCCGCGCGTTCCTGCTCCTCGTGGTCGCCCTCGCGCTCAGCGGCCTGCTCGGCCGCGGCCCGCTGAGCCACGAGACCGTGCGCGCCCCCGGCGGCGGCCCCTCGGCCGACTACGAGCCGGTCGCGCGCTACGACACCCCCACCCAGGTCACGCTGCACCTGCACCCCGCCCCCGGGCAGTCCACCACCACCGTCGTCATCGACACCGGCTTCATCGAGCCGATGGGCCTGACCGCCCTGCAGCCCACCCCGCTCGCCTCCGTCGCCCGCCGCGGCGGCCTCGCCCTGACCTTCGGCGTGCAGCAGACCACGGCCGACACGCTGGTGCGGTTCGAGCTCAAGCCCGCCGTGGTCGGCCCGGTCTCGATGAGCGCCACGGTGGACGACGCGCCCCCGCTCTCGTGGACCCAGGTGGTCCTGCCATGACCCCGCCGGAGCCCCGCCCATGACCGTCGTGCTGCGCGCCGCCGCCGCCTACTGGATCCTTCTGATCGCCGTGCGCCTCATCGGCCGCCGCACCGCCTCGATGATGGCGCCCTTCGACCTCATCGTGCTGTTCCTGTTCGGCGGCGCCACGATGGCCTCCGTGCTCGGCGAGGACCACTCCCTCGTCGCCGCCTACAGCACGGTCTGCACCATCGGCCTCATGCACCTGATCGTGTCCTGGCTGAAGGTCCGCTCGCCCATGTTCGGCCGCCTGATCGACGGCACCCCGGTCGTGATCTACGAGGACGGCCACTGGAACGAGAAGCGCATGCGCGACCTGCGCATCGAGCCCGGCGACGTCATGGCCGCCGCACGACAGCGCGGCCTGCTGCGCCTCGAGCAGGTCCGCTACGCGGTCGCCGAGCGCGACGGCAAGGTCTCCATCATCGAACAGCCGTGAAGCAAGGTTGAGGCTCCGCCTCAAACTCCGCCAAAGGCTGCGCCCTTGGAACGCATCCCTTAAGTGAGGCCGGTCCAGGGCGACTCGCCCTGGCGGGTTTGGGCGTAGCTGGCCAAAGGTTCCGATGGCCCTCTTGGGCCATTGGAAGGGCCAGCGGAGGGAGAGCCCAAGCTTGCTTGTCCCAGCCCCGCCCCCGTGCTCGCATGCGCGATGCCAAGCCCCGTGCGCTCCGACGTCCCCGCCCGCCTGGACCGCCTCGGCTGGAGCCGCTTCCACCTGCTCGTGGTCGCGGCGCTCGGCATCACCTGGGTGCTGGACGGCCTGGAGGTGACGATCGTCGGCTCCATCGGCCCGGTGCTGCAGGACCCCCGCACGCTGTCGCTCACCGCGGCCGAGGTCGGCGGCTCCGCCTCCGCCTACGTCGCCGGCGCGGTGGTGGGCGCGCTGCTGTTCGGCTGGGCCACCGACCGCTACGGCCGCAGCCGCATCTTCAACGTCACTCTCCTCGTCTACCTGGCCGGCGTGGTCGCCTCCGCCTGCGCCTGGAACGCGACGAGCTTCATGGCCTTCCGCGTCCTCACCGGCCTGGGCATCGGCGGCGAGTACGCCGCGATCAACTCCGCGATCGACGAGCTGATGCCCGCGAAGCTGCGCGGCCGCATCGACCTGGCCGTGAGCGGCTCCTACTGGGTCGGCGCCGCCGCCGGCGCCGCGATCTCCCTCCCGCTGCTCGGCGGGCGCCTGGTCGGCCTCGACCTCGGCTGGCGCCTGGGCTTCGCGATCGGCGGCGTGCTCGGCCTCGGCGTGCTGCTCCTGCGCCGCTGGGTCCCGGAAAGCCCGCGCTGGCTCCTCACCCACGGCCGCGTCGACGAGGCCACCGCCACCCTCGACGACATCGAGGCCCGCGTCCTGGCCTCCAGCGGCACCCTCCCCCCCGTCACCGGCGCCACCCTGGAGATCCACCCCCAGTCCACCTTCGGCCTCGGCCAGGTCTTCGCCGCCATGCTCGGCCCGTACCGGACGCGCTCGATCCTCGCCCTGGTGCTGATGGTGGCGCAGGCGTTCCTGTTCAACGCGGTGTTCTTCACCTACGGCCTGGTGCTCGAGCACTTCTACGGCGTGCCCGACGACTCCATCGGCCTCTATGTCCTGCCGCTGGCCGCCGGCTCCTTCCTCGGCCCCCTGCTGCTCGGCCCGCTGTTCGACACGATCGGCCGCCGCCGCATGATCACCGCGACCTACGCCGCCGCCGCCCTGCTCCTGGCCGCCACCGCCGTCCTGTTCGGCCGGGGCCTGCTCGACGCGCGCACCCAGACCCTCGCCTGGACCGCGATCTTCTTCTTCGCCAGCGCCGCCGCCTCCTCGGCCTACCTCACCGCCAGCGAGATCTTCCCCCTCGAAACCCGCGCCCTCGCCATCGCCGTGTTCTACGCCCTGGGCACCGCGGTCGGCGGCGTGGCGGCCCCCGTCGTGCTGGGCGCGCTGATCGGCAGCGGCAGCGCCTGGGCGGTCGCCGGCGGCTACCTGGTCGCCGCCGCCCTCATGGCCGTCGCAGCGGCCACCGAGGCCGCGATCGGCATCGACTCGGAAGGCAAGTCGCTGGAGGAGATCGCCCTCCCGCTCTCGGGGACAGGCAAGCAAGGCTGAGGCTCCGCCTCAAGCTCCGCCAAAGGCTGCGCCCCCGGAACGCATTCCCCAGGCAGATGGGATCAAAGGGTCCCCGGACCCTTTGCGGGTTTGGGCAGAGCCCATGCTTGCTTCCCCCGTGACCGCACCGTGAAACCGCCCCCCGTGTCTTGCCCCCACGCGCTTGCGTGACCATAGTTGCTGCGAGGATTTCGGAGTCGCGCTGCGCCTGGCGGGCAGTCTCTCGTGAAGTGCCCCCCGTGCGCCGTGCCGCTCCCGGACAGGAGCACGTATTGCCGGACGCCGCCCTGCATCTCCCCGCGCCCGCCCCGGGCGCGCATCTGCCCCCCGCCGCCCCGAACGCGGGGCCGGCGTCGTGAGCCACGTCGCCAACCTCCAGACCCTGGTCCTCAACGCCGACATGCAGCCGCTGAGCTGGGGCCCGCTGTCGGTGTGGCCGTGGCAGGACGCCCTGGTCGCCGTGTTCCAGGACCGCGTCAGCACCGTGATCAACTACGACGTGGAGGTCCGCTCGGCGAGCCGGTCCTTCCCCGTCCCCTCCGTCGTCGCCCTCAAGCGCTACCACAAGCGACGCAGCGTCGCCTTCACCCGCTACCACGTCTTCGTCCGCGACGCCTTCCGCTGCCAGTACTGCGGCGACACCCTGGCCGCCAAGGAGCTGACCTTCGACCACGTCGTCCCGCGCTGCCGGGGCGGGACCACCTGCTGGTCCAACGTCGTGACCTGCTGCCAGAAGGACAACCTGTTCAAGGGCAGCAAGTCCCTCCGCGAAAGCGGCCTGCGCCTCCTGCGCACGCCCCACGCCCCCACGCCCCACCAGATCGACGAGGCCGCCAAGAAGCTCGCCAGCCGCAACAGCCTGCACGAGACCTGGCTCGACTTCCTCTACTGGGACAGCGCCCTCGAAAGCTGACGGAAGAAAGCAAGGCCTTCTTTTTCTGAGGAAAAAGAAGCAAAAAGACTTTGCCCATTAGAAAGGAATCCTAACGGGCAAAGTTCTTTGGTTCTTTCTTTCAAGAAAGAACTGCTTCCTTCCTTGCCTCAAGCTACCAGCCGTAGCCTCCCCCGCCGCGGCAGCTCCAGCGGCAGCTCCGGCTCCCCCGCCGCAGGCGGCGCCGGCTCGACCTCGGGCGCCGGCAGTGCCTCGCCGAGGTGGTGCGCCGCCAGGCTCCGCGCCACGTAGTCCAGCGGCGACGTCGCGAAGTCCACCGCCGCGTCGCCCTCCACCGCGCCCGCCGGCCCGAACTGCGTGCCCGCGAACGCCTCCACGAACGCGGCCAGCGGCACGCCGTGCTGCAGCCCCAGGCTGACCGCCTGGTTGAGCCCGTCCATCAGCCCGCGCGCCAGCGCCGACTCCCGCGGCAGGCTGACCTCGATCTCGCCCACGCCGCCGTCCGCGAACTCCCCGGTGCGCAGGAACAGCCGGTGCCCGCCGAGCGTGGCCTTCTGCACCGACCCGCTGTGCCGCGCCGGCATCTGCCGCCTGCGCGACGAGGCGGGCAGGGGCCCCGACACCGCCTCCGGCCGCGCCGGCATCCGCGGCAGGAACGGCGCCACCGCGTCGTGCATCGCCGCGTGCGCCGCCACGTCCGCCGGCGTGAGCAGCGTATCCCCGCGCAGCACCAGCGCCAGCGCCGCCTCCGGCGACAACGCCCGCGCCGCCAGCCTGCGCTGCGTCGCCTCCGTGAGCCCGCCCTCCGGCGTGACCGACGCGAACGCCGGCGCGATGCCCGCCGTCTCCAGCCCCAGCAGCGCGTCCGCCGGCCCGGGCGGCACGACCGCCGCCGCGTCCAGCTCCGGCAGCCCCCCCGCCGCCTCGCGCGCCGCCTGCGCCGCCTCCGCGAGCCCCGGCACCACGCACGCGCCCGGCGCCGCCGGCCACGACGGCTCGTGGCGCAGCAGGTCGCGCTGCCCGTCCGACATCACCACGTCCACCCGCGCCCGCAGCAGCGCCGCCAGACACGCCGCCACGTCCCGCGCCGCCTTCGACGCATAGTCCAGCCCCAGCGACGCCAGCACCGCGTCGAGCCCCGACAGCGCCACCCACGACCCCGCGCCGTCGATCATCCGCAGCGCCTCGGCCACCGCGTCCACCGCCGCCACGAACCCCGCCACGTCGAACCCGCCGGCGTCCGCGTCCGCCGCCGCCCCGCGCCGCCCGGCCCGCCCGTGCTCCGCCCCGTCGTGGAACGCCGGCAGCGACAGCACGAACCCCGGCGCCTCGACCCGTTCGTCGCCCCCGCCCCCCGCCGAGGCCCAGACCGCCTCGTTCGGCGCCGCCCTGCGGTGCAGCAGCAGCGCGTGCAGCCGCACGTCCAGCCCTGGCGCCTCGCCCAGCCGCGCCGCCCTGCGCGCCAGCGGCCGCACCCAAGCCTCCGCCGCCTCCGCCAGCGACGCGCTGCGGTGGCCTGGCGCGAGCACCGAGAACGCCTCGGCCGCCGCCACGTCCCACGCCGCCGGCAGCGTCACCATCCGGGTGGGCGAATCCGGGTCGGCCCCCGCATGCAGGGTCCGCATCCTCACGCCACGCCAGATCGGGCTCG
>JBPBQX010000167.1:0-15217 GCA_050955025.1 Janthinobacterium lividum
TCCACGGCCGCATCTTCCAGGCCATCTCGCGCCGCGTGGAGCTGGGCCAGCTCGCCGACGCCGTGACCCTGCGCGGCGAGTTCGAGCACTCCGGCGTCCTCGACGAGGTCGGCGGCACCGCCTACCTGGCCCAGCTCCTGACCGCGATGGTCGGCATCATCAACGCCGGCGAGTACGGCCGCGCGATCCACGACGCCTGGCTCCGCCGCCAGCTCATCGACGTGGGCGAGAGCGTGGTGAACAACGCGTTCGGCGCCGACCCCGAGCTGGACGGCATGAACCAGGTCGAGGCCGCCGAGCAGTCCCTGTTCGAGCTGGCCACCCGCGGCGGCTCCGAGGGCGGCTTCATCACCTTCGAGCGCGCGCTCACCGGCGCCATCCACAACGCCGAGAAGGCGTTCCACATGCCCGGCGGCGTGTCGGGCCTGTCCACCGGCCTGCGCGACCTGGACAAGCGCACCGGCGGCCTGCACCCCTCCGACCTCCTGATCCTCGCCGGCCGCCCCGGCATGGGAAAGACCGCGCTCGCCACCAAGATCGCCTTCGGCGCCGCCCGCGCCCTGATGTCCGCCGCCCACACCCTCGACGCCGAGGCCGGCCTCCCCGTTGGCACCACCGCCCCCGCCGGCACCGTCGCCGTCTTCTCCCTCGAGATGAGCGCCGAGCAGCTCGCCAACCGCCTCCTCTCCGAGGAATCCCGCGTCAGCGGCGACCGCATCCGCCGCGGCGAGATCGGCCAGCGCGAGTTCGACCGCTTCGTCCAGGTCTCGCGCGAGCTGTCCCAGCTCCCCCTCCTGATCGACGACACCCCCGCCGTGACCCTGTCCGCCATGCGCACCCGCTGCCGCCGCCTCAAGCGCACCCGCGGCCTGTCCCTCGTCGTGATCGACTACCTCCAGCTGATGCGCGCCAGCGCCGGCAAGTCCGAGAGCCGCGTCCAGGAGATCAGCGCCATCACCATGGGCCTCAAGGCCTTGGCCAAGGAACTCTCCGTCCCCGTCCTCGCCCTCTCCCAGCTCTCCCGCCAGGTCGAGAACCGCGAGGACAAGCGCCCCCAGCTCTCAGACCTGCGCGAGTCCGGCTCCATCGAGCAGGACGCCGACGCGGTGATGTTCATCTACCGGGACGAATACTACCTCCAGCAGCGCGCCCCCAAGCAGATGGCCTTCGACAGCGAGGACAAGTTCCAGACCGCCCTGGACAAGTGGCAGCGCGACATGGAAAGCGTCCACAACAAGGCCGAGCTTCTTCTCGAGAAGCAGCGTCACGGTCCCACCGGCAAGATCGACCTGTTCTTCGAGGGCGAGTTCACGCGCTTCGCCGACCTGGATACGGTGCACTCCGGGCACGATTGATACTTGACGAAGGCAAGGCCAGAGGCTCTGCCTCTGGACTCCGCCAGGGCGAGCCGCCCTGGACTGGCATTTAATTTTCTTCACTGCCGCCCTACATACCTGATATTCTTGGGAACACAGAGATTAGGGATCATTTTCCTGTGGGTCTTTACTCAGAATGGATTGAAAGTAAAAAGATTTTAGCTCAAAAGCTTGGGGAGGGTGCATTAGGTGCCTCTTACGCCGAAGGTGCAATTATTCTTTGTGCAGCAATAAGCACGATGTCATCGCTTTTGTGGGGCCCTGAACGAGGTAAAGATCATAGAAAGTTTTGTGAAACTCTAAAAATATTTTGTCATGTAGAGCCTCATCTTATGAGGGTAAGTTCTCCTTTACTGGCTTTTCATTACCAAGAAACTAAATCTTTACTTGGCATTAGCGAGATACCGGTTTACTACGATCAGGATGTTGATAAATCTGAAGAAGAATTAACAAAGTTATTTACTGAAAGAAATATAATTATACCAAGTAAGTGCATACGCAAGTATTCTTATATAAACTTGCTTTACAAAGAGGTTCGTAATGGTTTTTCTCATGAGTACTTAGTTGGCGCAAGTGCATCTGACTATGATCCTCTCAGGGACCATCCCTTTGTATCGCATCGGACGCAGTCAAGAATTCCGAAAGTGTCATACGTCAATAAAGGAGTTATGTTAAATAAAGACTCTGAGATGACTAGATTGTTCTATTTTCCTCTCGGTTGGATTTCTTTTGTGGCTGAAAAAGTGGCTTTCGGGATGGATCTTGAGTGTGATCGACAGAATAAGAGTGCTAGACAAAATTTAGATTTAACTCTACCTCCTCAACGGTGGATAGATGGAGTATAAGTTTATTTAATTATTTATGTTGTCAGGTAATACAATCCTACGTCTACATATCAATTCCATTTAGAGCTTTACGATAAACTATTTTAGATAGTGTTTCCAGCTTGTAGCTTTAGCTGAGTTTTCCCTCGGATCATGCCGTTAGACACATCCGCCGACCTCGCCCTCCTCCTCGCCTTCGACGCCTCCGCCAGCGTCACCTACGAGGAGTTCGCCCTCATCGCCGGCGGCATCGCCAACGCCCTGCGCGACCCCGAAATCGCCCTCGGCCTCACCACCGGCCGCGCCCGCGCCTCCCTCTGCGCGCTCCTCGTCTTCTCCGGCCGCGACGCCCAGGAGACCATGATCCCCTGGACCCGCCTCACGACCCCTGACGACGTCACCGCCTTCGCCCAACGCGTCGACGACGTCCCCCGTACCGTCCCCGCCGGCCTGACCGCCCTCGGCTCCGCGCTCCTCGCCGCCGAAACCCTCCTCGCCACGCTGCCCGACCCGCCCGCGCGCCGCATCATCGATCTCGCGGGCGACGGCGCCTCCAACGACGGCCCCGACCCCGCGCCAATCCGCGACCGCCTGGCCTCTGCCGGCGTCACGATCAACGGCCTGTGCGTCCTGCACGAGGAGCCCGACCTGGTCGACGCCTTCACCCGCAGCGTCACGGGCGGCCCCGACAGCTTCGCCCTGCCCTGCCCCGACTACGCCCGCTTCGCCGAGGCCATGCGCCGCAAGCTCACCCGCGAGATCGCCTGACAGCAAGCCTGGGCTCTGCCCAGACCCGCCAGGGCGAGCCGCCCTGGACTGGCCTGACTTAAGGAACGCGTTCCAAGGGCGCAGCCTTTGGCGGAGTCCAGAGGCAGCGCCTCTGGCCTTGCTTGCTCACCCCACCCCGAACCCGTACTCGATCACCTCGGAATACCGCTCCCCCGGCCGCAGCACCGACGAAGGGAACCCCGGCTGGTTCGGCGCATCCGGGAAGTTCTCCGGCTCCAGCGCGAACCCCGAAGACTGCCGCAGCGTGACCCCGCCCCGCCCGACCACCGCCCCGTTCAGGGAGTTGCCGGAGTACACCTGGATCCCCGGCTGCGTGCTCCTGACCTCCAGCGTCCGGCCGCTGCGCGGATCGCGCACCCGCGCCGCCACCCGCATCGCCCCCGCCTCGCCGTCGACGACGAAGCAGTGGTCGTACCCCCGCCCCGGCATCAGCTGCGGATCGGTGCCGTAGATCCCCTCCGCGAACGTCCGCGCCACGCGGAAGTCGAACGGCGTGCCCGCGACCGCCTGAAGCTCGCCCGTCGGCACCTGCGCCCCGTCGACCGGCACGAACCGCTCCGCCGGGATCTCGAACTCGTGCGACAGCACGTCGTGCCGCGGATCGCCGCCGAGGTTGAAGTACGGGTGCGCGCTGAGGTTGACCACCGTGGCCGCGTCCGTGCGCGCCTCCAGCTCCAGCCGCAGCGTGTCCCCGCGCAGCAGATACCGCGCGCCCACGTGCATCGTCCCCGGGAACCCGGAGTCCCCGTCCTCGCTCACCAGCTCCAGCGCCAGCTCCGTCGGCCCCGCCTCGCGCACGGTCCACATCCGCAGCCCGAAACCGTGCGGCCCGCCATGCAGCGTGTTGACCCCCTCGTTCGCGGGCAGCACGTGCTCGCGCCCGTCGAGCGTGAACCGCGCCCCCCCGACCCGGTTGGCGAAGCGCCCGAGCACCGCCCCGAACCACCCGCCCGCCGTGGCATACGCCGCCGCATCCTCCAGCCCGAGCAGCACGTGCCCCCGCGTGCCGTCGCGGTCCGGCGCCTCGATCGACACCATGCGCGCCCCGTAGTCCGTGACGCACACCCGCAGAACGTCGTTCTGCAGCGTGTACAGCGAAGCCGCGGTGCCGTCCGGAAGCGTGCCGAAATGGGTCATGCCCCCTCCAACGGCCCGCCCCGCCGCCGGTTCGCCCAGGCCGCACCCGTGTCTCCCCCGATGAAACCGGTCGCGCGCCCACGCGCGCCGCGCCATGATGCGCCACCGACAGCAACCCAGGGTGTCATGCGCCTGACCCGCCTCCTGCCCGCCTGCGCCCTCGCCCCGCTCCTGTGCGCCGCCGCCCCGTCCGCCGCGCCGGCACAGACCGCGCCGGTCGTGGTCGCGGCGCCCGATCCCGCCGCCCCGCCGCCCCCCGCGTCGCTGCCCACCCCCGTGCCGCTGCCCGCCGCTAGGCCCGGCACGCCGGTGCGCACCGCGTCCGCCATCGTGTCCCCCGCCCTGGTGCTGCCACCCGCCGTCGCGGCGCCGGCCCCGCTCGCCCCCGCCGCCGTGTCCGCCGAGGCCGCCCGCCTGCGCGCCGACCTGGCGCGCGAGGTCCCCGCCCTCCTGCCCCGCAACCCCGCCGCCGAGCGCGGCCGCGTCGCCCTGCTCCGCCGCGCCGTCGCCGCGAGCGACTTCGCCATCGACCACCCCCAGCTCCTCGTCGCCGTCGACCGCAACGCCAAAATCCAGCAGCTCTCCGTCGTGCTCGCCCGCCCCGCCGGCGCGTGGGAGGTGCTCGGCACCGTCCACGTCTCCACCGGCCAGGCCGGCCGCTTCGACCACTACATCACCCCGCTCGGCGTGTTCCCCCACACCGACCTGATCCTCGACTACCGCGCCGAGGGCACCTTCAACGAGAACCACATCCGCGGCCTCGGCCTGAAGGGCATGCGCGTCTGGGACTTCGGCTGGCAGTGGGCCCACCGCGGCTGGGGCGCCGACGCCAGCCCGATCCAGATCCGCCTGGAGATGCACGCCACCGACCCCTCGGTGCTCGCCCAGCGCATCGGCCACACCGCGTCCCAGGGCTGCGTGCGCATCCCCGACGCCATGAACCGCTTCCTCGACCACCACGGCGTGCTCGACTCGGAATACGAGCGCGCCGCCGTCGACGAGATTCGCTACCGCGCCCTGCTCCTGCCGGACCGCGTGCCGACGCCGCTCGCCGGCAGCGCCCTTGTCGTCGTCGACAGCTCCGGGGCGCCCTGAAGCAGGCAAGCATGGGCTCTGCCCAAACCCGCCAGGGGGAGCCCCCCTGGACTGGCTTCACTTAAGGTAAGCCATCCAAGGGGCTTCCCTTGGCGGAGTTTGAGGCAGAGCCTCAACCTTACTTCTCCAGGACGTAGCTCCCCGGCGCGTCCATGACCGCCGGGTTCGCCTCGCTGCCCATCCCCGGCGGTGTCCCCCTGGCCCCGCCGCGCGCTGCCAGCCACGCCGCCCAGTCCACCCACCAGCTGTCCCTGTGCTCGCCCGCCGCCTCGCGCCAGGCCTGCGGGTCCGTGGCGGTGCCGGGCGCCACGTCGGCGGCGCGGTAGGTGCCCTTGCCGCCGGGCGGGTTGATGATGCCCGCGACGTGCCCGCTCGACGCCAGCACGAAGCGCACGGTGCCGCCCACGAGCTGCGTGACGCGCCACGCCGACTGCCACGGCACGATGTGGTCCTTCTCGGCGCCCACCGAGTAGAGGTCGAGCACGATGTCGCCCAGGTCGATCGCCTCGCCGTCGAGCACCACGGTGCCCGGCCGGACCAGGTTGTTCTCGACGTAGGTGTTGCGCAGGTACCAGGAGTGCGCGGTGCGGGCCATGCGCGTGCCGTCGCTGTTCCAGTACAGCAGGTCGAAGGCGGGCGGCTTGTTGCCCATCAGGTAGTTGTTGACCACGTTGGCCCAGATCAGGTCGTTGGAGCGCAGCAGGTTGAACATGTTCGACATCTCGCGGCTGTCGAGGTAGCCGCGGTCGAGCATCTGCTGCTCGATGAAGTCGATCGCCGGCTCGCCCAGGAACATCGCCGTCTCGCCCACCTCGGCGAAGTCCTGCATCGACACCATCAGCGACGCCGACGCGAACCGCTCGTCCCGGCGCTTGGCCAGCCACGCCAGCGTCAGCGTGAGCAGCGTGCCGCCGATGCAGTAGCCCATGACGTTGACCTGGCCGCTGCCCGTGATCTCGCGGATCGCGTCCGACGCGGCCAGCGGCCCGAGGCGCATGTAGTCCTCGAACGCCATCGCATCCAGCGACGCGTCCGGGTTCCTCCACGACACCATGAACACGGTGAAGCCCTGCGCCACCAGCCAGGCGACCATGCTGTTCCGGGGCTGCAGGTCCATGACGTAGAACTTGTTGATCCACGGCGGCAGGATCAGCAGCGGCACCTCGTGCACCTCGGGCGTGGACGGCGCGTACTGGATCAGCTCGACCAGCCGGTTGCGCATCACGACCTTGCCCGGCGTCACCGCCAGGTTGCGCCCGGGCGCAAAGGCGTCGGCGTCCACCATGGACAGCCGCCCCTCCTTGAGGTCGGCGAGCAGGTTGCGCACCCCGTCCGCGAGGCTGGCGCCGCCGGTCTCCACGGCCCGCTTCAGCGCCACCGGGTTGGACCCCAGCACCAGCGCCGGGCTCATCGCGTCCACGAACTGGCGCAGGTGGAACGTCAGCCTGGCGCGCTCGGCCGCCGGCAGCTCCGCGTCCGCCGGCTGCTCCAGCAGCCACTCCGACGCCATGAGGTAGCTGTCCTTGATCTGCCGGAACACCGGCGACTGCCACTCCGGCGCCGCGAACCGCCGGTCCCCGCGCGCGGCGCCCGCGCCGGGCGCCTCCGCCGCGGGCGTCCCCGCCCCGCCCCAGAGACGCGCGGCCTCGGCCCACATCTCGAGCCCGCCCTGCCACACCTGCGCGTTGAGCCGCGCCGCCTGCTCGACCATGCGCTCCGGCCTGCGCAGCCCGAGCAGCCACACCGTGCGCAGGGCCCGCGCGATCTCCGCCCAGTCGACCGGCACCACCTCGCGCAGCGGATTGGCGTTCCACATCGCGTCGACCGCGCGCAGCGTCGGGTCCGCCGCCATCTGCTGCTGCATCGCCTCCAGCGCCTGCGCCACGCCCGCGCCCGCCGCGTCGAGGCCCAGGCCGCCCGGCCATGCGCCGGCGCCCGCCGTCCCGTCGGCCGCGGGAAACACCGGCGGCAGCGCCCCGGCCGGGACGGCGGCCATCGCGGTCTCCATCCAGGACTGCCACAGGCCCATCGGCCCCGGCGCGGAGGGTTTCGGGTCCTCGGCGTTGTCCTGCGTCATCTCGGCTGCTCCCCTGCCCCGCCCGGTCTTGCGCCCGGCATCGGCCCCATGCCCACCCCCGCCCGCGGCGGTGCGCCCGCCGCACGGTGCACCGCGCGCCCCACCGGCGCCAGCCGTATGCGCAGGCCCCGCGCCGACGCCCTCGACGCCCCCGCCCCGCCGCGCCACAACCCCCCGCCACGCGCCGCGCCCCCGCCCGGCCCCGACCAGGAGCGGCGCCCATGCCCTCGCCCGACCGCCGCCCGCCCAACCTCGTCGACGTCCTGGACCACGGCGCGGACAGCACCGGCGCGCGCGACAGCGCCGACGCGTTCGAAGCCGCCTGGGCCGCCGCCCTGGCCGCAGCGCCGGCGCACGGCGGCGCCGCCCGCATCGCCATCCCCGCCGGGGTCTACGGCCTGGGCCGCACGCCGCGCTGGGAGACGCCGCCGGACAGCGCCATGCGCATCGCGGTCGAGGGCGACGGCGCCTCCGTGACCACGCTCTGCTGCCGCGGCAGCGAGGCCGGCCTGCGCATCCGCCAGAGCCACGCCTCGCAGACCGTGCGCGTGCGCGGCCTCACCCTGGTGCCGGACTGCCCGACCGGGGCCGGCGGCGCCGCGATCGAGTTCGACGCCCCCGAGGTGCACACCAGCCTCGAGCAGACCGCGCTGTTCGAGGACATCACCGTGGCCGCCGTGGGCCCGCTGTTCCCGGTCGGCGCGACCTCGTTCCCCGGCACCTTCACCGGCGGCCTGAGGCTCAGCACCCTGTGCAGCGCCCGCCTGAGCGGCATCCGCATCAACGGCGCCGCGATCCAGACCCGCGTGACGCTTGCCGCCACCGGCCCCTCCCCCGCGCCCTGCGTCGTGCCCGTCGCCTCCACCCACGGCCTGCAGCCCGGCATGGCGGTCGAGGGCGACGGCGTCCCGCCCGGCACCACCCTCGCCGCGATCGGCCCCGACACGCTGACCCTGTCGCACCCCGCCGCCCGCGCGCTGCACGCCGGCGACACCGTGTCGCTGACCATGCCGCGCCCGATCCCCGGCACCTACGGCGTGCGGTTCGCGAAGCGCTGCATCGCCGTGTTCCTCACCGAGGTCACGGTCCTGTACATGCACGCCGCGTTCTGGCAGACCGGCTACGTGGAGAGCCCGATCCTGCGCAACTGCGGCGTCGCGCAGTGCACGATCGGCTGGCACACCGACGTCGACGCCATCGATCCCGGCGCCGAGGTCAACGGCTGCCTCGGCCTCGCGCTCGAGCTGGACTCCACGTCGGACTGGGTGTGCGACGACGTCGCGCTGGACCTCGCGCGCATCAGCGGCGTGCGCCTGCGCCACACCCATCTGGGCATCCGCCGCGGCGGCGCCGGCCAGGCCGCGGTGCGCCTGACGGACTGCGAGCGCGCGCGCATCGACTCTTGCGACCTCGACGCCCCGCATGGCGCCGCCGCCCTGCACATCCGCCACACCCGCGGCGGCGCGAACTTCGCCATCGTCGCCGCCTGCCGCTTCGGCGCCGACATCCCCGTGCTGTGCGACCCGGGCACCTACGCCAACGCCGTGGTCGACGCGATGTGGATCGGCGACGGCGGCATACGCGCGGCCTGCCCGCTCGTGGACCTCGACGGGCGCAACCTGTGCACCTGGTTCGCAGGCCACGGCCCGAGCGTGGACGACGGCACCACCGGGACCGCGATCCGCCTGGCCGGCACGGCATAGGAAGCAAGCATGGGCTCTGCCCAAACCCGCAAAGGGCCCGGGGCCCTTTGATCCCTTTACTTAAGCAAAGCCATCCAAGGGGCTTCCCTTGGCGGAGTTTGAGGCAGCGCCTCAACCTTCCTTGCCGAGCGCCTCGTTGAACGACGCGTCGAACATCCGCCCCGCGTCCAGCCGCTCGCGGATGACGCCGGCGTCCAGGCAGCGGTCCGCCGTGCGCTGCTCGTCGGCGACCACGGCGTCGTCGATCGCCACCGGCATCGGCGTGTCCGTGTCGAAGGTGAGCCGTGCGACCGGCTCCGCGACGCCGACCTCGGCCGCGAGCGCGCGGGCGTACTCCGCCGGGTGCGCCTGCGCCCAGCGGCGCGCCACCGCCAGCCTGCGGCAGAACTCCAGCAGCGGCGCCCGCCGCGCGGCGATCGCGTCCTCGCCCGCCACCAGGAAGGACAGCCCGGCCAGCAGCCCGCCGCTGCCGTCGACCACCACGCGGGCCGAGTCCGCCAGCCTGGCCTGCGCGACGTAGACGCCCCACGACGACCAGGCGTCCACGGCGCCGCTGGCGAGCGCGGCCTTCGCCTCGGCGGGCATGAGGTTGACCAGCCGGATGGCGGACGCGGGCCAGCCCTGCTGCGCCGCGACGGCGAGCAGCAGGGAGTGGCCGATCGAGCCGCGGCTGGTGGCCACGCTGCGCCCCTTGAGGCCGGCGGCGTCGCGGATCGGCGAGCCGTCGGGCACCACCACGGCGGTGCCGGCGCCCGACGAGCGCACCGGCGCCACGATCCGCGCGCGCAGCCCGGCCGCCATCGCGAAGGTCGTGGGCGCATCGCCGGCGAAGGCGGCGTCCACCGCGCCGGCGTCGAGCGCCTGCAGCACCGGGGCGGCCGACGGGAACTGGCTCCACTCCAGGCGGAACGGCAGGTCGTCGAGCACGCCGGCCGCCGCCATCGTCGCGCGCATGCCGCCCTTCTGGTCGCCCACGCGCAGCACGGGCGCCGCCGCCCGGCCCCGCCCGGCGAGCACCAGCCCCGGCGCCGCGAGCAGCAGCGCCCGGCGGCCGACCCGCCCGCCCGATGCGGACCCCGGGCCTGTGGAACCGCGTCCTGTTGCCACGAATGCCGCCTTTCCCTGGTGAAGCCCGCCGGCCGGTCCGCGCCGGCATGCCGCAAGATCATACAACCCGGAGCGTGCAACTCTCAATCCTACGATTTCGCTTTGTGGAAAAGCGGCCTATCCTGCCGGCGCGGGGCGCCGCCGCCGCCGCCACAGGGAGAACCGCAATGGGCGTCGAGTTCATCGGCATGATCCAGCCGCGCCAGCAGTCCGAGATTCACCCCGCGCGGGGCCCCGCCATCGACCTCGGCTACCTGCGCGCCTCCGCCCGGGCGCACGAGGAAGCCGGCTTCGACCGCATCCTGATCGGCTGGTACAGCAACGGCCCGGACGGGCTGCAGATCGCGGCCCACGCCGGCGCCCACACCGAGCGGCTCGGCTTCCTGGTCGCCCACCGCCCCGGCTTCATGGCGCCCACCAACGCCGCGCGCGCCTTCGCCACGCTGGACCAGCTCACCGAGGGGCGCGCAGCGATCCACGTCATCTCCGGCGGCGACGACGCCGACCAGGCGCGCGACGGCGACTGGCTGCCCAAGGACGCGCGCTACGAGCGCACCGACGAGTACGTCTCGATCCTGCGCAGGGTGTGGACCGCCGACGCCCCCGTCGACCACGAAGGCAAGCACTACCGCATCAAGGGCGCCTCGCCGGAGCCGCGCAGCGTGCAGCGCCCGCACGTCCCGATCTACTTCGGCGGCGCCTCGGACGCGGCGCTGCGCGTCGCCGGCCGCCACGCCGACGTCTACGCGCTGTGGGGCGAGACGCGCGCCCAGGTCGCCGAGATCACCGCGCGGGTGCGGGCGGAGGCGGCGCGGCACGGCCGCAGCATCCGCTTCTCCCTGTCGTTCCGCCCGATCCTGGCCGCCACCGAGGAGCAGGCCTGGGCCAAGGCCGAGGCGATCCTGGCGCGCATCCTCGCGGTGCGCGGCGAGGCGGCGCTCGGCCCGGCCGACGGCGCACCCGCCAACGCCGGCTCGCAGCGCCTGCTGGCCGCCGCCGCGCAGGGCGACCGCCCGGAGGGCCGGCTCTACACCGCGATCGCCCGCGCCACCGGGGCGCGCGGCAACACCACCGCGCTGGTCGGCACGCCGCGCCAGGTCGCCGAGGCGCTGCTCGAGTACCACGACCTCGGCGTGGAAACCTTCCTAATCCGCGGCTTCGACCCGCTGGAGGACGCCGTGGACTACGGCCGCGAGCTGCTGCCGATCACGCGCCGGCTGGTGGCCGAGCGCGCGTCCCGACCCGCCGCCGCGGAGTGACGGCACGGCGGCCGCAGCCGGCGAGGCGGGCGGACCAGGCCGGCCGCGCCACCTCGACAGCGTCCAGCCCGGCGGCAAGGACGACGGGCACGACGTCCGGGTCTTCGCGTCGAGGTGCGACCACGTGGACGCTCCCGCCGGTGCGCCGTTCCGCACGCGGAAATGGTTTTGATTTTCGTCGCCGGATGTGGCCAAATCTCTCCATACGCAAATGGAGGCCGATGGTGCCGAATAATGAGACGTTCCACGGCGAGCCCGTCATCGGTGTCGTGCCACGCCTTCGGGCCGGGGCCGGCAGGAAGGACTGGTCCGCGAAAGGCGACGACGAGAGGCCGCGCCGGCTGAGCTTCCGCGTGCCGGGCAGGACCCTGGCCCGGCCGGGCCGCCCCGGCACGCCGGAGGCCGCCGCCGCACAGGACGCACCAAGCCTGGCCGACGTCCAGGCGCCCGCAACCGCCCGGAGCGTGCCGACCGGCCCGGGCGGAAGCGCCCGCGGTCCCCTCGATGCATGGCACGAGGACCTGGACTGGCTGCCGGCCGCCCCGCCGCCGGGCGGGCGCACGTCGCGCTTCGGCCGCATCGAGCACGCACGCGCCGCGTCCATCGCCGTGCAGGTCCCCGAGGCGATGCTCCCGTCGCAGATCGCCTACCACGTGGCCTTCCTCGACCACGAGTACGCCGTCGCCGCGTCCTTCGCCGAGGCGCGGGCCCGCGAGCCCGGCCTGACCTGCAACGACTGGACCCGCCGCAATCCGTTCGTCCCGGCCGGGCCGAAGGACGCGCGCGACGCCTGATATACCGGGAGCCGGTGCCGACGCTCGGAATTGAACCGAGGACCTACTGATTACGAATCAGTTGCTCTACCCCTGAGCTACGTCGGCGGCCGGCACCTGCGGTATACCCGGCCATCCGGGGCGAGGCAACACGAACGCCGCGCCACGGCGCCCGGGTCCGGCGCACCACCATGACGCGAGCCCTGGCGCAACAACCCGCACGCTGCCACATTGTGCGGCGCAATGCCGAACGCCCGCACCAGCCTCACGGCCCACGAGAGCCACCTGCGCGAGTGCCTCGCGTGCGGCATGTTCCAGCAGGTGCCACCCGTCAAGGCCACGCAGGCCGCGCATTGCTGTCGCTGCGACGCCCCCCTGCGACGCGGACGCAGGAACCCGCTGACCTACAGCCTGGCGTTCACCCTGGCCGCCGCCCTGATGCTGGCGCTCGCCGTCGGGCTGCCGTTCCTCGGCCTGCGCGCGCTCGGACGCTTCTATCCGTCGACCATGCTCACCGGCCCGGTGGCGCTGAGCCGCCAGGGCCTGCCGGAGCTCGGCCTGCTCGTCCTGATGTGCGCGATCGTGATGCCCGCGATCAAGCTCGGGCTGATGGCCTACGTCCTGGTCGGCCTGCGCACCGCGAACCCGCCGGCCTCCCTGCCGCGCGCCTTCGCCTGGCTCGACTCCGTGCGCCCCTGGGCGATGGTCGAGGTGTTCATGCTCGGCGTGTTCGTGGCCTTCAGCCGACTGGAGGCCATCGCCACCGTGACGATCGGCCCGGCGCTCTACGCGATCGGCGCCTGCATGCTGCTCACCGCCGCCGCCGACGCCTCGCTCGACCACGAGGCGGTGTGGGACGAGATCGACCGCCGCGGCCTGTCCGGCCCGCCGCTCGACACCGGCCCGCAGCGCATCAGCTGCACGAGCTGCCACCGCGTGCACCACGCGCGCGAGGGCGAGCGCTGCACGCGCTGCCACACCACGCTGCGCCTGCGCACGCCGCGCTCGGTGGCCACCACCTGGTCGCTGGTGCTGGCCTCGCTGGTGTTCTACCTGCCGGCCAACCTGCTGCCGGTGATGACCGTGGTGCGCTACGGCCGCTCCCAGCCCGACACGATCATGAGCACGGTCAAGCAGCTCGGCGAGGCCGGCATGTGGCCGCTCGCCGCCCTGGTGTTCTTCGCGAGCATCATGGTGCCCGGCGCCAAGCTGCTCGCCCTGATCCTGATGATGGTCACGACCCACCGGCGCAGCGCCTGGGCCCTGCGCGGCCGCTCCAAGCTGCACAGGATCGTGGAAGCCGTCGGCCGCTGGTCCATGCTCGACGTGTTCCTGCTGTCCACGCTCGTCGCCCTGGTCCGGCTCGGGCTGCTGACCACGATCCGCCCCGAGAGCGGCGACATCTACTTCGCCGCCGTCGTGGTGCTCACCATGATCGCCGCGCGCTCCTTCGACTCCCGCCTCATGTGGGACGCGGCCGGCCGGTCGGGCGCGGACCGGCCCGGCAGCCCGGAGATCGCGGCCGCGCTGTCGGCGCTCGGCACGCCGCCGGCCGGCACGGCGCCGCACGACGCCCGCCCCGCCGACGCCCGCCCCGCCGGCGCGCGTCCATGACGGCCCGCCCCCGGAACCCGACCCACGGCCGGAGCGCGTCGCGTCCGGGCCTCGCCTCGAGGAATGCGCAATGAGCGGCAGCGACCCCACCGGCCGGCCAGGCTCGGACCGGCCGGCACAGGGCCCCGCGCCCCGGCCACACGACGACGACGTGCCGGCGGGCGAGGCCAGCGTGCGCCGCCGCCACCTCTCGCTGGTGTGGATCATCCCCGTCGTGGCGCTGCTGGCCGCGGGCTACCTCGGCGTGCGCGCGCTCAACGACCGCGGCCCGCTCGCGACCATCACCTTCAACACCGCGGACGGCCTCACCGCCGGCCAGACGCAGGTCAAGCACAAGGCGGTCGGGCTCGGCACGGTCGAGGACATCTCGCTCGCCAAGGACCTGAGCCACGTCATCGTCAGGGTCCGCATGAACAGCCAGGGCGAGCACGTCCTGACCGACCACGCCCGCTTCTGGGTGGTCAAGCCGCGCATCAGCTCGGGCAGCATCTCCGGCCTGGAGACGCTGGTCTCGGGCGCCTTCATCGCGATCGACCCGGGCGACCCCGGCGGCAGCCCGAAGACCGACTTCGCCGGCCTGGAGCAGCCGCCCGGCGTGCGCTCGGACGAGCCCGGCCACACCTACCAGCTCGAGGCGCTGACCATCGGCTCGCTGAGCGAGGGCACGCCGATCTTCTACCGCGACATCCCCGCGGGCGAGGTGCTCGGCTACGACTTCGGCGACGGCCACGGCCCGGTGACCATCAGCGCCTTCGTGCGCGCCCCGTTCGACAAGTTCGTCCACCCCCAGACCCACTTCTGGAACGCGTCCGGCCTGAACGTGAACCTCGGCGCCAACGGCCTGCACGTCGAGGTCGAGAGCCTGCAGGCGGTGATCTCCGGCGCGGTGTCCTTCGACTCGCCCAAGGAGGCCTGGTCCGGCCCGATGGCGCCCGACGACACCAAGTTCCACCTGTTCGCGAGCAAGAACGAGGCCGACGCCGCCGGCTTCAACCAGCGCATCCCGCTCGTGACCTACCTGCAGAGCTCCGTCGCGGGGCTGGGCACCGGCTCGGCCGTCAACGTGTTCGGCATCCAGGTCGGCAACGTCACCGACGTCAAGCTCCTGCTCGACCCGACCAGCGGCGTCGTCAAGGTCCGCGTCGCCATGGAGATCCAGCCGGAGCGCGTGTTCCCGCCCGACAGCTTCGCCTCCAAGCTCGACCCCGCCAAGGTCCTGGGCGCGCTGGTGAACCAGGGCATGCGCGCCGAGGTCGACACCGCCAGCTACGTCACCGGCGAGAAGAACGTCACCCTGGCCTTCGTGCCCAACGCCAAGCCCGCCGGCATCGCGCTCGAGGACGGCGTCGTGGTGCTGCCCGGCCAGGGCGGCGGCCTGGACAACGTCATGGGCGCGGTCAGCGACGTCGCCGCCAAGCTGCAGGCGATCCCCTTCGCCCAGATCGGCGAGAACGCCAACGCCC
>JBPBQX010000168.1:0-15097 GCA_050955025.1 Janthinobacterium lividum
CAGCGTCAGGATCAGGAACATGACGTTCTGCTCGATCTGGATCGCGGCGAAGAAGCTGTTGTTGCTCTGCGTCCAGTCGACCACGCGCACCGGGCCGCCCGAGGGAGGCTGGGCGTCCAGCGTGGCGCGGATGGCGCGGGTGACGGGGGTGACGCGCTCGGGGTCGGCGACCTTGACGGAGATCTGCGTCGCGTCGTTGGGCTTCTGGAAGAACACCTGCGCGGCGGCGAGCGGCAGGAACACGAAGGTGCTGTCGTAGTCGTTGAGGCCGGCCTGGAAGATCGCGGCGATGCGGTAGGCGCGCACGCGGGGCACGGTGCCGAAGGCGGTGGCGGCGCCGTCGGGCGAGACGAGGGTGAGCTTGGAGCCGACGGCGAGGCCGAAGCGCTGGGCCAGCGTCAGGCCGATGGCGATGCCGTCCTCGCCCGGCTTCGTGCCAGGCACGGCGCCGAAACCGTCGAGCGAGCCGGCGCGGATGTTGTCGCTGATCTCGTGGAGTTGGCGGAGGTCGGTGGCGCGCACGCCACGCACCAGGCCGCCGGAGCTGCCGCGGTCGGTGCTCAGGAGCACCTGGCCCTCGACGAGGGGGACGGCCTCGGTGACGCCGGGGACGGCGCGGACGCGGGCGGCGAGGGCGTCGTAGTCGGAGAGCGAGGGGCCGGTGGCGTAGATCGACAGGTCGCCGTTCAGGCCGAGGATGCGGCCGAGCAGGTCGGCCTTGAAGCCGTTCATCACGGACATGACGATGATCAGGGTCGCCACGCCGAGCGCGATGCCGGCGAGCGAGAAGATCGCGATCACGGAGACGAAGCGCTCGCCGCGCCGGGCGCGCAGGTAGCGCCCGGCGACGGCGCGCTCGAAGGGGCCGAACATCACGCGGGCCCGGACGCGCCGCCCCGCCCGTCCCCGATCCGCGCCAGCGCGTCCTCCAGGGACAGCTCGGCGCGCTCGCCCTCGGCGACCCCGCGCACGCGGCGCTTCAGCTCCACGGTGCCGGCCTTGGCGCCGCGCGGGCCGACGACGATCTGCCACGGGTGGCCCATCAGGTCGGCGTCGGCGAACTTCGCGCCGGCCCGCTCGTCGCGGTCGTCGTAGAGGGCGTCGCCGCCGAGCGCCGCGTAGGCCCGCTCGCAGATCGCGTCGCAGGCGGCGTCGCCCACGCGCAGGTTGAGGATCGCGGCGCGGAACGGGGCG
Source organism: Janthinobacterium lividum (assembly GCA_050955025.1). GTDB lineage: Bacteria > Pseudomonadota > Alphaproteobacteria > Acetobacterales > Acetobacteraceae > CAXSEF01. The sequence continues at coordinate 1,195 of JBPBQX010000168.1, forward strand.
ACGCTTTCCGGCCAGACGATGCCGGCGTCGTCGTGGCTGGCCTCGATCAGCGCGCCGACCAGGCGGGAGACGCCGATGCCGTAGGAGCCCATCTCGGGGTGCACCGGCTTGCCGTCGGGGCCGGCGACGGTGAAGCCCATGGGCCTGGAGTACTTGGTGCCGAAGTTGAAGATGTGGCCGACCTCGATCCCCCTGCCCTCGCGCTGGCGCTCGGCGGGGACGGCGGCCCAGGCGGCGGCGTCGTGCATGTCCTCGGTGGCGGCGTAGCGCCCGGTCATGCGCTCGTAGAACGACGCCAGGTCGTCGGGCGAGGGATAGGCGGGGAGCGCGGAGAAGTCCTCGTGCTCGAAGGCCTGGTCGTAGAACACCTGGCTCTCGCCGGTCGGCGCCAGGATGATGAACTCGTGGCTCAGCTCGCCGCCGATCGGGCCGGTGTCGGCGCGCATCGGGATCGCCTGCACGCCCAGCCGCTGGAAGGTGCGCAGGTAGGCCAGCATCATGCGGCGGTAGCTGACCACGGCGCCCTCGTGATCGAGGTCGATGCTGTAGGCGTCCTTCATCAGGAACTCGCGGCCGCGCATCACGCCGAAGCGCGGGCGGACCTCGTCGCGGAACTTCCACTGGATGTGGTACAGCGTCTGCGGCAGCTCGCGGTACGACTTGACCGTGGCGCGCGCGATGTCGGTCAGGACCTCCTCGTTGGTGGGCCCGTAGAGCAGGTCGCGCTCGTGGCGGTCGCGCACGCGCAGCATCTCCGGGCCGTAGTCGTCGTAGCGCCCGCTCTCGCGCCACAGGTCCGCCGGCTGGATCGTGGGCATCAGCAGTTCCTGCGCGCCGGCCGCGTCCTGCTCCTCGCGCACGATCGCCTCGATGCGGCGCAGCACGCGCAGGCCTGCCGGCAGCCAGGCGTAGATGCCGGCCGCACTCTGGCGCACCAGCCCCGCGCGCAGCATCAGCCGGTGCGAGACGATCTGCGCCTCGGCCGGGTTTTCCTTCAGGGTGGGCACGAGGGAGCGGGACAGGCGCATCGCGGAATCCGGTTCGGTGGGGAGCGCGGATGCTACAGGCCGAGTCCCCCCGCCGCCAGGGGCGCCCCCTCCCAGCAGGGGCCTCGCGACGGGCCCGGCCGTCCGGGGCGCGGCCGCCGGGGCTTCTGCGTGGCGGCAGACGACGGGGCGGCCGGCGCAAGTCCGGCCACGGGTCACGCCGGCGGAGTGCAACTCGTTCCGCGTGTGGATCACCTGTCCGCCAGTATAGAATGCAACCTCTGCGTGCATCTCGCCGGCGCGCATACTTGGAGGAACCCCGGATCTTGTCTGATACGATACATGACAGCGCAAACATTGTGCGCCGCACAACAACAATATCTGTCCGCGCGACTTCCGCTGCCGTTTTGCAGGTGACACGTGTGACGGATATGTTATCAAAGAAACGGCCCGCATGCCGAGCACGCGGGCCAAGTTTGGGGAGGAAACGCCAGTCACACGGCGGGACAAGAAACTCTTGGCCCCGACGTGATAATCAGCTTCGAGCCGACTGGCCGTCTACACAAATCGATACTTCTGCACAGAGCTTTCGCGGCACCCACGTGAAATCTGCCGTGACTCTGTGCAGATCGATTCCTCCCAGCCTAGTCGTCGGGCAGCGCCAGCCATCCGTGGCGGAAGCTCAGCCAGTCGCTGCTGATCACCGCGTAGCAGCCCAGCCAGACCACCGCCGAGATCAGCGTCGTCGCCACCACCTTGCGCAGCAGCAGCGGGCGCTCCGGGGCGCCGCGCCACCCCGTCGCCCCGTCCGCATCGGCCACCGGCCGCGTCCCCACCGGCAGCACGGCGAACAGCACCGTCCACCAGATCAGCGAGTAGAGGACGCAGCCGGTGAACCAGCCCACCCGCTCAGACCCTGAGCAGGTGCACGTCCACCAGCGGCCGCTTCTGCAGCCTGCGGCCCAGCGCGCGGCGCAGCGCGGACTTCGCGGCGTCGAGCAGCGGCTCGTCGTCGCGCCGCAGCGCCACCGGCAGGCCCTCCAGCGCGGCCACGAACTCGCGCACGATGCGCAGCGCCTCGGGCTCGTCCGGCTCGAACAGCCCGGGCGCCATCACCTTCGGCGTGCCGCGCACGTGGCCCTCGGCGTCCACCGCGATGGACGCGATCACCATGCCGTTGAACAGCATCCGCCGGCGCGCCGTCAGCACGCCGCCGTTGATCGGCACGAGGCGGTTGCCGTCCAGCGCGAGGCGCCCGACGGTCGCGGAGTCCGTGACCTCCGGGCGGTTGCCGGACAGGCTGAGCAGGTCGCCGTCCTCCAGCAGGAAGGGCGTGGCGCCCGCCTCCTGCGCCAGCGCGGCGTGGGAGGACATGTGGCGCCACTCGCCGTGCACCGGGACGGAGAAGCGCGGGCGCACCAGCTGGTACATCCGGCGCAGCTCGTCGCGCGCGGGGTGGCCGGAGACGTGGACCAGGTGGTCCTCGGCGGTGATGATCCGCACGCCACGGCGCACCAGGTTGTCCTGCACCGTGCCGATCGCGCGCTCGTTGCCGGGGATGGTGCGGGAGCTGAACACCACCGTGTCGCCCGGGCCCATCGCGATGTTGGGGTGCGTGTCCATGGCGATGCGCGCCAGCGCCGAGCGGGGCTCGCCCTGGGAGCCGGTCACCATCATCAGCAGGTTGTCGTCGGGCACCGTGCCGGCCTGGTCCTCGGCGACGAACTCGGGGATGCCGCGCAGGTAGCCGGTCTCGCGCGCGGACTGGTCGAGGTTGCGCAGCGACCGCCCCACCATGGCCACGGAGCGGCCGGCGGCGCGGGCGGCCATCGCGATGGTCTCGACGCGCGCCACGTTGCTGGCGAAGCAGGTCACCGCGACCCGGCCCTGCAGCGAGCGGATCAGGCCGGCCATCGACTTGCGCACGTCGGCCTCGGAGCCGGAGTGGCCCTCGACCAGCGCGTTGGTGCTGTCGCACACGATCGCCAGCACGCCGGCGTCGCCCAGGGCCTGCAGCGCCGCCTCGTCGGTGGGCGGGCCCACCATCGGGTTGGCGTCGAGCTTCCAGTCGCCGGTGTGCAGCACCACGCCGTGCGGCGTGCGGATCGCCAGGGCCTGCGCCTCGGGGATGGAGTGCGCCACCGAGATGAACTGCAGCGAGAACGGCGCCAGCTCGAACGAGCCGCCGGGCGGGACCACATGGATCCGCACCTGGTTGACGAGCTGCGCCTCGCCGAGCTTGCGCCGCAGCACGGAGGCCGCGAACGGGGTGGCGTAGATCGGGCACTGCAGCTGGCGCCACAGGTGGGCCACCGCGCCGATGTGGTCCTCGTGCGCGTGGGTGATGACCAGGCCCACGAGGTTCTCGCGCCGCTCGGCGATGAAGCTCGGGTCGGGCATCATCACCTCGACCTCGGGCATCTCCGAGCCGCCGAAGCCGATGCCGCAGTCCACGGCAAGCCACTTGCCGTTGCAGCGGTAGAGATTCAGGTTCATGCCGATCTCGCCCGTCCCGCCCAGGGGCAGGAAGGCCAGGTCAGCGCTCATCGCGTTCATTAATCGCCTTCAATCAGTCTTGTTCTGTCACGAGACAATGTGGGGGTTGGGTTGCGCTGCGCCAACAGGCGAAGCCCGTCAAGCGTGAGATCGGGGTCGATGCGTTCCATCACCGTGGTCCCCTCGGAGAACAATGGCGCCAGTCCCCCCGTGGCGACGACCTTCAGCGGGCGGTCGAACTCGCCCTTGATCCGTGCGACGAGGCCCTCGATCAGGCCCACGTAGCCCCAGTAGATGCCGGACTGCATGGCCGGGACCGTCGAGCGCCCGATCACCGCCTGCGGCCGGCCGATGCCGATCCGCGGCAGGCGCGCCGCCGCCTGGTGCAGCGCCTCGATCGACAGGTTGATGCCCGGCGCGATCACGCCGCCCACGTACGCCCCGTCGCCCTCCACCACGTCGAACGTCGTGGCCGTGCCAAAGTCGATCACCACCAGCGGCCCGCGGTAGCGCTCGTGCGCCGCAAGCGCGTTCACCAAGCGGTCCGCACCCACCTCGGCCGGGTTGTCCACCCGGATCTCGAAGCCCCAGTGCAGCGTCGAGCGCGCGATCAGCGGCTCCACCGAGAACCAGTCGCGGCACAGGCGGCGCAGGTGGTACAGCGCAGCCGGGACCACCGTGCCGATCACCGCGGCCTGGACCTCGCCCGGCGGGATGTTGCGCAGGGCGAGCAGCGCCATCAGCCACACCGCGTACTCGTCGGAGGTGCGCTGCGCCTCGGTCGCGATGCGGAACGTGCCGGCCCAGTGGGTGCCGTCATGGACCGCGAACACGATGTTGGTGTTGCCGGCGTCGATGACGAGAAGCATGGGTCAGGCCAGCAAGGCCGGGCTCTGCCCGGACCCGCCAGGGGCGAGCCGCCCCTGGACCGGCACACTTAGGTCAAGGATTCCAAAGGCGAGCCTTTGGCGGAGCTCGAGGCGGAGCCTCGACCTTGCTTCCTGTCTCACCCGAACAGCGCCCGCGCCGCCGTCTCGGCCGCCTGCACCACCGGCGCGGGCATCAGGAAGAACAGGAAGGTGAACAGCCCGCCGACCACGGCGACGAACGACAGCGAGGGCGCGCGCGTGTCGAACGCCTCCTCGGCCTCGTCGAAGTACATCACCTTCACGACGCGCAGGTAGTAGTAGAGGCCGATCACGCTGGTCAGCACGCCGATTACGGCGAGCGTCCACAGGCCGGACTGCACGGCGGCCTGGAACACGAACAGCTTGCCGAAGAAGCCCGACATCGGCGGCACGCCGGCCATGGAGAACATCAGCACGGCCAGCACCAGGGCCAGCACCGGGTCGGTCTTGGCCAGGCCGCCGAGGTCGGAGATGCGCTCGAGCGCCAAGCCGCGGCGGCGCATGGCGATGATGCAGGCGAAGGTGCCGGCGTTCATGAACACATAGGTCACGAGGTAGATCAGCGTGCCGCGTATGCCCGCCTCCGAGCCGGCGGCCAGGCCGATCAGCGCGTAGCCCATGTGGCCGATGGAGGAGTAGGCCATCAGCCGCTTGATGCTGGTCTGGCCGATGGCGGCGAGGCTGCCCAGGATCATGGAGCAGATCGCCACCAGGATGATGAGCTGCTGCCAGTCGTGCAGAACGTGGCCGAAGGGCGTCACCATGGCGCGCAGGAGCACGGCAAAGGGGGCGACCTTGGGGGCGGTGCTCATGAAGGCGGTCACGGGGGTCGGTGCGCCCTCGTAGACGTCGGGCGTCCACATGTGGAACGGCACGGCCGACAGCTTGAAGGCCAGGCCGGCGACGATGAACACGATGCCGATCACGAGGCCCACGGAGGTGCCGCCGGGCGCCGCGACGGCCCGGGCGATGAGCGAGAACTCCATGGTCCCGGAGAAGCCGTAGACCAGCGAGATGCCGTAGAGCAGGAGGCCCGAGGCCAGGGCGCTGAGGACGAAGTACTTGAGGCCGGCCTCGGACGAGCGCACGTCGTCGCGGGCGAAGGAGCACAGCACGTAGACGGCGAGGCTCTGCAGCTCGAGGCCCATGTAGAGGGTCATCAGGCTGGCGGCCTGCGCCATCACCAGCATGCCGATCGTGGAGAACACCACGAGCAGCGGGAACTCGAAGCGGGCGATCTCCTGGCGCTCGTTGTAGTCGAGCGCCAGGATCGTGGTCAGCGCGGCGCCGGCCAGGATCAGCACCTGGGCGAAGCGGCTGAAGGCGTCGGACACGAGCAGGCCGCCGTAGGCGAGGCCGTCGGGCGTCTGCACGACCAGGCCGGCCGTGACCAGCAGGGCGGCGAGCACGAGCATGGTGCAGGCCAGCGCGGAGTCGCGCGGGCGGGTGACGCCGTAGACCAGGATCAGCAGGCCGAGGAGCGCCAGCACGATCTCGGGCAGGGCGAGCGCCCAGTGCGACAGGCCCTCGATCGAGGGCGCGGCGAGGGGCTGGCCGGGGGTGGCGGGGATGGCCGGGTTCATCGGGCCGGCTCCGCGGCGGTGGGGCTTGCGGGCACGGCGCCGGCGTCGGCGAGGTGCACGGTGGACGGCAGGCCGAGGGCGGCCTCGTGGTGGGCGACCATGGAGTCCACGGTGGCGCCGAAGAACTGGGTGAAGCTGCTCGGGTAGAAGCCCATCCACAGCGTCAGCACGACGAGCGGCGCGAAGATGCCGATCTCGCGCGGCGACAGGTCGAGGAGTGCGCGCAGGTCGTCGCGGGTCAGGCGCCCGAAGATCACGCGGCGGTAGAGGGTGAGGCCGTAGACGGCGCCGAGCACCATGCCGAAGGAGCCGAGCAGGGCGAGCCACAGGCTGACCTGGAAGGCGCCCACGAGGACCAGGAACTCGCCGACGAAGCCGGAGGTGCCGGGGAGGCCGATGTTGCCCATGGTGAAGACCATGAACACGGCGGCGTACAGCGGCATGGTCGCGGCCAGGCCGCCGTAGCGGGCGATCTCGCGGGTGTGCAGGCGGTCGTAGACGACGCCGACGCAGAGGAACATCGCCGCCGAGACGATCCCGTGGCTGAGCATGAGGAACAGCGCGCCCTGCAGGCCCTGCACGTCGAAGGTGAAGATGCCGATCACCACGACGCCCATGTGGGCGATCGACGAGTAGGCGATCAGCTTCTTCATGTCGGTCTGCGCGAAGGCGACCAGCGAGGTGTAGATCACCGCGACCACGGCCAGCGCGTACATCAGCGGCGCGAACTGCGCAGAGGCCTCTGGCAGCATCGGCACGGAGAAGCGCAGGAAGCCGTAGGCGCCCATCTTGAGCAGCACGCCGGCCAGGATCACCGAGCCCGCGGTGGGCGCCTCCACGTGCGCGTCGGGGAGCCAGGTGTGGACGGGCCACATCGGCACCTTCACCGCGAAGGAGGCGAGGAAGGCGAGGAACAGCCAGAACTGCATCCGGGGCGTGAAGGTCGTCGCCATCAGCGTCGGGATGTCGGTGGTGCCGGCGACGTACCACATCGCGAGCAGCGCCAGCAGCATCAGCACGGAGCCTGCGAAGGTGTAGAGGAAGAACTTGAACGAGGCGTAGACGCGCCGCGTGCCGCCCCAGACGCCGATGATCAGGTACATCGGGATCAGCACGCCCTCGAAGAACATGTAGAACACGACGAAGTCCATCGCCGAGAACATGCCGACCATCATGGTCTCGAGCACCAGGAACGCGATCATGTACTCGCGGACGCGGAAGTGGATCGCCTCCCAGCTCGCCAGGATGCAGATCGGCGTAAGGGCGGTGCTCAGCAGCACGAACAGCACGGAGATGCCGTCCACGCCCATCGCGTAGCCGACGCGGAACTCGGGCAGCCACTCGTGGCGCTCGGTGAACTGGAAGCCGGGCTGGGCGGTGTCGAAGCGCACCCACAGCACGAGGGAGACTACGAACACCACGAGGCTGGTCCACAGCGCGGCCCAGCGGGAGTTCGACGCGACGACCTCGTCCGTGCCGCGCACGGACATGATGAACGCGCAGCCCACCAGCGGCAGGAAGGTGACGAGGCTCAGGATCGGGAAGCCGGCGGCGTTCATCGGGTCACCGGAACAGGAGGAAGACGCTGACCAGGCCCACGAGGCCGATCAGCATGGTGAAGGCGTAGACCGCGATCGAGCCGGTCTGGATCCGCACGACCTGGCGCGAGCCGTCCGTGGTCAGCAGCGCGATGCCGTTGGGCAGGCCGTCGATGATGCGCTCGTCGCCGACGTGCCAGAACTCGCGGGCCAGCCACTTCGCCGGGCGCACGAAGATCGCGTCGTAGAGCTCGTCGAAATACCACTTGTTCAGGAGGAACAGGTAGGCCGGGCGGAACCGGGTCGCGAGCACCGCCGGCAGCGCGGGGCGGGCCATGTAGAGGAAGTAGGCCAGCGCGATGCCGCCCAGGCCCATCACCGTGGGCAGGAGCGCGATCAGCGTCGGCACGTGCTCGGCCGAGAGCAGGACGTGGTTGTTCGGGCCGGAGAAGATGGCGCCGCGCCAGAACCAGCCCTGGTCCTCGCCGATGAACAGCGACTTGAGCAGCACGCCCGCGAGCAGGGCGCCGACGGAGAGCAGCACGAGCGGGACCCACATCCAGGGCGGGCTCTCGTGGGCGTGGGCGAGCTTGTCGGGGTCATGGGCGCGGCCATGGAAGGTCAGGATCAGCAGGCGCCACGAGTAGAACGCGGTGAGGAAGGCGGCGATCGTGCCGAGCGCGAAGGCGTAGAGGCCCACGCCGGTGCCGGCGGCCCAGGCGCTCTCCAGGATCGCGTCCTTGGACCAGTAGCCGGCGAACGGGTAGATGCCGCCCAGCGCCAGGCTGCCCGCCCACATGCAGACGTAGGTGATGGGGATGCGCCGCCACAGGCCGCCCATGCGGAACATGTCCTGCTCGTCGTGCATGGCGTGGATCACCGAGCCCGCGCACAGGAACAGCAGCGCCTTGAAGAAGGCGTGGGTGAAGAGGTGGAACATCGAGGCCTGGAACGCGCCCACGCCGGCGGCGAGGAACATGTAGCCGAGCTGCGAGCAGGTCGAGTAGGCGATCACGCGCTTGATGTCGGGCTGCACGAGCGCGACGGTCGCCGCGAAGAAGCAGGTCGTGCCGCCGATCACGGTGACCATCGCGAGCGCGCCCGGGGCGAACTCCAGGATCGGCGACATGCGCGACACAAGGAACACGCCGGCCGTCACCATGGTCGCCGCGTGGATCAGGGCGGAGACCGGGGTCGGGCCCTCCATCGCGTCGGGCAGCCAGGTGTGGAGGAAGATCTGCGCCGACTTGCCCATGGCGCCGATGAACAGCAGCACGCCGATCACCTCGAACGCGCGCCACTGGGTGCCGAACACGCGGTAGGTGGCGTCGACGTGGTCGGGGACGTGGGCGAAGATCGTGGGGAAGTCGATGGCGCCGAAGAGGAGAAAGACGAGCGCGATGCCGACGGCGAAGGACAGGTCGCCGACGCGGTTGACGACCATCGCCTTGATCGCGGCGGCGTTGGCCGAGGGGCGGTCGTACCAGTAGCCGATCAGCAGGTAGCTCGCGAGGCCGACGCCTTCCCAGCCGAAGAACAATTGCAAAAGGTTGTCGGCGCTGACGAGGGCGAGCATCGCGAAGGAGAACAGGGAGAGGTAGGAGAAGAAGCGGTAGGTCGGCTGGTGCTCGTGGCCCATGTAGCCGACGCTGTAGACGTGCACGAGGGTGGCGACCGCCGTGACCATGGCGACCATGGAGACGGACAGGGTGTCGCGGTGCAGGTCCCAGCCGACGTGGAAGCCGCCCACGTCCATCCAGGTGGCGATCGACAGCGCGCCGGGCACGCCCGCGTGCCACACGTAATCCACCCAGTTCAGCGTGCCGCACACGGCGGCCAGCGCCATCAGCAGGATCGTCGCCGCCTGCGCCGCCCTGTCGCCGATGGCGCGGCCCAGCAGGCCCGCCACCAGCGAGCCGAGCAGCGGGGCGAAGACGGCGGTCGCGTACAGCATCCTCAGCCCTTCATCAGGTTCACGTCCTCGACCTGGATCGAGCCGCGGTTGCGGAAGTAGACCACCACGATCGCGAGCCCGATCGCGGCCTCCGCCGCCGCCACGGTGAGCACGAACATCGCCAGGATCTGCCCCGCGAGGTCGCCCAGCGCCGCGGAGAACGCCACCAGGTTGAGGTTCACGGCCAGCAGGATCAGCTCGATCGACATCAGGATGACGATGACGTTCTTGCGGTTCAGGAAGATGCCGAAGATGCCGAGCACCAGAAGCACGGCCGCCACCGCGAGGTAGTGGCCCAGCGTGACCGCCATCAGGTGTGGCCTCCGTGCGTCTCGTGGTCCGCGGCGATCGCCGCGGGCGTCGGCGTGTGGCCGTGCGGGTCATGGCCGGCCGGGAGCAGCGAGGGCTCGGGCAGCGGCCGCAGGATGCCGGACGCGCCCACGCCCTGGCGCAGCGGCACGCGCACCATCGACAGGCTGAGCGCGGGGTCGCGCGCCTGCTGGCGGGCGATGTCCTGGTGGCGCGAGGCGGTGCGCTCGCGCAGCGTCAGCACGATCGCGCCCATCATGGCGACCAGCAGGATCAGGCCCGAGATCTGGAACAGCAGCGCGTAGTCCGTGTAGAGCACGCGGCCGATCGCCGCCGTGTTGGATACGCCGGCCGGCATCGCGGACAGGCGCAGCACCGCGTTGGCCGGCGAGACGCGCCAGCCCGTCACGAACACCGCCAGCTCGGCGAACAGCACGAGGCCGACCACGGCTCCGACGGGGGCGTAGCGCTGGAAGCCCTCGCGCAATTCGGAGAAGTTCACGTCGAGCATCATCACGACGAACAGGAACAGCACCGCGACGGCGCCGACGTAGACGATCACCAGGATGAAGGCGAGGAACTCGGCGCCCGCCAGGAGGAACAGGCCGGCCGCGTTGAAGAACGCCAGGATCAGGAACAGCACGGAGTGGACGGGGTTGCGCGAGGTGACCACGGCCGCCGCGGAGCCCAGCAGCACGGCGGCGAACACGTACCAGAAGAGGGTGGCGATCAAGGGCGCGGTTCCCCGAGGCGAGCAGGAAGGAAGCAAGGCCGGGCGCTGCCCGGACCCGCCAGGGGCGAGCCGCCCCTGGACCGGCTCCACTTGAGTGAGGGTTTCCAAAGGCGAGCCTTTGGCGGAGTTTGAGCCAGAGCCTCAACATTCCTTGCTTGCCGTGCGGACGCCGGCGTCATCTCAGCGGTACGGCGCATCGAGCTCGAGCCGGCGGGCCAGCGCCACCTCCCAGCGGTCGCCGTTGGCGAGCAGCTTGGCCTTGTCGTACATCAGCTCCTCGCGCGTCTCGGTGGCGAACTCGAGGTTCGGCCCCTCCACGATCGCGTCGACCGGGCAGGCCTCCTCGCACAGGCCGCAATAGATGCACTTGGTCATGTCGATGTCGTAGCGCGTCGTACGCCGGCTGCCGTCGTCGCGCGGCTCGGCCTCGATGGTGATCGCGAGCGCCGGGCACACCGCCTCGCACAGCTTGCACGCGATGCAGCGCTCCTCGCCGTTCGGGTAGCGGCGCAGCGCGTGCTCGCCCTTGAAGCGCGGGCTCTGCGGGTTCTTCTCGAAGGGGTAGTTGATCGTCGCCTTCGGCTTGAACATGTAGGCCAGAGTCAGGCCCATGCCGCTGATCAGCTCGCCCAGCAGAAGGCTCCGCGCGGTGCGGTCCAGGAACGCCATCGCCTAACCCCTACACAGGCGGCCACGGGATACCCCGCGCCGCAGCATCCGGCAAGCAAGCCCGGGCCCTGCCCGGACCCGCCAGGGGCGAGCCGCCCCTGGACCGGCACATGAAAAGAACGGAAGCGCCGGTCCAGGGCGGCTCGCCCTGGCGGGTCCAGGGCAGAGCCCTGGCCTTCAGGCGCCGTCCGGCAGCCAGCCCATCGCCATCAGCACGCTGGCCGTCAGCACCAGCCAGAACAGGGAGAGGGGCAGGAACACCTTCCAGCCCAGGCGCATGAGCTGGTCGTAGCGGAAGCGCGGGAAGGTCGCGCGCACCCAGACGAACATGAACATCACCAGCGCGATCTTGAGCAGGAACCACACCGTGCCCGGCACCCAGGTGAACGGCGCGATGCCGAACGGCGCCTGCCAGCCACCCATGAACAGGATCGACGTCATCGCCGCCATCAGGAACATGTTGGCGTACTCGCCCAGGAAGAACAGGCCGTACGACATCGAGCTGTACTCGACCATGAAGCCGGCGACGATCTCGCTCTCGCCCTCGGCCAGGTCGAAGGGGGCGCGGTTGGTCTCGGCCAGCGCGGAGATGAAGAACACCACGAACATCGGCAGCAGCGGGATGCAGAACCACACGTGCTTCTGCGCGCGGACGATGTCGTTGAGGTTCAGCGAGCCCACGCACAGCAGGACGCAGACGATCACGAGGCCCATGGAGACCTCGTAGCTCACCATCTGCGCCGCGGAGCGCAGCGCGCCGAGGAACGCGTACTTGGAGTTGCTGGCCCAGCCGGCGATGATGATGCCGTAGACGCCGAGCGAGCTGATCGCGAACAGGTAGAGCACGCCCACGTTGATGTCGGCGATCGCCCAGCCGTCGCCCATCGGGATCACCGCCCAGGCGATCATCGCCAGCACGAAGGTCAGCACCGGGGCCAGGAGGAACAGGGCGCGGTTGGCGCCGGTGGGGACCACCGTCTCCTTGGTCAGCATCTTCAGGGCGTCGGCGAAGGGCTGCAGCAGGCCGAACGGGCCCACCACGTTGGGACCGACGCGGAGCTGCATGGCGGCGAGGATCTTGCGCTCGGCGTAGGTCATGTAGGCGACCGAGACCAGCAGCGGCACCATGATCGCCAGCGTCTCGGCCAGCGTCAGGGCGAAGCGGCCGCCGATGGTGTCGAACAGGAGATGCGTCACCGGCTCACTCCGCCGCCTGCAGGGTGGCCGCCCGGTTCGCAGCCGCCTGGGCCGGGCGGGTCAGCGCCTCCGTGCACTCGGCCATGGTGGCGCTGGCGCGGCTGATCGGGTCGGTCTGGTAGTAGTCCGCGATCGCGGGGACGAACGGCGCGGCGGACACGGCGCGCGGGTCGCCGGCCGGGCTGCCGCGCTCGGAGGCGCCGAAGCGGGGCAGGCCCTCGCGGGCGAACACCGGGTTCACGGCGGCGAGGCGGTCGCGCACGGCGTCGAGGTCGTCGTACGGCAGGGCGTGGCCGATCGTCTCGCTGAACGCGCGCAGGATGCGCCAGTCCTCGCGGGCGTCGCCCGGCGGGAACACCGAGCGCAGGCCGCGCTGCACGCGCCCCTCGGTGCTGACCCAGGTGCCCGGCTTCTCCACGTAGGCGGCGCCGGGCAGGATCACGTCGGCGCGCGCGGCACCCCGATCGCCGTGGTGGCCCTGGTAGACCACGAAGGTGTCGGCGCCGATCCGGGCGGTGTCGAACTCGTCCGCACCCAGCAGCCACAGCAGGTCCACGCCGCCGCCCATCATGCCGGCGAGGTCGAGCCCGCCCTCGCCCGGCACGAAGCCGAGGTCGAGCGCGCCGACGCGCGCGGCCGCCGTGTGCAGCACGTTGAAGCCGTGCCAGTCGGCCTCGAGCGCGCCCATGGCGCCCGCCAGCGACCAGCACGCCGCCAGCACCGCGGCGCCGTCCGGGCGCGACAGGGCGCCCTGCCCCACCACGATCATCGGCCGCTTCGCGTCGAGCAGCGCGTGGGCGAACGCCCCCGCCGCGCCCGGCTGCGACCCGTCCATCACGGAGGACAGCGCCTGCGGGCCGTCGCCGAGCCAGGTCGCGGGGTAGGTCAGGTCCCAGGGCTGGCCGATCGCGCCCACCGCGAGCCCGCCGGCCAGGTAGCGCTTGCGGATGCGCGCGTTCAGCACCGGCGCCTCGTGGCGCGGGTTGCAGCCGACCAGCAGGATGGCGTCGGCCTCCTCGATCCCGGCGATCGTGGTGTTGAAGGTGTAGAACTCGCGCCGCGAGGCATCGAGCGCCGCCCCGTCCTGCCGGCAGTCCAGGTTCGCCGAGCCGAGCGAGGCCATGAGGTCGCGCAGCGCCACCATGCTCTCGGCGTCGCACAGGTCGCCGGCGAGGGCGCCGATCCGCGCGCCCGCGAGGCCGTCGAGCCGGCGCGCGATGGTGGCGAACGCCTCGGCCCAGCTCGCGGGCTTGAGCGTGCCGTCGCGGCGCACCCAGGCGCGGTCGAGGCGGCGGCGCTTGAGGCCGTCGATCGAGTGGCGGCTCTTGTCGCCGAGCCACTCCTCGTTCACCGCGTCGTTGGTGCGCGGCAGGATGCGCAGCACCTCGGGCCCGCGGCTGTCGATGCGGATCGGCGTGCCCACGGCGTCCAGCGCGTCGATGCCGTCGACCTTGCCCAGCTCCCACGGCCGCGCCACGAAGGCGTACGGCTTGGAGGTCAGCGCGCCCACCGGGCAGATGTCGACCAGGT
>JBPBQX010000169.1:0-14509 GCA_050955025.1 Janthinobacterium lividum
TCGTCCTCGAACACGTCGAGCTTGGCCAGCAGCACCGCCGCCTGCAGCGTGTCCAGCCGCCCGTTCATCCCCGTGCGCAGCACCTCGTAGCGCTGCGCCCCCTCGCCGTGCGTGCGCAGCGAACGGTACAGCGCCGCCCGATCCGCGTCGTCCGTGAGCAGCGCCCCCCCGTCGCCGTACGCCCCCAGCGGCTTGGACGGGAAGAAGCTGATCGCGGTCGCCGCCGCCTCGCGCCCCAGCTTGCGCCCCGCGAGCGACCCCCCGAACGCCTGCGCGCAGTCGTCGAGCAGGAACAGCCCGTGCCGCTCCGCCAGCGCCCGCAGCGCCGGCCAGTCCGCCGGCTGCCCGAACAGGTCCACGCCCACGATCGCCCGCGGCCGCAGCACCCCCGCCGCCCGCACCGCCTCGATCCGCCGCGCCAGGTCCGCGACGTCGACCTGGAACGTCGCCGGGTCGACGTCGACGAACACCGGCGTCGCCCCGAGCACCAGCGGCACCTCCGCGGTGGCGGTGTACGTGAACGCGGGCAGGAACACGGCGTCGTCCCGCCCGATGCCTTCGGCCATCATCGCGATCTGCAGCGCATCGGTGCCAGAGCTGACCGCCACGCAGTGCCCCGCGCCGCAGTACCCCGCGAGCCGCCCCTCCAGCTCCGCGACCTCCGGCCCGAGCACGAAGCCGCAGTGCGCGATCACCGCGTCGATGCGACAGCGCAGCCCCTCGCCGAGGCGCTTCTGCTGGGCGGGCAGGTCGAGGAAGCGGATCGGGCCGTCGCTCATGGGTCGCTCCTGGAAGGCGCCGCCGCCGCGCCCGGCTGGGCGACGGAGGAGGGCAGGGGGATCGCCGCGGGGCGGATCGGCGTGGTGCGCGCGGGCTGCGCGCCGAGCGGGTCGTGGACGTACTCCGGCACCAGCCGCGACAGCAGCAGCAGCGCCTGCCCCACCTGGCCTGCCTGGCAGGCGCCCGCGATCGCATCCAGCGCGCGCGCCATCGCCGCCGGATCGACGGTGCGCGGCGCGGCCATCAGCAGGCCGGGCCGCCCCGTCGGCACCGGCGGCTCGCGGCCGTGGAACAGCTCCTCGTAGAGCTTCTCGCCCGGCCGCAGCCCGGTGTAGCGGATCGCCACGTCCTCGCCCTCGCGCAGCCCGGCAAGCCGGATCATCTGGCGCGCGAGATCGACGATGCGCACGGGCTCGCCCATGTCGAGCACGTAGATCCCGCCCACCCCGGCCCCGCCCTCCGCGTCCGGCGCCAGCGTGCCCGCCGGAACCGTCGCCGCCAGGCTCGGGCTCACCGCCGCGGCCACGTGCGCCTCTTCTCCCCCGCCGCCCGCCTCGCCCGCCGCCCCCAGCACGCTGGCCTGCAGCACCAGACCCACCGCCTCGCGCACCGTCATGAAGTAGCGCTGCATGTCCGGGTGCGTGACCGTGAGCGGCCCGCCGCGCTCCAGCTGCCGGCGGAACAGCGGCACCACCGACCCGGTGGAGCCCAGCACGTTGCCGAACCGCACCGTGACCAGCCGCATCCCCCCGCCCGCGCGCGCCGCGATGTCGAGCGCCTGGCAGTACATTTCCGCCAGCCGCTTGGACGCCCCCATCATGCTGGTCGGGTTGACCGCCTTGTCCGTCGAGATCAGCACCATTGCCGCCGCCCCGACCGCGCGCGCCGCATCCGCCACGTGCCGCGTGCCCACCGCGTTGGTCAGCAAGCCCTCCAGCGGGTTGGCCTCGACCATCGGCACGTGCTTCAGCGCGGCGGCATGGAACACCAGCTCCGGCTCGTGCGCCGAGAACGCCGCGCGCACCCGCGTCGCGTCGCGCACGTCCGCGATCACCACGCGCCGGACCACGTCGGGCGCGATCTCCGCCAGCTCCGTGTCGATCTGCCACAGCGCGTACTCGCCGTTGTCCAGCAGCACCAGCTCCGCCGGCTCCAGCCCCGCGAGCTGTCGCGCCAGCTCCGAGCCGATGGTGCCGCCCGCCCCCGTCACCAGCACCCGCCGCCCCCGCACGAGCGCCGCGATCGCGTCCCTGTCCAGCGGCACCTGCGGCCGGTTCAGCAGGTCCTCGATCGCCACCGGCCGCAGCTCGATCCGCGATCCCTCCCCGGTGCGCTCCGCCGACAGCAGCGCGGTCGGCCGCGGCGCGCGCCGCACCGGGATGCCCGCCGCATCCGCCGTGGCCATCAGCGCGGCCAGCGGCGCGCCCGAGAACTCCGGCTCCGTCAGCACCAGCGCGGAGGGCGTGCGCCCGCGCCTGCGCAGCCGCTCCAGCACGCTGCCCAGCTCGTCCAGCCCGCCCAGGATGGTGTGGCCGCGCAGCCTGCGCCCGGTCTGCCGCCGCCCCAGCGAGATCAGCCCCGCGATGCGCAGCGCCGGCCCGCGGTCCTGCGCGGCCGCGCGGAGGAACAGGTCCGCCGCCTCGTCCGCGCCGATCAGCAGCACCGGCGGCGACTGCGCCTCGCCCCGCCCCCGCCCGTGATACAGCCGGTACACCAGGCGCGGCGCCGACAGGAACGCCATCAGCGTCAGCGCATGGATCACCGGGAAGGTCGCCGACGGCAGGCTGGTGCCGGTCAGCGCGAGCCCGAGGGAGAACAGCGCCGCCGACGCCACCGACGCGATCGCCACCCCCAGCAGGTCGCCCAGGCCCGAGAACCGCCAGTACTGCTGCGGCAGCCTGGCCGGCACCCCGGACAGCAGCAGCGTGATGGCGCCCCCCGCCACGAACCAGATCGGGTGCAGCAGCCCACCCCCCGGCGCCGCCAGATAGCGCGCGACCGGCGCGGCCGCCGCAGCAAGGGCGCCGTCCGTGAGCAGGTTGACCAGGATCCGGTTGAGCGAGCGCGGGGCCATCGCGCCACCTCATAGACCGCGCCGTGCGGCATGGCGACAGGCAGGCGCCGCAACCCCCGCCCGCCTCCGCCGCGCCGGCCCCGTGTCCCGCGCGGCGTCCACGCTGGCCGCCCGCCCCAGGCCCGGCGCTTGATAGGGACCGCCAATCTGCCTATCTGCGTGGCTGCGCGGCGGGATGCCCTGCCCGCGCGGCAGGATGCGGGGAGCCCACCATGAGCGCCAACACAGTCGCAGTGACCGATGCCTCCTTCGCCAGGGACGTGCTGGAGGCCCCCGGCCCGGTGCTGGTGGACTTCTGGGCGGAGTGGTGCGGCCCGTGCAAGCAGATCGCTCCCGCGCTGGAGGAGATCGGCGCCGAGATGAAGGGCCGCGTCACCATCGCCAAGGTCAACATCGACGAGAACCCGCAGTCGCCGAACAACTACGGCGTGCGCGGCATCCCGACGCTGATCCTGTTCAAGGACGGCAAGCCCGCCGCCACCCAGGTCGGCGCCGTGCCCCGCTCGCAGCTGAAGAAGTGGGTCGAGGGCGCGCTCTGAGCCCCGGCCGACCGGCCTGAACCACCCGGGCCGCACAGGTCCGGGCTTCGCCTCAGCCGTCCTCGCGCCTGCCCCGGTCCTGCCGCCGCATGTCGCGCAGCGCCTTGAATGACAGCACCGCCATGCTGCCGAGCGCCGTGCCCGACAGGAAATGGATCAGCCCCAGGAACGGCAGGTACAGCAGGATCACGGCCGGCGCCCACCCACGGACGCCCGCAGCGCCAGCGCCGCCGCCACGGTGGCCACCCCGAACGCCATCCCGCCCGCGACGGACACCGCGACGACGACGCTGGTCAGCAGGGCAGGGCGGGGCAGCAGCCGGATCATGGGTCGCACTCTCTCGCAGGGGCACCCGGCACATGGCCCGCACCCCCGCACGGTCAAGCGCCGCTACGCCAGCGCCGCCAGCAGCACCGCCGCCGCCTGCGCCACGTTGAGGCTCTGCACCCGCCCCGACCCCGGGATCCGCACCCGCCTGCGGCACACCTCCAGCGCCTCGTGCGACACCCCGCGCTCCTCGCCGCCGAGCACCAGCGCCAGCGGCCGGTCGCGCGGCAGCTCCGCCGGCGCCACCGTCTCGCCCTCCAGCGTCGCCGCCACCACCCGGTAGTGCGGCGCCAGCGCCAGCAGCGCCTTGCGCAGGTTCCGCGTGCGATACAGGTCGAGCCACTCCAGCCCCCCCTCCGCCACCCGGTGCACCGCCGGCGACGGCATCGCCTGCAGCGGCGTCTCGTGCAGCAGCATCGCCCCCACCCCGAAGAACGCCGCCGACCGCGCGATCGCGCCCAGGTTGTGCGGGTTGCCCACGCTGTCCAGCACCAGCAGCAGCCCCACCTTCGGCGGCCTGACGAAGTCGATCAGCCCCACCGGCCGCGGCTTGGCCACCACCACCACGCCGCCGTGCCGCTCCGTGCCCGCCGCCCGCGCCAGCTCCTCGTCCGGCAGCATCCGGTACGGCGCCCGACGCTTCGCCAGCACCGCGCACAGCGGCCCCGCCTGCTCCTTCTGCGACTCGGCGTAGAACAGACGCACCACGTCGTCCGGCCGGCGCGCGAACACCGCCTCGGCGGCGCGCAGCCCGCAGATCGTCTCTGTCTCCATCGGGCTCCTCTCCGCCGCACGCCGCCCCGTGTCAATCGCGAAGCAAGCATGGGCTTTGCCCAAACCCGCAAAGGGTCCGAAGACCCTTTGATCCCATTACTTAAGAGAAGCCATCCAAGGGGCTTCCCTTGGCGGAGTCCAGAGGCAGAGCCTCTGGCCTTCCTTCCTGTCCTCTGCTGCGGTGCCGCTCATGCCCCCCATCCTGTTCCAGGACCGCCGCTTCGTCGTGCTCGACAAGCCCGCCGGCCTCCCCGCGCACCCCGGCCCCCGCGGCGGCCCGAGCGCCGAGGACTGGTTCCCCGCTCTCAGCCGCCGCCGCGACGGCCCCTGGCTGGCGCACCGCCTGGACGCGGACACCTCCGGCTGCCTGGTCGTCGCCCTGCGCAAGACCGCGCTGCTGGAAGCACAGGCCTGCTTCGCCGCCGGCAGCGCGAACAAGACCTACTGGGCCGTGGTCGCCGGAACGCCCGCCGCCGACGAGGGCACCCTGACCACGCGCCTGCTGAAACGCAGCACGCCCGCCGGCTGGCGCATGGCCGCCGACCCGAACGGCGCCGAAGCCCGTACGCAATGGCGTGTGATGAAACGCGGGGAGAACTGGACCTGGCTGGAACTGCGCCCCAAAACCGGCCGCACCCACCAGATCAGGGTGCACTGCGCGGAGCTGGGCTGCCCGATCCTCGGCGACCCGGTCTACGGAGCCGGCGAGGGCCGCCTGCAGCTGCTGGCACGCACGATCCGCCTGCCGCTCGACCCGCCCCTGGAAGCCACGGCGCCGGTGCCGCCCCACATGGCGCGCATCGGCCCCGAAACGGGCCCGCCGACCGCCTGAGGCAGCCGACGACCCCTTCGCGTCAGCGCAGGGTGAGCTGGATGCCGTCCGCGCTGCCGGTCAGGCGGGCGCCCTTGCTCACGTCGTCGATGCGGATCTGCACGCCGTTGGCGTTGGTCAGGAACTGCCCGCCGATGCCGTTGCCGAGCGTGGCCTCGCCGTTGGCACCGCCGTAGGTGCCGCTGAACTGGCTCAGACGGTCCATCTTGTAGACCCGGCCATGCCCGACGATGCGCGCGAAGCCGACGTCGGCGACGCTGACCCCCTTCACCGTGAAGTGGTAGGTGTGGTGACGGTACGTCAGCGTGCCGCTGCCCCACTCGTAGCCGACGCCCAGCGCCGCCGCCTTGGCGACGATCGTGACCCGCCCGACAACCGGACCCGGGCCCTCGGCCGCCCGCGCCGCGAGCGGAAGCGACGCGGCGGCAACCGCGCCCAGGGCGCAGACGGTGGTGGTCAGGGAAGACAGGCGCATGACGAAACCCTCGATCACATGGAACCGCGGCACGAACGCGGGACAAGCCGTTCCGTTCTGCACGAGCCGCCGGCAAGGCAAGCCCGCTCCGGATCGCTCCCGTGTGGAGGTCGGTCCGGAGCCGGACGGAACGCTCAGCTGTGCGCGGTGCGACGCGGCGCGTCGGACACGACGCCGCCCGCGGCCTTCTTCGGCGCGGCCGAGGCCTCGTTCATCGTGGAGCGCAGGTCGCGCAGGAACGCGGCGCCCTTGAGCGTGCGCTGCACGAGCACGCTGCGCCGGTCCATCGGATCCACCTTGCGCCGCGCCAGCTCCAGCTCGCTGAGCCGGTCCAGCGCGCGGGTGATCGCGGGCTTGGACACGTTCAGCTCCGCAGCCAGGCCGCGCACCGTGTGCGCCCCGTCCTGGAGGTAGCAGGTCAGGAACACCCCGAGCTGGCGCGCCGACAGGTCGGCCCCGTCGCGGCGCACCAGGGCGACGATGGTGTCGCGCAGAACGCCGACGAGCTGGTCGGAGGATGGGTTGGCCATGGTAAATCCTTTCGTCTGGAGTCCGGGCCGCAGGAAACCGCGCCTGACGTTACTCCGATGACATGTATATCGGTGTCGCCCGACATCGCGTAACCCCGCCAAGCCCCTGACAGGGCCCGCTTCGGTTGCCAATGACGTTACTTTGGTGTTCCGGTCGTGAAGCCATCGTGAACAAAACTTGAGATGGCCGAAAATGCCGCCCGCAGCGTCTGCGCCTCGCCGCCCTCGGGCCGTCCCGGCCGCCCCGAATCGTTCCACGCATAGGCATCCAGGTGCGCCCAGCGGACGCCGCTCGGCACGAATCTCTGCAGAAACAAAGCCGCGGTGACCGCCCCGGCGAACGGCTTGCTCGACACGTTGCCCAGGTCCGCGACCTGGCTCGACAGCCACCCGTCGTAGCCGGCCCACAGCGGCAGCCGCCACATCGGGTCGTGGCACCGCGTGCCCGCGCGCAGCAAAGCCTCCGCCATCGCGTCGTCGTTACTGAACAGTGCGGGCAGGTCCGGCCCCACCGCCACCCGCGCCGCCCCGGTCAGCGTCGCCGCGTCGATCAGCCAGTCCGGCCGCGCCTCGCACGCCTCCGCCAGCAGGTCGCACAGCACCAGCCGCCCCTCGGCATCCGTGTTGCCGACCTCCACGCTCAGCCCCTTGCGCGTCTGCAGCACGTCCATCGGACGCATCGCCCGCCCCGACACGCTGTTCTCCACGCACCCCAGCCGCAGCTCCAGCCGCAGCGGCAGGTCGGACGCCATCACCAGCCGCGCCAGGGCGAGCAGGATCGCCGCCCCGCCCATGTCCTTCTTCATCCGCAGCATGCCCGCCGACGGCTTGAGGTCGAGCCCGCCGGTGTCGAACACCACCCCCTTGCCGCACAGGCTGACCAGCGGCGAGGAGTCCCCGGCCCCGCTGCCCCGCCATTCCAGCACCGCCACCACCGGCGCCCGGTCCGACCCCGCGCCCACCGCCGCGATCGCCGGATACGCCGCCGCCAGCGCCTCGCCCTCGACCTGCCTGAACCGCGCCCCGTGCGCCTCGGCCACCGCGCGCGCCGCCTCCGCCAGCTCGTGCGGCCCCAGCAGGTTCGCCGGCGTGTTGATCAGGTCGCGCGCCAGCCACACCGAGCGCGCCGCCTCGCACGCCGCCCCCGCCCCCTCGGGCAGCACCAGCCGCGCCGGCCCACGCCCCGCCGCCGTGCGCAGCCCCGCGAACCGGTACGCCCCCAGGCAGAACCCCAGCGCCGCGTCCGCCAACGCCACCCCGTCCGCCGGCTCCAGCCGCCACGCCGAGCCCTCCGGCAGCGCGAACGGCAGCGCGCCGTAGGCCCAGAACCCTGGCTCCGTGCCCAGCCCGAGCACCGCCCCCGCCACCCCGTCCCCGCCCGGCAGCAGCGTCACGCGCCCCGCCGCCCCCGCCTCGCCGGAGTCGCGCAGGAACCCCGCCTGCGCCGGCGCGAGCCCCTCCAGCAGCGCGTCCAGCCCGTCCGGGCGCACCGCGTGCACCGGGCGCGCCACGGTCCCGTCGTCGGCAAGGCAGTCGAGGTCGCGCACGGTCATCCGCCATACCTTGAGTGAACAACCGTCTCCTGCGCCCCGCCGGCCGCCGCGGCAAGACCCGCCCTCGTTCCGCAACGATCGGTCACGATTCGCAACCTGCGGGCGAGGCCCGCTCCCTGTCCGAACCACGCCCCGCCGTGGACGCCGTGCCCCGATCCGGGTCGAGGTTTCCAAAGGCGAGCCTTTGGCGGAGTCCAGAGGCAGAGCCTCTGGCCTTCCTTGCTCCCTGCGCCTTGCAATCCACGCCGCCCGGCCCGAATCATGCACGCATGTCCGGATTCGCCCCGCGCGTCAAAGCCGTCCTGGGCCCGACCAACACCGGCAAGACGCACCTCGCGATCGAGCGGATGCTGGCCCACACCTCCGGCATCATCGGCTTCCCCCTGCGCCTGCTCGCGCGCGAGAACTACGACCGGATGGTCGCCCGCAAGGGCCCCAAGCTCGTGGCGCTCATCACCGGCGAGGAGAAGATCGTCCCGCCCGACGCGCGCTGGTTCTCCTGCACCGTGGAGGCCATGCCGCTCGACCGCCACGTCGAGTTCCTCGCCGTCGACGAGATCCAGCTCTGCGCCGACCCCGACCGCGGCCACGTCTTCACCGACCGCCTGCTCCACGCCCGCGGCCTCGTGGAAACCATGTTCCTCGGCGCCGAGACCATCCGCCCCTTGCTGCGCGCCCTGGTCCCGCAGGCCGAGATCGAGACCCGCCCCCGCCTGTCCTCGCTGACCTACGCCGGCCCCGCCAAACTCACGAAGCTGCCCCCCCGCTCCGCCGTGGTCGCCTTCAGCGCCGGCGAGGTCTACGCCATCGCCGAGCTGATCCGACGCCGCCGCGGCGGCTGCGCCGTCGTGATGGGCCGCCTGTCGCCGCGCACCCGCAACGCCCAGGTCGCGCTCTACCAGGACAAGGAGGTCGACTTCCTGGTCGCCACCGACGCGATCGGCATGGGCCTGAACATGGACGTCGACCACGTCGCCTTCGCCCGCCTCTCCAAGTTCGACGGCCACCGCCCGCGCCGCCTGCTGCCCTCCGAGATCGCCCAGATCGCCGGCCGCGCCGGCCGCGGCATGCGCGACGGCACCTTCGGCACCACCGGCATGTGCGCGCCGCTGGACGACACCATGGTCCAGGCCGTGGAAGGCCACGACTTCGACCCCCTGGAGCAGCTGTTCTGGCGCAACGCCCAGCTCGACCTGTCCAGCGTCGACTCCCTCCTCGACAGCCTCAACGCACCCCCGCCCCGCGCCGGCCTCGTCCGCGGCCGCGACGCCACCGACCTCGAAACCCTCTCCGCCCTGGCCCGCGAGTCCGGCGTGCGCGAGCGCGCCCGCTCCCGCCGCCAGGTCCGCCTGCTCTGGGACGCCTGCCAGATCCCCGACTTCCGCAAGTTCGCCGACGACAGCCACCTCCGCCTGTGCGCCCGCGTGTTCGACCACCTCGTTGGCGGCGGCACCCTGCCCACCGACTGGATCGACGGGCAGATCGCGTCCCTGGCCCGCCCCGAGGGCGACATCGACACCCTGATGCAGCGCCTGTCCGGCGTGCGCACCTGGTCCTACGTCACGGCACGCCCCGACTGGGTGCGCGACGCCCCCACCTGGCAGGCCCGCGCTCGGGAGGTCGAGGACCTGCTCTCCGACGCGCTCCACGAGAAGCTCACCGCCCGCTTCGTCGACCGCCGTGCCGCCATGCTGATGCGCCGCCTCGACGACCCCGACGCCACCGAGCTCCTCTCCGCCGTCACCGCCCGCGGCGAGGTCGTCGTCGAGGGCCACCCCGTCGGCCACGTCGGCGGCTTCGTCTTCCTCCCCGACCCTCTCGTGGAGGGCGCCGAGAAGCGCCTCGTCCTGCGCGCCGCCCGCCGTGCGCTGCGCGAGGAGATGCCCCGCCGCGTCGGCCGCCTCGACGCCGCCGAGGACTCGGAGATCGTGCTCGACGACGCCCACCGCCTGCACTGGGACGGCGCCCCCGTCGGCCGCCTGCGCCCCGGCCGAGGCCGCGACGTCGTCGGCGGCCGCGGCCTGGTCCGCCCCGTCGTCGAGGTCCTCGACAGCGAGTTCCTCGACGGAGTGCAGCGCGAGCGCGTCCGCCTCCGCCTGCAGCGCCGCGTCGACGAGTCGCTGCACCGCGACCTCGCCCCCCTGTTCGCCGCCATCCGCGCCGCCGACGCCGACCCCGCCCTGCGCGGCCCCCTGCACCGCCTGGAGGAGGGCGGCGGCCTCGTCGCCGGCGCCACCGAGTCCGAGATCCCCCCCGTCCTGCGCGGCCGCCTCAAGCAGCTCGGCGTGCGCGCCGGCCGCTTCGCCTTGTTCATGCCCGCCCTGCTCAAGCCCCGCCCCATGGCCCGCCGCGCCGCGCTCTGGGGCCTGCAGCACGGCCGCGCCCACCCCGCCCTCCCGTCGCCCGGCCTGGTCTCCATGCCCGCCAGCACCGCCCGCGCCGCCGAGGACCCCGAGGCCGCCTTCCTCCAGGCCATGGGCTGGGTCCCCGCCGGTCCCGTCTGGCTGCGCCTCGACATCGCCGAGCGCGTCGCCCAGGAGCTCGCCTGGGCCACCCGCATCCGCGCCTCCGCCCTGCCCGCCGACCTCGCCTCGCGCCTGTCGGTCCGCGCCGAGCTGCTCCCGCCGGTGCTGCGCGCCCTCGGCGTCCGCCTCATCCCCGGCGCCGCCGAAGGCGAGGCCTACGGCCCCCCCGTGCCCCCGATGCTCGTCACCCCGCGCAAGCCCGCCACGCCGCCGCCACCCGCGCGCCGCGCCCGCACCGCGGACGGCCCGTTCGCGGCCCTCGCCGACTGGCAGGGCTAGGAAAGGAGCAAGCAAGACCTTCTTTTTCTGAAGAAAAAGAAGCAAAAAGACTTTGCAAATTAAGTCCTGCCGAACGTGTCTGGCATGGACCTGATGTGCAGAGTTCTTTGGTTCTTTCTTTCAAGAAAGAACTGCTTGCTTCCCTTGCCGCATGCCGCGCGGCACGATCATGGGTTCTGGGCAGTCCTCAGGGCGACTTCTCGTCCAGCCCAAGCGTGATCGACTCCGCCAGCGCCTGCGCCACGCAGCGGTAGCCCGAGTCGTTCATGTGCAGCCCGTCGGAGGCGGTGAACTCCGCCATCGCGTGCCCGTCGTGCCCCCACGCGTCCATCAGCGCGCTGCGGGCGAACAGCGGCACGCCGTTCTCCGCCGCAACCCCGGCCAGCGCCTGGTCAATCCTGTTGTTCTCCGGCGCCGCGACCATCCTCGGCGTGCGCTGGTTGTCCATCAGCACGACGTCCGCCCCCGCCGCCCGCAGCTTGGCGAGCCCCGCCGTCACCAGGCGGCGGAACACCGCGGGGTCTGTGTCGCGCAGCGCCCCGTTGGCGCCCACCTGCCAGATCACCAGCTGCGGGTGCACCGCGATCACGTCGGTGTCCAGCCGCGCCAGCTCCTCGCTGGCGTCCTGCCCGCCGATGCCGCGGTTGATCACGGAGAAGTCCGCGCGCGGGAAGGCGAGGTTGAGCGCGCCCTGCAGCACCGCCGGATAGGAATGCGCGACGTCGCTCGCGAGCCACCCCTCCGTGGACGAAGATCCCACCGCCACCACCACCAGCGGCTTGTTCGCCGCCAGCGTCGCCGCCGTGTGCGGCAGCGGAATGGGCGCAAGCGGCGCGGGCGGGCACTCCGCAGCCGGCCCCACCGCGACACCCGGCGGCGGAAGCACCTTGCGCCCCGGCCCTGCACCCCCGGCAACCGGCGCCGCCCTCGGCACGGCGGCCGTCTCGCTGACCGGCGCCCCTGCCGCGAGCAGCATGCAGGCCGCCAGGAGGCCGAGGCGAAGCCGGACACGGAACGGGGCAAGGTGGGGCAGGGCGGCACGGTTCATCCCCCGAACCAACCCCGCCCACGCGGAAGTGACAAGCCCCGGCGCGCGAGAACCGCCCCGCAGCCCCCTACGAGGCGGTGCCGCCCACCGTGATCCCCGACATCTTCAGCGTCGGCTGCCCCACGCCCACCGGCACGCCCTGGCCGTTCTTGCCGCAGGTGCCGATGCCGTGGTCCATCGCCGGGTCGTTGCCCACCATGCTGACCTTGGTGAGCGCGTCCGCCCCGTTGCCGATCAGCGTCGCGCCCTTCACCGGCGCCGTCACCCGCCCGTCCTCGATCAGGTAGGCCTCCGACGTCGCGAACACGAACTTGCCCGAGGTGATGTCCACCTGCCCCCCGGCGAAGTTCACCGCGTACAGCCCGCGCTTCACCGAACGGATCATCTCCTCCGGCTCCGTTGCCCCCCCGAGCATGAAGGTGTTCGTCATCCGCGGCATCGGCGCGTGCGCATACGACTGCCGCCGCCCGTTGCCCGTGGCGCGCACGCCCATCAGCCGCGCGTTCATCCTGTCCTGGATGTACTCCACGAGGATGCCGTCCTCGATCATCACCGTGCGCCCCGACGGCGTGCCCTCGTCGTCCACGGTGATCGAGCCCCGACGGTCCGGCAGCGTCCCGTCGTCGACCACGGTGACGCCCTTCGCAGCCACCCGCTGCCCCAGCAGCCCGGCGAACGCCGACGTCCCCTTGCGGTTGAAGTCGCCCTCCAGCCCGTGCCCCACCGCCTCGTGCAGCATGATCCCCGGCCAGCCCGGGCCGAGCACGATCTCCATCTCGCCGGCCGGCGCCGGCCGGCTGTCCAGGTTCACCACCGCCTGGCGCAGCGCCTCCTGCACCGCCCCCCGCCAGGTCCCCTCGTCCAGCACCCGGCTGTAGGCGAACCGCCCCCCCGTGCCGTACGACCCCGACTCGCGCCGCCCGTCCTGCTCGACCACCACCGACACGTTGAGCCGCACCAGCGGCCGTATGTCCGCCGTCCGGCTGCCGTCGCCGCGCACGATCTGCACCGCCTGCCACTCGCCGAACATCGAAGCCATGACCTGCTTCACCCGCGGATCCAGCCCGCGCGCATACGCGTCGATCTCGCCCAGCAGCGCCGTGCGCACCCCGAAATCCATGTCCGACAGCGGGTTGACGTCCGAGTACAGCCGCGAGTTCGTCGCCCGCGGCGGCTCCGCCTGCACCCCGGACCGCCCCGCCCGCACGCCCGATGCCGTGGCGCTCGCCCGCGCCAGCGCCGCCTCCGAGATCTCCCCCGAATGCGCGAACCCCGCCTCCTCGCCGAGCACCGCGCGCAGCCCGAACCCCTGCGTGGTGTCGAACCCCGCCGAGCGGATGCGCCCCTCCTCCAGCGTGATGTGCTCGCTCTCCCGGTACTCCAGGAACAGCTCGCCGTCCTCCGTCCCGGCCAGCGCCTCCGCCGTCATCCGCTCCGCCGCGTCACGTCCCAGCAACGCGCCCGGCCGCTCGAAGAACAACGCATCGGTGGCGGCCAGCGGGGAAGGGGAGTCGGACATGGACGGTCTCCGGAGGACGTGCAGCCCCGATATGGGAACGGCGGAACGGGACGGAAGGAAGGCCAGAGGCCCTGCCTCTGGACTCCGCCAAAGGCTCGCCTTTGGAAACATGAATTAAGTGAAGCCGGTCCAGGGCGGCTCGCCCTGGCGGGTCCAGGGCAGAGCCCTGGCCTTCCTACCCCTTGGCCCCGCGCAACCCGTGCACCAGCACCAGCCCCGCGGTCAGCAGCAACGCCGCCCCGGCCTGGTGCAGCACCGCGACCGGCACCGGCACCGACCACAGCAGCGTCGCCACGCCCAGCGAGTACTGCGCCACGACCGCCGCCCCGAACGCGAGCACCGCGACCCGCAGCTCCCGCGGCAGCGCCGTACGCAGCCCCACGACCAGCGTCACCAGCACGCACACCGCGCTCAGCGTCGCCATCAGCCTGTGGTCGAACTGCACCGCCGTCACGTTCTCCGTGACGTTGCGCCACGCCGGGCTCAGCAACGCCCACCCCTCCGGCACGACATGCCCGTCCATCAGCGGGAACGTGTTGTAGGCCAGCCCGGCGTGCAGCCCCGCCGTGAACCCGCCCGCCACGATCGTGACGCCCACCACCGACACGCTGAGCAGCGCCAGGCGGCGCAGCCCGCACGCCTGCGACAGCCGCGGCGACGCCGGCCTGAGCACGGACAGCGCCGTCCACAGGATCGCCCCGTACAGCACCAGCGCCAGCGTCAGATGCGCCACCAGCCGGTACGCCGACACCGCCACCGTATCCGGCAGGAACCCCGACGACACCATGAACCAGCCCACCGCGCCCTGCATGCCGCCGAGCACGAACAGCCCGACGAGCCGCGGCACCAGCCGCGCCCGGATCGCCCCGCGCCACGCCAGAACCACGAGCGGCACGAGGAACACGACCCCGATCAGCCGCCCCCAGAGCCGGTGCGTCCACTCCAGCCAGAAGATGTGCTTGAACCCCGCGATCCCGAAGCCCTGGTTCACCAGGCTGTACTGCGGGATCTTCTGGTAGAGCGCGTAGAGCCGCTCCCACTCGCGCTCGCCGAGCGGCGGGATCACCCCCGACAGCGGCGCCCACTCCATGATCGACAGCCCCGAGCCGGTCAGCCGCGTGGCCCCGCCGAGCACGACCATCACGAAGATCATGCCCGCGCAGGCGAACAGCCACCCCGCGACCAGCCGCCGGTCGCGCCGCAGCCGCGCCACCTCGTGCGAGGACGGAAAGCTTGCGGGAAATTCCCTGTCGT
>JBPBQX010000170.1:0-14137 GCA_050955025.1 Janthinobacterium lividum
CGGCGCCACCGCCGCCGCCTTCTTCTGGGTGGGCCGCCCCGGGACGGGCGGGAGCGCCGTCCTGGTCGGCGGCCTGTTCATGGGCGTGGCGGTCGCGGGCATGCACTACCTCGGCATGGCGGCGATGCGCATGCCCGCGACCGCGAGCCTCGACGCCGGGCGTGTCGCCCTGTCCGTGCTGATCGCGGTGGCCGCGTCCACCGCCGGGCTCGGCCTCGCCTTCCGCCGGCACGGGGCCGGGGTCCGGCTGCTGGCCGCGGGCGTGATGGGCTGCGCCGTGGCCGGCATGCACTACACCGGCATGTGGGCGGAAACGTTCACGATGCCGCCCGGCGCCGCGCCGGCGATGCCCCCGGGCGCCATGCCGGCGATGCCGCCCGCCATCCCGCCGGCCGGCGGCACGGCCGGCCATGCCGCGGCCGCCGTCGGCACCATCGACCAGGGCGACCTGGTGCTCTGGGTCACGGTGTCCACCTTCCTGATCCTGTTCCTGGCCCTGCTCGCCTCCGCGATGAGCCAGCAGCGGTCCCAGCGGCTGCGTCATGCCAGCGAGCAGCGCTTCCGCGCCGCGGCGGAGGCCGTGGGCGACATCATCTGGACCAACACGGCGTCCGGCGAGATGCTCGGCGAGCAGTCCGACTGGTCCCGCTTCACCGGGCAGAGCCGCGCGCAGTACGAGGGCCTGGGCTGGGCCGACGCCGTGCATCCCCACGACGTGGCGCCCACCCGGGCCGCCTGGAGCGAGGCCGTCGCCAGCAGGCGGATGTTCGTCTTCGAGCATCGCGTCCGGCGCCACGACGGCGCCTGGCGGGTGTGCGCCATCCGCGCCGTCCCCCTGCTGACGGAGGCCGGCGCCCTGCGCGAATGGGTCGGCGTGCACGAGGACATCACCGAGCGACGCCACGCCGAGGAGGAGCTGCGCGCCGCGCGCGACACGGCCGAGGCGGCGAACGCGGCCAAGAGCCAGTTCATGGCCAACATGAGCCACGAGCTGCGCACGCCGCTGTCGGCGATCATCGGCTACAGCGAGATGGTGCAGGAGGAGATCGCGGACGGAACCGCGGCCCCCGAGCTGCTCGGCGACATGGCCAGGATCGAGACCAACGCCCGCCACCTGCTCGGCCTGATCAACGACGTCCTCGACCTGTCCAAGGTCGAGAGCGGCCGGATGGAGGTGTTCGCCGAGACCTTCCGCGTGGAGGAGCTGGTGCGCGAGGTCGCGGTCACGATGCGCTCGCTCGTCGACCGCACGGGCAGCCGCCTCGACGTGCACGTCGGGCCCGGGCTCGGCGAGATGCACTCCGATGTCACCAAGATCCGGCAGGTGCTGCTCAACCTGCTCGGCAACGCCGCCAAGTTCACGGAAGCGGGAACCATCACCCTCTCCGCGACGCGCGACGCGTCCGACGCCGCGCGCGTGCTGTTCGAGGTGGCCGACACCGGCATCGGCATGACCCCCGAGCAGGTCGCGCGCCTGTTCCAGCGCTTCACGCAGGCGGACGCGTCGACGACCCGCAGGTTCGGCGGCACCGGCCTCGGCCTGGCCCTCAGCAAGGCCTTCAGCGCGATGCTCGGGGGCGAGATCGGCGTGCGCAGCACCCCGGGCGAGGGAAGCGTCTTCCTCGTCTCCCTCCCGGCGGTGTCCCCGCACGCCCCCGTGCCGCCGGCCCCGCCCCGCGAGGCCCCCCAGGCGCAGGCCGCCGTCACGGCCCTGACGGGCGGCGACACCGGGATGGTCCACGGCTGAGGCCGGAGGTCGCGACGACCCGCCTGGATCGTCGCGGGTGCAGCGCAGGACAGGCCCGCCCTTCCTGCCTCAGCCCGCCAGCTCCGTCGCCGCCGCCAGCCCCAGCGCCCCCGCCAGCGCGTCGAGCCTGCGCGTGACGCTCTCCCCCGCGAACACCCCGCCGCCCGCCAGCGTCAGCACCAGCCGCCCCCCCTCGACCCTGAGCGCCGTGCGCGCCAGCAGGTCCGGCGTGCCCGCCGACAGCACGTACGCGAGCCGCAGCGCCGCCCCCAGCGCCTCCGCCGTCCGCGCGTCCACCCCGTCCAGCAGCCCCCGCGCCGTCGCCAGCAGCGCCTGCCCCGGCGGCGCCCCCGCCGTCATGTCGTAGCGCCCCGCCACCGCCAGCGCGAGGAACGCCCGCGCCCGGTGGTCCAGCGCCACCCCCGGCTGCTCCAGCACCCGCAGGAAGCTCTGCTGCGCGCGGTACTCCGGATGGTCGTGGCTGCCGATGTCGCTCAGCCAGCACGCGCAGCACCGCAGCCGGCGCCCGTCGCGCCCCTCGTGCGCGAACAGCGGCGCCGTCCACCCGAACAGCGCGCGCGGCAGCTCCCGGTCGCGCCCGAGCTGCTCGCCCAGCGCGCGCGACGCCGCCAGCATCGGGTCCTCCGCGCGCACCGCCTCCGCGACGTGCTGCATGTACCACCCCTCGCGCAGCCCGTTCGCCGTGAACACGACGCGCTCGGCCGGCATCATCTGCAGCAGCCGGCGCAGCACGAGCCCCGCGAACGGCAGGTCCTCCACGCGCCGCTTCGGCACCCCCGCCAGCCGCTCCAGCATCCTGCGCGGCCCGGACGCCATGTCCGCCAGCGCCACGGCCTCGTCGCGCCCGATCGTGTAGTGGTGCACGATCGCCAGCGGATACGCGGTCTGCGCCATGTGCGCCCGCGCCAGCGCCCGCCACGCGCCCCCCACCAGGTAGAGGTCGCGCCCCGCCAGCCAGTCCACGCCCGCGAGATCCGCGTCCACGATCGCCCTGGCCCGCCCGAGGTCGCCGCCCGCCCGGTCCGACAGCCGGATCACGCCCAGCGGCAGCGTCCGCGCCCGCGCCGCCCGCCCGCTCTCCAGACGCACCAGCTCCACCGACCCCCCGCCGATGTCGCCGAGCACGCCGTCCGCCTCGGGAATGCCGCACAGCACGCCGGCCGCCGAGAACGCCGCCTCCTGCTCGCCCGACAGGATGCGGATCGCGACGCCGGGCATGATCGCCTCCAGCGCGGCCACGAACGCCGGGCCGTTGCTGGCGTCGCGCACCGCGGCCGTCGCCAGCACCTCGAACGGCTCGGCGTGCATGGCGCGCGCCACCGCGTGGTAGCGCCGCATCACGTCGAGCGCCTGCGCCACCCCCGCCTCGTTCAGCCGCCCCGTGCCCTGCAGCCCGCGCCCGAGACGCAGCACCGCCTTCTCGTTGAAGATCGCCTGCGGGTTGCGGCCCCGCCCCTCGAACACCACGAGACGGACCGAGTTGGACCCGAGATCGACGACGGCGCAGCGAGGGGGCATGGGGCATTCCGGCCGTTCCGCCGGACCCTGGCCCAACCGACCCCGCGCGACAAGCGGGGGAACGAAGGCAAGGCCGGGGCGCTGCCCTGGACCCGCCAGGGGGAGCCCCCCTGGACCGGCTTTCGAGGGCGAGCCCCTGGCCTGCCTATCCCACCGCCAGCCGCACGTCGCCGGCCCCGACTCCGAACAGCGTCACGCTCGTCCCCGCCCCGAACGTCAGCGTCACCCCGAACGCCCCGCTCGCCGCCCCCGCCACCGCCGCCGCCGCGTCCGCCGCCGTGTATCCCCCGCCCAGCACGATGCCGTCCCCCGCCTTGAAGCCGACGACCTCGGCCTGCACGCCGAGCCCCCGGGTCAGCGTGTAGGTGTCCGCACCCGCGCTGCCGAACGCCAGGACGCTGCCGCCGTTCAGCGCGACCTGCGTCGCCCCCGCGCCCTCGACCACCAGGGCGGCGTTGCCCGCGACCTCGAAGACGTCCGCGCTGCCCGGCCCGCCGAACGCCACGTCCGCGTCGCCCAGCGCGAAGACGCTGCCGCCCGCGCCGCCGACCATGGTGTCGCCGCCGCCCTTGCTGGCGGTGAACGCGCACCGGCCCGCGCCGCCGTACAGGACCGCCCCGCCGCCCTGGCCGCCGAACAGCGTGGTGTTGCCGCTGCCGGCGACAAGGACGCTGCCGCCGCCGCCGCCCGTCAGCACGTCGGTCCCGGACCCGCCGTACAGCACCGCCACCCCCGTGCCGCCGCCCGCGTCGTAGCGGCCCGCGCCGCCCACGAACACGAGGCTGCCGCTGCCGCCCTCGACGACGGCCGAGGCGCCGGAGGCATAGACCGTGGTCGCCACGCCGCCGACCGCGACGAGGTCGCCGGCGCCCACCAGGGTGACGACGCTGCTGGACCCGCCGGTGATCGTGGTGCTGCCGTCGTTGTTCGTGTCGGCGAGCGCCACGAGCTGCGTCCGGCCCGCGTCCACGCCGCTGGGCTGGCGCACGGCGAAGCTGCCGCCCTGCGCGCCGGCGATGGCGAGCACGTCCGTGCCCGCGCCCGGCGCGCCCACGCGCACGAAGCTGCCCTCGACGCTGAGCGTGACCCCCGGCCCGAACGGCAGGTTGCCGAGCACGACCGCGTCGGACGTCGCGAAGCCCACGATCTCGGCGCCGAGCGGCGTGTCGTCGCCGACCGAGATCGTGTTGTCCAGCCCCCCCAGCATGACGATGCCCGACACCGACCCGCCGCTCGCCAGAACCAGCAGGCCGCCGTGCAGCGTGACGCCCGACACCGTCCCCCCGGCCGAGACGGAGATCCGGCCGAACCCGTGGTCGGCCCCGGTCGCGACTCCAGCCAGCGTGCCGCCGGCCATCACCGCCACGGTCCCCAGGTCGGCGATCACCGTGCCCCCGGACGAGACCGTCTCGTTCCCCCCGGCATCGACCACCGTGGAGGACGTCGTGCCGCCCCCGGTCACGGTCTCGCGGTCGCCGAGCCCGAGGACGACGCCGCTGACGCTCTGTCCCGCGCCGACGGTCGTGCTGGTCATGTCCATCCCTCCGGTGTCGCGTCGCGCGCCGAGGCGGACGAGGCCAGGCCCCTCCCCCCGCCAACCCCTGCAATGGCCGGCCCCGCCCCCTGAACCCGCTTCCCTGGGGAATGCGTTCCAAGGGCGCAGCCTTTGGCGGAGTCCAGAGGCAGCGCCTCTGGCCTTCCCTGCCCTTCAGTCCTGCGTGACCCGGTCCGCCCGCTTCGGCAGCGGCCTGGGCACGCTGACGACCGGCCCGTGCAGCGCCGAGCCCCGCCCCGACAGCGACGGGTTGGTCATGAAGTACTCGTGCGCCGACACCGGCTTGGCCCCCGCCTCCAGCCTGCGCCAGTCCCCCTCGCTCGACAGCTCCCACGACTGCAGCGTGTCCTTGAGGTTCGTGACCATCACCTGGTCGAGCACCTGCGCGTGCACCGTGGCGTTGTGGATCGGCACCAGCGTCTCGACGCGCCAGTCCATGTTGCGCGCCATCCAGTCCGCGGACGAGATGAACACCCGCGCCTGCCGGCTGGGCAGCCTGTGCCCGCCGCCGAACGCGCAGATGCGGCTGTGCTCCAGGAACCGCCCCACGATCGACTTCACCCGTATGTTCTCGCTCAGCCCCGCCACGCCCGGCCGCAGGCAGCAGATGCCGCGCACCACCGCCATCACCGTGACCCCTGCCCGCGACGCCGCGTACAGCGCGTCGATCAGCTCCGGATCGACGAGGCTGTTGAGCTTGAGCCAGATCGTCCCCGGCCGCCCCGCGGCCACGTGCGCCACCTCCGCCTCGATCAGCGCCATCAGCGTGGGCCGCGTGGTAAGCGGGCTGAACGCCACCTGCTCCATGCGGTCCGGCCTGGCATACCCCGTCATGTAGTTGAACAGCCGCGCGGCGTCGCGCGTCAGCGCCGGGTCGCAGGTGAAGAAGCTCAGGTCCGTGTAGATGCGCGCCGTGATCGGATGGTAGTTCCCCGTCCCGAAATGCGCGTACGAGCGCATGGCACCCCCCTCGCGCCGCACCACGAGGCTGAGCTTGGCGTGCGTCTTCAGCTCCGCGAACCCGTAGACCACCTGCACGCCGGCGGCCTCCAGCAGCCGCGCCAGCGTGATGTTCGCCTCCTCGTCGAAGCGCGCGCGCAGCTCCACCATCGCCGTCACCGACTTGCCCGACTCCGCCGCCTCGATCAGCGCCTTGACGATCGGGCTGTCGCGCGACGTCCGGTACAGCGTCTGCTTGACCGCGACCACGGCGGGGTCCTGCGCCGCCTGCCGGAGGAACTGCACCACCACGTCGAAGCTCTCGAACGGATGGTGGACCACGAAGTCCTTCGCCCGGATCGCCGCGAAGCAGTCGCCCGCGAAGTCGCGCACCCGCTCGGGAAACCGCGGCGTGTACGGCCGGAACAGCAGGTCCGGCCGGTCGTCCACGATCATCTGCTTGAGGTCGGAGACCCCCAGCAGCCCCGCCTGCACCACGAGCGCGTCGCGCGCGACCCCCAGCTCGCCCGCCACCAGCTCCACCAGGTCGTCCGGCATCGCCGCGTCCACCGCGAGATGGATCACCACCCCCCGCCGCCTGCGCTTCAGCGCCGTCTCGTACGACCGCACCAGGTCCTGCGCCTCGTCCTCGAACTCCACGTCCGTGTCGCGGATCAGCCGGAACAGGCCCCGCCCCGCGACGTGGAACCCCGGGAACAGCAGCCCCATCGACAGCGCGACCAGCTCCTCGAGCATCACGAAGCGGATCTGCGCCGCGTCCTCGCGCCCGCCGCCGCCGTCGCGCGCGCCCGCCTCGCGCGCCACGCCGTCGCGCGCCACCCCGTCGCGTATCGGCGCCTCGCGCGCCCCCGGCGGCACCGGCGGCGTCGGCAGCCGGATGAAGCGCCCGATCAGCGACGGCAGCGGGATCAGCCCGCGCATCGGCTGCCCGTCCTCGTCGCGCACCAGCTTGAGCGCCATCACCAGCCCGCCGTTCGGCACGAACGGGAACGGGTGCGCCGGGTCGATCGCCATGGGCGTGAGCACCGGGAACACCCGCTCCATGAACCAAGTGTCCAGCCACGCCCGGTCCTCGTCCGACAGCGCGCCCGGCTCGCACACCACGACGCCCGCCGACGCGAGCTGGTCGCGCAGCGCAACCCACCCCGCCCCCTGCGCGTCCAGCAGCCGCTTCGCCCGCTCGTTGACCACCGCGAGCTGCTGGCTCGGCGTGCGCCCGTCGGGCGAGACCGACACCACCCCCTCGCGCGCCATGCCGATCAGCCCGGCCACGCGCACCGAGAAGAACTCGTCCAGGTTCGACGCGCTGATCGAGAGGAACCGCAGCCGCTCCAGCAGCGGATGGCGCGCGTTCTCCGCCTCCTCGACCACCCGCCCGTTGAAGTCGAGCCACGACAGCTCGCGGTTGATGAACCGCCCCGGGTCGCCCGGCCCGATCGCCTCCCCGCCCCGGACCTCCGCCGCCGCCTCCGGCACGGCGCGCGCCCGGCGCGAACGGGGGGAGGATGCGGTCTCTGCAGCGATCATGTCGGTCATGGGCCGAATCTAGACCCGGGCCGCCCGCCTGTCAGCGTCGCCGCGATGACACCGCACGCAACGGGCCGGACAGAACGGCACGGGCGCCGCCGAACCCCGCCGGAACCCACGCCGCGCCGCGCTCAGCCGGCGTTGACCGCGCGCTGGGCCGCGAACGCCCGCCCGTACGCCGGCCGCGCCTCGCCCCGCGCCACGTAGGCGGCGAGGTTCGCATGCTCGTCCAGCAGCCCCGACGGCCGCGCCCTGAGCAGCACCGAGACCATCATCAGGTCCCCCGCGCTGAACCCGCCGTCCAGCCACTCCGCCCCGCCCAGGCGCCGCGACAGCGCCGCGAGCCGCCCGCGCACGCGGTCCATGACCAGCGGCAGGCGCGCCCCCGCCCACGGCCTGTCGCCCTCCACGATCCGCGCGGTCACGAGCTCCAGGATCGGCGGCTCCACCGTGTTCACCGCCGCGAACATCCAGGCGACCGCGCGCGCCCGCCCATCCGCGTCGCCGGGCAGCAGGCCCGCATGGCGCCCGGCGAGGTGCAGCACGATCGCCCCCGTCTCGAACAGGACGAGGCCGCCCTCCTCGTAGGTCGGGATCTGCCCGAACGGATGCAGCGCCAGGTGCGCCGGCTCCTTCATCGCCGCGAACGAGACCAGGCGAACCTCGTACGGCTGCCCCGCCTCCTCCAGCGCCCAGCGAACCCGCGTGTCGCGCGCCAGCCCGAGCCCCCCGTCCGGCGAGCGCTCGAAGGCCGTGATGGTGACGGTCATGCCCCACCCTCCCCGGCGAGGATCATCCCCCGCGCGCCCGCCCTCCTGTCAAGCCGAACCCGCCGCAACGCCGGACACCCCCGCCCGGACCAGCCCGCCGCCGTTCAGGCCGGCCGGTAGACCTGCGCCACCGAGCCGCGCGGGAACGCCCTGGAGCCCACCAGCGCGAGCCGCCTCGGCGCGGCAAGCTCGCTGAAGATCGGCAGCCCCCTGCCCAGCGCGACCGGGTGCACCAGCAGGACGAGCCGGTCCACCAGCCCCCCGGCGAGCAGGCTGCGCGCGAACCCGGCCCCGCCGTGCGCGCGGATCGGCCCGCCCGCCTGCGCCTTCAGCCGCGCGACCTCGGCCGCCAGCCCCCCGCCGCACACCTGCGCCTCGCCCCAGCTCTCCCAGCCCGGCTGCAGCGGCCCCGCCGCCCCGTCGCCCGCACCACCCCCGCCCGACCCCGCCGCAGCCCCGCCCGAAGCCGCCCGCGCCCCCCGGGTGAAGACCGCCTTGGGGACCAGGTTCATCGGCGGCGCGAACACCAGCGTGGAGGTCGGCCAGAACGCGGCCATGACGTCGAACGTCCGCCCGCCCATGACGTGCAGGCCGGTGTCGCCCAGCATCTCCAGCTTCCAGGCGATCGCCTCCGGGTCGCCGTCGAACACCCACTCGACCTGGCCTTCCGGGCCGCTGACGAAACCGTCGAGCGACATGGACATCCCCAGGACCAGCTCCCTCATCGCCCCCTCCGCGCCGTGACCGCCGCCCGCGGACCCGCCGCCCCGGCGCCGCACCACGGGGCCACGCTACAGCAGCACCGGCCCCGCCCGCTCCTCCTCCGCGTCCGCCTCGACCCCCGGCAGCACCCGCGCCGCCAGCGCCCGCGTCACCCCCCGCCGCTCCCCCAGCGACGCCCGGTCCAGCCGCGCCGCCGCCTCGCGCAGCGCCGCCCCCGTCCGCGGCAGCCGCGCCAGCAGCCACTCCCGCACGCCCTCCCCCACCACGAGCTGCCGCTCCGCCAGCAGCCGCGCGAACAGCGCCCGCAGCAGCGCATCGTCCGGCGCCCCCAGCTCCACCGCCACCGCCGCCCGCAGCCGGCTGCGCAGATCCGCGAGCCCCGTCCCCCACCGCGCCGGCGCCCCCCGCGCCGCCAGCAGCACCGGCCGCCCCGCCTCCTGCGCCGCGTTCAGCAGGTGCAGCAGCGCCGCCTCCCCCGCCAGGTCCGCATCATCCACCGCCACCCCGCCCGCACCCCCGCCGAGCCCCTCGAACCCCCCGCGCACCCCCGCCCCGTCCACCACCGCCGCCCCCGCGCGCCGCGCCCACAGGTGCAGCAGGTGCGTCTTGCCGCTCCCCGCCCCGCCCCACAGCGCCAGCCGCCCCCCCGGCCACGCCCCGCGCGCCACCCACGCCCGCGCCGCCGCATTCGCCTCGCCCGGAAGGAAGTCGTCCCCGAAATGCGCCTCGTGCGCGAACGGCAGCGCAAGCTGACGCGCGCCGGACTCGGGCCAGGGCTGCTCGGACATCACTGCCGCAATCAACGTCAGCGGAGAACAGCAAGCAAGGTTGAGGCTCCGCCTCAAGCTCCGCCAAAGGCTGCGCCCTTGGAACGCACCCCCTAGGGAAGGCAGTCCAGAGGCCCAGCCTCTGGCGGGTCTGGGCAGAGCCCAGCCTTGCTTGCCCGCCCCCCCACATGGTTCCTGTCCCCACGCCAACCGCCCCAAGGCCCCCGCATGACCGACCCCACCCGCAACGGCGCCACCTACCGCGACGCCGGCGTCGACATCGCCGCCGGCGACGCCCTCGTCGACGCCATCAAGCCCGCGGCCCGCGCCACCGACCGCCCCGGCACCATGGGCGGCCTCGGCGGCTTCGGCGCCCTGTTCGACCTGCGCGCCGCCGGCTTCCACGACCCCGTCCTGGTCTCCGCGACCGACGGCGTCGGCACCAAGCTCCTCGTCGCCATCGAGGCCGGCGAGCAGGACCCCACGCTCCACGACAGCCTCGGCATCGACCTGGTCGCCATGTGCGTCAACGACCTGGTCGTCCAGGGCGCAGAGCCCCTGTTCTTCCTCGACTACCTCGCCACCGGCCGCCTCGACGTCGCCCAGGCCGCCCGCATTATCGCCGGCATCGCCCGCGGCTGCTCCGAGTCCGGCTGCGCCCTCGTCGGCGGCGAGACCGCCGAAATGCCCGGCCTGTACAGCGCCGGCCACTACGATCTCGCCGGCTTCGCGGTCGGCGCCGCCGAGCGCGGCCACCTCCTTCCCCGCGACATCGCCCCCGGCGACACCATCCTCGGCCTCGCCTCCGCCGGCATCCACTCCAACGGCTTCTCCCTGGTCCGGAAAATCGTGGAACGCTCCGGCCTGGGCTGGCACGACGACGCCCCCTTCGCGCCGGGCACCACCCTGGCCCGCGCCCTGATGACGCCGACCCGCCTCTACGTCCGCTCCGTCCTCGCCCTGCACAAGGCCGGCCTCCTGCGCGCGGCGGCCCACATCACCGGCGGCGGCCTGCCCGGCAACCTCCCCCGCGTCCTGCCCGACGACACCGTGGCCGTGCTCGACCTCGCCGCCTGGCCCCGCCCCCCCGTGTTCGACTGGCTCGCCCGCACCGGCGGCGTGGCCGACGACGAGATGCTGCGCGTGTTCAACTGCGGCATCGGCATGGCGCTGGTGGTGTCCAACGTCGTGACCGCCACTGCGCTGCTGTCCGAGCTGGGCGAGGACGTCCACGTCATCGGCCGCATCGAGGCCGGCTCCGGCCCCGCCACGATCCGCACCGAACCGTGACGCAGGCAAGGCCGGAGGCCCCGCCTCCGGACCCCGCCCGGGCCAGCGCCCCCGAACCTGCCCACGAATCCTCCAAGGGCGCCGGTCCAGGGCGGCTCGCCCTGGCGGGTCCAGGGCAGCGCCCTGGCCTTCCGTCCCCCACCCGCATCGCGATCCTCATCAGCGGCCGCGGCTCCAACATGGAGGCCCTCCTCCGCGCCACGACCGCCCCCCTCGAGATCGCCCTCGTGCTCTCCAACCGCCCCGACGCCCCC
Source organism: Janthinobacterium lividum (assembly GCA_050955025.1). Classification (GTDB taxonomy): domain Bacteria; phylum Pseudomonadota; class Alphaproteobacteria; order Acetobacterales; family Acetobacteraceae; genus CAXSEF01. The sequence goes on from JBPBQX010000170.1 coordinate 11,133, forward strand.
GGCCTGGCCGCCGCCCGCGCCGCCGGCATCGAGTCCCTCTGCGTCGACCACCGCGCCTACCCCCGCGACCGACCCGCCCACGAGCGCGCCATCCAGGCGGAACTGGAGTCGCGCGACATCCACGTCGTCGCCCTGGCCGGCTACCTCCGCCTCCTGACGCCGTACCTCGTCGACCAATGGGCCGGCCGCATGCTCAACATCCACCCGAGCCTGCTGCCCGCCTTCACCGGCCTGGACACCCACGCCCGCGCGCTGGCCCGCGGCGTGCGCCTGCACGGCTGCACCGTCCACCTGGTCACCGACGCCACCGACGAGGGCCCGATCCTCGCCCAGGCGGCCGTCCCCGTGCTCCCCGGCGACACCGAGGACACCCTCGCCGCCCGCGTGCTCGCCCAGGAGCACCGCCTCTACCCCGCCGCCCTGCGCCGCTTCGTGCTCGGCCCCCCGCCCGGCGGGGACGAGGCGCCCCCGCCCGACGCCGCGCTGCTCAGCCCCTTGCCCGACCCGCGCCCCGCGCCCTAGAACCTGCACGCACGTATGCTTGCCTGCACGCACGCTTGACGGACCGGAAGGGCGACACAATGGCCGACCACCCCACTCCCCACGCCGCCACCGGCCCGACCACGCCCGAGGCGTTCACCGCCGACCGCGAGATGTTCTGGGGCACCTTCACCCGCACCGTCGTCTACGCGGTGATCGCCCTCGTCGTCCTGCTGGTCCTCATGGCGATCTTCCTGGTCTGAGCCCACGCGGGCAGGACGCGGCGGCCGGCACCCCGCCGCCCGCCCGACCCTGCCCACCGCCACGGCCCCCGCGACGGCCGGTCCCACCGCGCCGCGAAGCCCGCTCCACAAGGACCCCATGGCCACGGGCAAGGCGCTGAACGCCGCGAACCTCGAGTCCCTGGGCGCCCCTCGCCTCGCCGCCCTCCTCCTGGAAGCCGTCGCCGGCAACGCCGCCGCCCAGCGCCGCCTGCGCCTGGAGCTGGCCGGCACCGCCGGCTCCGTCGACGTCGCGCGCCAGGTCGCCAAACGCCTCGCCACCATCGCCAACGCCCGCGGCTTCGTCGACTGGCGCAAGACCAAACCCCTCGCCGCCGAACTGGAAGTCCAGCGCCGCGCCATCCGCGAGCTGGTCGCCCCCGCCGACCCGCGCGAGGCCTTCGAGCTGGCCTGGCGCCTCGCCGCCTGTGCCCGCCCCGTGCTGGCCCGCAGCAGCGACGGCACCGGCCGCCTCGCCGCCTTCTTCCGCGACGCCGTGCTCGACCTCGGCCCTCTCGCCCAGTCCGCGCGCCCCGACCCCGCCGCCCTCGCCCGGCGCGCGCTGCAATCCGTCCGCGCCGACGGCCACGCCGCCTGGGAGGCGCTGGTCCCCGCCCTCGCCCCCGCCCTCGGCCCCCCCGGCCTCGCCGCCTTCCGCACTCTCGCAGAATCCTGGCTCGCCGAGCCCGCCCTCACCCCCCCCGAGCACGAGCGCCGCGCCGTCGGCTGGAACCCCGTCACCGGCGCCGTCCTCGCCGCCGACGTCGCCGCCAGCCAGCGCCGCCGCGCCGCCCGCGCCGTGCTGCAGCAGGTCGCCGACGCCACCGGCGACGTGGACGCCTACATCGCCCTCCTCGACCCCGAAGCCCGCAAGGCCCCCCTGGCCGCCGCCGCCATCGCCCGCCGCCTCCTCGCCGCCAGCCGCCCGCTCGAGGCCTTGGCCGCGATCGAGGCCGCCCACGTCCCCCCCGGCCAGCGCCCCCCGCCCGACCTCGCCCACGCCCGCCTCGACGCCCTCGAATCCCTCGGCCGCCCCGACGACGCCCAGGCCCTGCGCTGGCAGCACTTCGCCGCGACCCTCGACCCCGCCCCCCTGCGCGAGCACCTCCGCCGCCTCCCCGACTTCGAGGACTTCGACGCCGAGCAGCGCGCCATGGCCCACGCCCTCGCCCACCGCGACACCCCGCACGCCCTCGCCTTCCTCCTCGCCTGGCCCGACCTGGCCCGCGCCGCCCAGCTCGTCCTCGCCCGCGCCACGAAGCTGGACGGCCACCGCCACGACCTCCTCGACCCCGCCGCCGACGCCCTGGACGCCCGCCACCCCCTCGCCGCCACCCTCCTGCGCCGCGCGGTGATCGGCGCCACCCTCGCCGCCGCTCGCACCGCCCGCTACGCCCACGCCGCCCGCCACCTCGACGCCTGCGCCGCCCTCGCCGCCCGCATCCCCGACTTCGGCGACACCCCCGACCACGACGCCTACACGCGCACCCTCCGCACCGCCCACGCCCGCAGGACCGCGTTCTGGGACCTCGTCACGCCGGCGCGCTAGGCGCAGCAAGCAAGCATGGGCTCTGCCCAAACCCGCAAAGGGTCCGAGGACCCTTTGATCCCTCGACTTGAAGCTTGTCCCTGAACAATGCCTGAACGCCTGATCTTGATGGGGAGCGGACAATCAGCGTGGATCGCCTCGTCGAGGTGTGATGCCGCGATATGGACGTCTACGAAGGCATTCTGTTTGACAGCTGCACGTGACTTCAGCGTAACTATCTTCCGTGTATGACTGCAGCTGATAGAGGAGCTCTGCCATGGCCAAGAAACCCAAAGAACCGGAAGAACCGGAACTCCCAAAGAACTTAGCTGAAGTACTAAAAAACAAAGATTTTCTTAGTAAGTTCGAGACTTTCTCGAAAAAAGAATATAGCATGGAGAACTTCAATTTCCTGACAATCAAATCATGGAACTCCCAAAATCTCTACAAACTATATTTGGCCAAGTCGGCAAAATATGAACTTAACCTTCCCGCCCCTTTACTGGATAAAGCTCGTGAGCTGGGAGAAAAGAAGGCATGGGATGACAGGGAATGGAAGAAAATATATGAAGAGGCACAGAAAATTATCACTAGAGCATGACCTCATCGATGTGGGTCGATTGAGCTTCCCCGACGCGGGCCGGGTGTGATTCACCATGCGTGCTGGGCAGGGGGCCAGCATGCATGGGCAAGCCGCTTTCCGTTGATCTTCGGTC